>JAJZQS010000104.1 GCA_021806745.1 bacterium
CGCCTCGATCCGGGACCGGGACGCCTTGTAGGGCAGAATCTCGCAGTAGACTTCGAGCTCGCGCAGGCGGCGCGCGATGAGCTGGGTGTATTGGCTGCCGAAGTCGAGGATGAGAATCTTGTCGGCGGCGACTGCGGCGACGCTCATCCCTTGCCCATTCCGATGCGCTGGGCCTTCTGGAAGATCTTGCCCTCGGTCTTGATGGCCGGGGCGATGACGATTTCGGTGGTCTGCATCTCGCGGATGTTCATGGCGCCCACGGTGCCCATGCAGGTGCGCAGGGCTCCGACGAGGTTTTGCGAGCCGTCGTCCAGGCGCGAGGGGCCGTAGAGGATTTCCTCAAGGCTGCCGGTGACGCCCACCTGGATGCGCGTGCCGCGCGGGAGATTGGCGTGCGGCGTGGCCATGCCCCAGTGAAAGCCCTGGCCGGGCGCTTCCTTGGCGCGGGCGAAAGCCGAGCCGACCATGACGCCGTCGGAGCCGGCCGCGATGGCCTTGCAGATGTCGCCGCCGGTGGACATTCCTCCGTCGGTGATGATGGGCACGTAGCGGCCGGTGCGCTTGTGGTAGTAGTCGCGCGCCGCGGCGCAGTCGACGGTGGCGGTGACCTGCGGCACGCCGATGCCGAGCACCCCGCGCGAGGTGCACGCCGCTCCCGGTCCCACGCCGATCAAGAGCCCGGCCACGCCCGCGTCCATGAGCTCCGAGGCGACGGTGTAGGTGACGCAGTTGCCGATGACGACGGGAATCTTGAGCTTCTTGCAGAAGGCGGCCACGTCGAAGGGCTTATACTTGGTGGCTTTGTGGCGGACCGTGGTGACCGTGGACTGGACCACGAAGAGGTCGGCGCCGGCGGCCTCGGCGATCTTGCCGTATTTCTCGGCGTTTTGCGGGATCGTCGACACGGCGCAGGGAACCTTGGCCTTCTTGATCTGCTTGATGCGCTCGGCGATCAGGTCCTCCTTGACCGGGGGGCGGTAGAGGTCCTGGACCAGGCGCGTGGCCTCGTCGGGCGTGGCGCCGGCGATTTGGCTGACGATCTCGCGGGGCTTCTCGTAGCGGGTGTTGATGCCGTCGAGGTTGAGCACGCCCAGGCCGCCGAGCTTGCCCATCGCGATGGCGAATTCCGTGTCGACGACGCCGTCCATCGCGGAGGCCAGAAACGGGATTTCGAGCTTGACTTGGCCGAGCTGGAGGGTCGTGTCGACCTCGTCGGGATTGACGGTCACATCGCCCGGTACCAGCGCGATCTCGTCGAATCCGTAGGCCCTGCGGGCCTCACGGTCGCGTCCGATGAAGAAAGCCATTTACGCACCTCCCGTCGAGGATGGGGTCGCCGGGAGACAATGTATCAAATCTTCGCGCGCGCCGTCCACGCGCGCGGCGCGGCGTCAGGGGCGGACGGGCGCGGCGGGGGAAAAGACGAACACCACCCGTCCGCGAGGGTCGCCGTTGATGATTCTTTGCGCCGTGATCGTGAAGCCGCCGGCGTCCATGTGCTGGCCTTCCCGGAGGTTTCGCTGGAAAAAGCGGGGCGCGGCGCCGGGCACGGAGATCTGCACCTGGGCGTGCTTTCCGTTCAGACGCTTGCCGTCTTCGTCGAGGTAGCTGCCGTCGCCGACGTAGCCGACTCCGACGGCGACGCTCCCCAAGTCGAGTTGGCCCGACTCCACCACGGAGACGGCGAAAGGGGCGGCGGTCGGCGACGAGGCTGCGCCACGCGGGGAACGGCCGCAGGCGGCCAGCGCGGCGGCCAGCGCGGCGGCCAGCGCGGCGGCCAGCGCGGCGCGGCGCCGACGGCGGTCATCGGCCATCGGAGATTCCGTTGACGTCCACGTCATCGAGGGAGAGCTTGAAGCGCTCCCAGGGCCAAGTCACCTCCGGGCTCGTGCCGCCCCAGGGGTTGCCCAGCGTGATCGAGCGCGTGGAGGCGTCAAGCCCCTTGAGCCAGTAGTAGTGCCCGTCCACCAAGTGCGGGATGTCCTTGTCTTTCCGGAAGGAGGCGCACGCGGGGTCGCGGTCGCCGTCCGAGCATGCGTCCAAGCCGAAATACAGAGGGTCGCGGCACATCGAGCCCGGCTCGGCGGCGGCTTTCGCGCAGCCTTTGGACGGCTTGTTCTTGGTGCCGATGACGATGGGCAGGCGCGCGGCGTTCCAGCGAGCCAAGTCGTCGAAGGAGACGGGGCGGTAGTTCGGCTGGCCGGGGTCGATCTCGAAGCGCGTGCTTGGCAGGCCGGTGAGATGGGTCATCGTCTGCGAGGCCACGCCGCCGGTGTCGGTTTGGGCGTAGGCGTCCTTTCGGAAGGCGATGGTGTAGGCCTTCTCGACGATGAGCGGCCACAGCGGCTTCTGCGCGCCGGTCGGGCGGGCGAAGACGGCGCGTCCGCCCATTTTTTTGCCGTCGGGCAGCAGGATTCCGGACTGGTAGACCGGGAACTTGTCGTCGAGCGGGCCGACGAGCTTCGCCGCGGGGGGGCTGCCCATCCAGAATTTGACCCAGGTGCGCGCGGGGTCGTCGTCGAGCGACAAGACCATTTGAAGGAGGGTGTCCGGCTGCTGGCGGGCGATCTCGGCCAGGGACGCCAAAAGGTAGCAGTCTCCAAGGTCGCCCTGTTCCACGTCTTCAGGGCTGACGGAATATTCGGGCTTCCAGAATTGAAGCCGCGCCAGCAGGCTCTGATCGACGGAAAAAACACGGGGCGGCCCGGTGCGGGCGGCGGCGGGCACCGCGTAGTGCAGGAGAACTTCCTTATTCGGGACGGTGACGGGCTTGCCGACGCTCGCCCCGGAATCGGCTCCGGCGTTTTTGCGCACGAAAGTCAGCGGACCGAGGTCCATTTTCCCGATGCTGGGTTCGGGAACGGGTTTGGCGAGCGGAGTCTTAATCCCGAGGTCTGCGGCCGCCGCGCCCAGGAAGTTCAGCACGCCGATTTGGAGGGGGTCGAAGCGGGCCGCGGACGGCGCGGGCGGCGCGGCCGATTTGAGATCCGAGATTTCTCCCGGCGCGGCGGAAAGCGCCGGAGAGCGCGGCGCCGCGGTTTTGAAAATCCCATCCTCGGGCGGCGCGGCGACGGCGCGAGCATTCACGACGCTACCGTCGAAGAGGCGGCCGCCGTGGTCCTCGTCTTGCGCCGCGGGGAGAGTGCCGTTTGACGAGGCCGTCGCGCGATCCTCGCCGCGAGCGGCGGCGGCCAGGACGGCCGTGACGGCCAACAGTGCGACGCTCAATCGCCGGGACAAGGGGGGCTCCTACCCATAGTTTAAGGCCGCATCTCGCGGCTGTCAATGAGCGCCGGCCGTGGGCTTATTGTCCGCGCGGGGCCGGGACCAAAGGCCCAGGCGGAGCGCGGCGCATCCGGCTAACATCCTCCTCATGAAGCGCGTCTTGGCGGCGTTGTGGCTGGCGGCGGCGTGTCTTGCGTCCGCTCGCGCCCAGGACATCCGCGCCGTGCCCGAAGCCGCCGTTTCCGCGCCGCTGGCGCCGTCGGCGGCGGGCGCGTCGTCGGTCGCCGGACTCGTGCTGCCGTCGTTGCCATCGGTCGCGGCGCCGTCGTCTTTGGGCGCCGCCGTTTCGGCGCCGAGCGCCGCGACGCCTGTTCCGGCCGCGCCCGCGGCCCTTCCCGCTCTGCCCGCGTCGGCGATCGCCGGTGCCTACGACGCGCCGCAAGCCGCGCCCGCCGCCGTCGCGGCCGCCCCGTCGATCTCCGCGGCGCAGGCGACGCCCTCGGCGTCCGCCGCGTCCGCGGCGCCCTCCGCGAACGCGGCGTCGGCGCACGCCGAGGCTTTCGCGGCGCAGCCGCCTCAGGCCTCCGGCGCGCCGGCGGTGCTGCGCAGTCTCAAGGACTTGGCCGTTCTTTTGGGAGACGGCTCGCGTCTTCCCGGCGCGCGGGAGTTCGACGGTTCCGCCGACCGCGCCGAGCTCGTCGATCCCGCCGGCGCGCGGCCTTCGGTCCCGCAGGGCGTCACGCGCGTGACGGTCCAGCCGCTGAGCACGCCGGCCGACGTGGACGTGATCCCGAATTTGGGCAACTCCGCGGCCCTGCATGACGAATTGCGCGCGCACCTGTCTTCGATGCTGCCGCTGGACATCTTCGTCTATCACGACGCGCGCGGCGGGCGCTTCATGGGCCTGGACCTGTCGCGCAATCCGGCCAACGCGGCGCGCGTGCCGGAGCTTCAGGCGCACGAGGTCGACACGATCCGCCGCATCCAGGAGGTCACGCGCGACTTGCAGGTGCTGGTGCGCGAGGCAGGGGCCACGCCGGACTTGATCGTGCGCGGCGTGCCCATGGAGATGAAGAGCGTTCACTCCGGCGACGTGGCCGTGCAAGTCGCGCACGCCAACGCTCAACTCCTGGCCCACGCGCAGCGCCACGGTCTGGGCTTGGGGGCGGTGGTGCTGGACGTGATCGGCCGCGAGATCCCGGTCGAGCGCGTGGAGGCCGGGATCGCGGCCGCGAAGGCGCGCGCCGAGCGCGTGGGCTTCTCCCATGTCTACGCGTTCAACGGCGGCGCGTGGCAGACCTACGCGCGCGGAGTCGACGGCGAGTTCCGGCTCTCTCGCGCCGAAGCGCCTTTCGCGCCGGCCGCGGGTCGAGCGCCACGCTTGGCGCTGGTTCCGGCCGCTCTCGAGCGCGCCGTGGTTCCCGCGGCCGAGGAGATGCGGCGCGAAGTCGAGGAGCCCACGCGGATGCTGCGCGAGCGCGGCATCCGCGCGATCGTGACGGCCTACGGCTCGGCGCGCATCCCCTCCCCCGAGAAAGCGCGCGCGGCTCTGGCTCAACTGGAGGCCGAGCTCGGCGCGCACCCGTCCGACCTCGCCGCGCGCAAGCGCCTGGCCGCGGCGCGCGAGGCGGTGTTCATGTCCCGCTACTACCAGGTCGCGCGCGATTTGGGAGCTCTGGTCGCGCGCGAGGGCGGCGGGCGGGTGGCGATGGTGACCGGGGGCGGGCCCGGCATCATGGAGGCGGCCAACCGCGGCGCCTTCGAGGCGGGCGGTCCAAGCGTCGGCTTCAACATCGTTCTCCCTTACGAGCAGAACGCCAACCCCTATGCGACGCCGGGCCTGGAGTTCTCCTTCCAGAATTTCGCCACGCGCAAAATGGCGCTGCGCCGGGGCGCGATGGGGCTGGTCTACTTCCCCGGGGGCTTCGGGACGATGGACGAGCTCTTTGAGGTGCTGACTTTGATGCAGACGGGCAAAATGCCGCGCGCGCCGATCGTGCTGATCGGGCGGCGCTCCTACTGGAAAAAAATCCTGGACTTCTCCGAGTTTGACCACATGGGCCTGATCTCCCACGAGGACTTGTCGCTGTTCACCTACGCGGAGACGGCCGAGCAGGCCTGGGCCGCGATCCAGAGCTACCACCAGGCGCAGGCCGCGGTGGCCGCTCAGCCTTGAGCGAAGCGGCGCCGCTGTCGGCCGAGTACCGGATCGACGTGGCGTTGGGCATCCTCTTTTCCGTGCTGTCGTGCGGGCTCTACAACATCTACTGGAACTACCGGCAGATGGAGGCGATGAACGCGCTGCTCGGCCGGCGCGAGTACGACTTCGTCAAATGGCTCCTTCTGACGGCGGTGACCTGCGGGCTCTACCACATCTACTACGAATACCGGATGGGCCGCGACCTGCAGTCGTGGCTCTCGCTGCGCGGCGGAGCGGCGAGCCCGAACTTGGGCGCCGTCGGCCTGGCGCTGTCCGTGTTTGGGCTGACGGTGATCGCCGACGCGGTCTACCAGCACGAGTTCAACAAGCTGATCTCATGAAGCGCGGCATTTCTTTTCCTGCCGTCGCCGCCGTGGCCTACGCGGCGCTTGCCGCGCAGGCCGCCTGGGGCCTGCCGCCGGCGGGCTTCACGCTGTGTCCGTTCAAGCTCCTGACCGGGCGGGATTGTCCGGGCTGCGGGATGGGGCACGCGGTGGTCTACGCGATGCGCGGAGACTGGGCGGCCTCGTTTCGCGCGCATCTTCTGGGCGCGCCGCTGTTTTTCCTGTGGTCCGCGTGGATGGCGTGGGGCGGGCTCAACTTGGCGC
Source organism: bacterium (assembly GCA_021806745.1). Classification (GTDB taxonomy): domain Bacteria; phylum Elusimicrobiota; class Elusimicrobia; order UBA1565; family UBA9628; genus GWA2-66-18. Next base: position 6,034 of record JAJZQS010000104.1, read on the forward strand.
GCGGACGGGGGTTTTCCGAGGGCTTTCTGCCCGTCTTGCGCCGCCCGGCCGCGGCCTGGGCGATGCTGGCGCTGGTGCTGGTCGTCTACGCGGCACGGCTCGCCGGCTTTGCCCTCGTCTGAAAATCTGTTAAGATATCTCCAAGATTGCGGGATGGTGAAATGGTATCACGGCAGACTCTGAATCTGCTTTTCTAGGTTCGAATCCTAGTCCCGCAGCCAATTCAGACGCTCATCAAAACTGACTTTGTCGCCCGCCACCTGGAAGTCCAGGTCCGGCAGAGGCCTCAAGGTCAGTTTTATTTTAGACGCCTGCGTGTCGTAGATGACTTCGCCGACGAGCAGCGCCAGAAGCTCCTTCTGCTGCGGCGGGGTCAGCTTGGTGTAGAAGCCTGAGAAGCTTTCGAGGTTGCGCCGGATGATCTCGGCGTCGATCTGTCGGGACTCCAGCTCGACGACATCGCAGTCCAGCTTCTGGACCTGCTTCTCCAATTCCTCGCGGCGGCTTTGAACCACGCCGAGCTTGTCCATGAGGGCGCGGTATTGCGGCGCGGTTGGACCTTGAGCGGCGAGGATCGCGGTGATGTTGCCGACCTCGGCCTCCTGCCGACCGATCTCGGCGATGAGGCGCACTCGCTCCTGCTTCTTGGCCGGTAGTTCCGTGCCCGTCATCTGCCGGGCCCGTTCGACGACATCGTCCACGATTTTCTTCTGCTTGCCGAGGAACGCGATGCGGTCCAAGACCAAGCGCTCCAACTCGCGCGCGGGCGCGCTCTTGGTTGGGCAGGCGGTCTTGTCCAGCTTATTGACCGAGACGCACTTGTAGTAGAAATACTTACGCCCTTTCGAGTAGGCGAAGTTCGGCGTCATCTGCTGGCCGCACGCGCCGCAGCGCACGAGGCCGCGAAGCAGGAAGTTGTGCTTGTCCTGGTTCGGCGAGGAGTTCGTCTTGCCGTTGGCCGCGAGCATGCGGAGCACGCGCTCGTAGACCGCCGGCTCCACAATGCCCTTGTGCTCGCCCTGGTGCACTTCGCCCTTGTGGCTGATCTTGCCGATGTAGACCGGGTTGCGGAGCACGTAATCCAGGTTGCCCTTGTTGAAGCGTCGTCCGCCGTGGACGTTCCCTTTGCGCGTCGTCCATTTCTTCATCCGCAGTCCAAGCTTGTTGATGAGGATGGCTGTCTTGCTCAGAGACTTCGTCTTGAGGTAGGTCTCGTAGAGAAGCCGGACCTGCTTGGCTTCGGTCGCGTTGATGTGGAGTTTCTTGGTTTCCTCATCGGCGTCGTAGCCGAGGACCGGCGGGCCGCCCGCCCATTTCCCTTTCTTCGCCATCGCCGCGCGCTTGTCGCGCGTGCGCTCGCTGATCAGCTCTCGCTCGAACTGCGAGAAGTCCACCAGGATCGAGCGCATGAGGCGGCCGACGGACGAGCCGGTGTCGATGGGCTGCGTGACCGAGACGTAGACGATCCCGTGCTTGTCGAAGATGTCGAGGATGTGCAGGAAGTCCTTGGTGTTGCGGCTGAGGCGGTCGTACTTGTAGGTGACGACGGCCTGGAACTTGCCTTGCCGCGCATCCGACAAGAGATGCTTGAGGCCCGGCCGGTCCATGTTCCCGCCCGTGAAGCCCGGGTCGTTGTATTCCACGGGGAAGACGCGCCAGCCTTCGGCCTCGCGGCTCTTGATGAAGGCCTGGCAATACTCCCGCTGGGAGTCCAGCGACGTGAAGTCGCCGCCCAGGTTCTCGTCCGTGGATTTGCGGGTATAGATCGCGACCCACTTCAGGGGCTTTTTCTCGTTGGCCATGATCGGAGATTTTATCATAGCGCAGTGTCGTTTTGACTATTCAAAACCGGCGTAGGCGTATCGGGCATCGCCATGATCGCCAGCAGTTCGACGATGCGATCCCAACGCTCCTCCGGAGCCAATTCGTCCGGCTCCATGAAGCGGTAGTCCGAACGCAGGCGCGGCTTTCGCCTGCCCGCGCGGTGCGGCTCATAAGACGGCTTGGTCGTGCTGTTGTTTTTCTCTATTTGTCTCCTGTCTGGGCCGGGCCATCTCCGGCCGTTGTTTTTAGGGG
>JAJZQS010000105.1 GCA_021806745.1 bacterium
ACTCAAACCCAGCGGACAGTGTTTCGAACGAGAAAAAAGCGACCGCCGCACCGCTCGCGCGAGACCCCGAGCGATGGAAAGAGCGAAGGTGAATTTTTCATGACACGGCCCGCTTTAAACACCCGAGACGAAATAACGCTTCCGGAAAAACAGCGCCGCATCGACGAGTCCGATCATGACCGGAACTTCCACCAGCGGGCCGATCACCGCCGCGAACGCCTGGGCGGAACCGATGCCGAACACCGCCACCGCCACGGCGATGGCCAGTTCGAAGTTGTTGCTGGCGGCCGTGAACGACAGAGTGGTCGTCTTCGCGTAGTCCGCGCCGGCCGCGCGCCCGATCCAGAAGCTCGCCAGAAACATGGCCACGAAATAGATCAGCAGCGGCGCCGCCACGCGCAGCGCGTCCATCGGCACGCGCACGATCTCTCCCCCCTTGAGGCTGAACATCGCCACGATCGTCCACAGCAGCGATGCCAGCGTCAGCGCGGAGATGCGCGCAATGAACACGGCGTCATACCAATCCCGCCCCTTCGCGCGGACCAAGACGAAGCGCGTGGCCATTCCCGCGACGAACGGGATGCCCAGATAGACGAGCACGCTGCCCGCGATCTGTCCCATGGTCACGCTCACGATCCGCGTGGAAAATCCCAACGCGGGAAGCAGCACGCCGATGAACAGCCAGGCGTAGGCTCCGTAGAAGAGCACTTGGAAAACGCTGTTGAAGGCGACCAGCCCCGCCGCATACTCGGCGTCCCCCCCGGCCAAGTCGTTCCAGACGATGACCATCGCGATGCAGCGCGCCAGGCCGATCATGATGAGCCCGACCATGTACGCCGGGTGATGGCGCAGGAAGACCACCGCCAGAGCGAACATCAGCAGGGGCCCGATCACCCAATTCAGCAGCAGCGACAGCCCGAGGACTTTCAGGTCCCGAAAGACGTCGCCGAGTTCTTCGTAGCGGACTTTCGCCAGCGGCGGATACATCATCAAGATCAGTCCCACGGCGATGGGCACGTTGGTGGTTCCAGTCCGGAACCGATCCAGAAACTCCGGAAGTCCGGGCGCGAAATACCCCAGCCCCACGCCCAGGGCCATCGCAGCGAAAATCCACGCGGTCAGATAGCGGTCCAGGAAGGAAAGTCGTCCGCCGGTCGGCGCCGAACGCACGGAGTTCACTCGTCCCTCCGGCCGCGCGCCGCCGCCGCGACGAACTCCTCGATCTTTCTTTTGATCTCGTCGCGGACTTCGCGCGTGAAGGCCAGGCGCTCTTGCGGCGAGCCCTGGACGCTCGACGGGTCCTTGAAGCTCCAGTGCAGGCGCGCGCGGACCAGGCCCGGAAAAATCGGACAGCGCTCGGCGTTGGACTCGTCGCAGACGCTGACGACGTAGTGATATGTCCGGCCCTGCTTGTAGAGGTCGAACACGCTTTTGGTCTTGGCCGCGGAAATGTCGATGCCGGCTTCCTTCATGACGGCGACGACGACCGGGTTCAGCGTCCCCGGCTCGAAGCCCGCGCTTTCCGCCTCGAAGCGCTCGCCGGCGAGCTGACGCAGGAACGCCTCCGCCATCTGGCTGCGCGCGGAGTTGTGGATGCACACGAACAGCACTTTTTGCCTGCCGCTCATCTTCGCCTCCTCAAGCGCATGCAATATTCCGCGCGCGCCGCCGGCGCAGCGCCTCCAGGTCCTTGCGTAGCACGGCGACTTCCGAGAAGCAGCCGCGCAGGCAGCCGACGAGTCCGCGATGTAATTCCCCCTCCGGCGCGAGCAGCGAGTAGTGCTTCCACTGCCCGTCGCGACGCACGCCCACCAATCCGGCCCGTCGCAGGTACGCGAGGTGGCGCGAGACCTTGGGCTGGGAACAGCGCAGAATCGCCTGAATGTCGCAGACGCACAACTCCCCGCGGCGCGCGAGCATGTTCAAGACTCTCAGGCGCGTTTCGTCGGCGAAGGCCTTGAACATCAGGCCGGGCGCGGTTTTCATATATGTGTGTGCGTATATGTTATCCGGTCGCGGACCGGCCGTCAAGCGCCGCGATCGTCAATCCTCGATGCCCGCCCACCGCGCGAGCTGCGCGCGCACGGGATACGCGCCGCAGCTGGCGATACGTCCGTCCACGACGACGATCGGCAGGCACTCCAGCCCGCGCCGGGCGATCCTGTCGCGCACGGCCGCGTCGGCCACGGAGGATTCGTGCGCCCGGGAGAGATCATGACGCTCGACGCTCACGCCGCGCGACTCAAGCCAGCGCGCGTCTTCATCGAAGCTCTGAAGATGCGGATCGGGCCGGGGACCGCAAGCGTCCGCGCCGCACGCGGCCGAAATCTCGTAAACCTCGATTTTCATTCCGGGAGCGGCCGCCGAATGCGGCGCTAGTCGGAGTGCGTCTGGCCCGACTGGCCCTGCCAGATCAGCCGGCCGTCGTCGCGCATCGACCACGACATCGGATCGTCGGCGACCTGCTGGGCGTTTTTGTAGAGCGCGCCGAAGGTGTCCTGCCAGCCCACGTCACCGGTGCGCGAGGCGATCTGATAGCCGGTCTGCGCGGAGGAGCCGAGTTTTTGCCCGTCGCGATAGATGTCGCCGTAGGAGTCGCGCCAGGCCACGTCGCCGGTGTAGTCCGCGATCTGATAGTCGGAGCCTTGGCCGAGCTTGACGGCGTTCCGGTAGAGGTTGCCGTAGGCGTCCACCCAGGCCACGTCTCCGCTGTAGAGCGCCATCATGTGGCTCTGCGCGGCGCCCAAATCCTGCGCATCGCGGTAGAGTTCGCCCGTTTCGCTGGTCCAGACCACCACGCCGCTGTAGTAGGCGATCTGATAAGAGCCGCCCTGACCGAGGTCCTGCGTGTCCTTGAATATTTCCCCGCTGGTGTTGCGCCAAGCCACCACGCCGTCGCACGCGGCCTGGTAGTCGGAGGCCGAATCGCCGAGTTTGCGGCCGTTCTTGGTGATGACGCCCTCGGCGTCGATGGCCACCACCGGCATGTTCGCGCATGGGTAGGGAATTCCGCCGGGGTTGACCGGATAGCCCGTGCGCTGCGCGGGGGCTTGAGGCAGGGGCCAATTCTGGACCGCGGAGACGGCCCGCGCCGCTTGATTGAACGCCGAAGGCAACGCGCCCGAGTCCGCCGAAGCCGCGGACGCGACGAAAACGGACAGGACTCCAACGACGAGGTTTCTCATGACGATGCTCCTCCCCCCCGGGGCGCGGCAGTTACGATTATAACACGAGCGCGGGGCGCGAACTCGTCAGCCGACGCGCGAAAGGGCCAACACCGCCGCCGACGCCGCCAGGCAGTAGTAGCCGAACGCGCGCCAGCGCCCGGTCTCGAGCACCCGCGACAGCAGGCGCAAGGCGGCAAAACCCGCCAGAGCGCTGAGAGCCATCCCGGCCAGGCCCGGCAAGAACAGAGAAGGGCCGATCGTCAGCCCGCCCGCGTGGGCGGCGCGCCTCAGGCGCCAGGCCTCGCGCGCCACCACCGGAGGCGTCAAGATCACCGCCAGCGCGAAGCTGAAGTCCTCGGCCGCCGCGCGCGACGAGCCGCCCAACAGCGCCGTCGAGATCGTGGCGCCCGAGCGCGAGAAGCCGCGAAACGGCAGGCAAAGCCCCTGCACCGCCCCGATCGCCCACGCCAGGCGCCCGGTGGGCGCGCCCCGGCCTTCCTCGCGCCCGCCCGACCACAAAATCAGCGCGCCCGCCGCCGCCAACGACGCCGACATCAGCGGCAAATTGGAAAACAGCGCCTCGATCTCGGCCTTGCCGCCGCCGGGCAAAAAGAAGCGCTCGATGATTTTCTTGAGCGCCAGCCCCACCGCGCCGGTGGCCGCCGTGGCCGCGGCGAGGTCGATCGCCGTTCTCCTCAAGGCATCCGAGCCCTCGGCCAGCCGCGCGCGCCAGCGCGGCCAGAAATAGACGATCACCGCCGCGGTGGTGCCGGTGTGCAGCATGACCAGAAGAAAAGTCATCGCCGGCGAGGACGGATCAAGCCCCAGCAGGCGCTCGGCCACGATCACATGCGCCGAGCTCGACACGGGCAGCAGTTCCGCCATGCCCTGCACGACCGACAATGCCGCCAGCGCAAAAAAATTCACGCCGGGATCATAGCGACATTGGGCCGTCCGCGCAACAACGAGAGAGACGAATGGACCGGGGGCGGCTCCTGGGGGGTTCGCTCGCCCCCGGTCCGTACAGTATGACGCGGGCCCGGCGCGGAAAGTGTCGCGGCCTAGAATTTGCGCGTCAGCATCAGCTTCCAGAGCTCCGGCGCGGCGAGCTGATTGCCGTTGTAGTATTGGTCGATGGGAAAGGCCACCGTCGCGAATGCCCCCCACAGACCCGCATTGACCTGCACTCCCGGCCCCGCGGCCAGACGGCGAAAGCCGGTGTCCGCCGAGTCCGCGGCCGGCCCCGAGTCGCGCCAGCGCCAGGAGGCCACCGCCTGCGCCAGCGGCTCCACCTCCACGCCGCCGATCGTCCATCCGCGCGCGTAGGCGCCCGCGGCGCCGTCGATCTCCGCGCCCGGGCGGTAACCGGCCGCGATCAGAGCGGGCTCGTCGAGCTCGGCATCCGCGAACCAACCCCAGCGCTCGTGCACGCCCGTCTCGTAGCCGCCGAGCAGCGCGTCGGTGCTGCCGGTGCCGGGCTGCGTGTCGCGGTCGAAGTCCGGCGCGCTCATGTCGCCCGTGGGCAGTTTCAAACCGAAGGTCAGTCCCGCGCTCATGTCGGAAGACAGCCCCGAGTAGATCGCGCGCACGCGCGCGTCGCCGACGGCCGAGTGGGTGAAGTCGCCGATGCCCGCGCCCGACTCGGTCTTGAAGTTGCGGCTCCAATACGGCAACTCCCCCTCCACGCCCCAGGAGCGGCTGAACATGTACTGCGCGCCGAGCGTGAAAAAGCCCGTTCGTATCTGCTTGTCCGAGTTCTGATCCGAGGGCGCCTTCGAGCCGCCGCTCCAGTTCTGATTCTGGTCGAGCGCGTCCATCTCCAGAAACGCCGTCGCGCCCGTGCTCGTGGGCATGATCGCGCTGGTCTGCACGTCGAACGCGTCGCAGCCGCACGCGCAGGCGCGCGCGGGCACGGGTCTAAGCGCCGCGCCCAGCGCGACAAATCCGACGGCGAGACTTCGAATTGAAGCGTTTTGGGATCTCATGAATTTTTCCTCCCTGAGATCGTCGTTGATAGGAGCGCGACCGCGCCCGACGAACGCGGGACGACGGCCGCGCGAAGGGGCGCGCGGAGTTACGACGCCGACGCGGGCAAACGGTCGGGAGGAGGGGTGGGCGGGATCACCGCGCGGCCGGAAAACGGCCACGCGAACGCGATTTCGGGTAAAACGGAAAGCGCGATCCCGTCCGCGGCCGCGGACTCGGACGGAAGGACGAAATCGACGCGCGGCGAAGAAACGGCGCTTGCGACGCTCGGCCCGCGCGCGGCGCGGCGAAGGCTCAAGCACAGCGAGCAGGGGTGGCGCCCGGAAAGCGCGTCCTCGAAAGAGACCGCCAGCGACGCGGCGCCCAAACCTCGCAGCGTCATGCGCGCCCAGGCATATCCCTGCAGGAAAACATCCGCCGCGCCAAGTCCGTTCAAGAGCGCCAGCGCGGCCAGCAGGCGGACGGCTCTCACGCCGCCGAATTTAACATATCGTCAAGGTGCGTCGGAAGCCGAACGATCCCCACGGCCACCCCAATTGCCGCGATTGTCGCACGTTCCTCGCTCGCCGCGCATGCCGCGGCGCCGGAGGTGCCTCATGAAGCTCAGCGTGAGCCGCGCGCGCTGGGTTGGAGTCAAGATCGCGTCCAGACTCTTGTTGAATTTCTCCTGGTCGGCCCGCATGGCGCGGTGCTCAGCGTCGAGTTTCTCCAGCGCGGCCTTGATCTCGGAGTCCGGCGCCTTGGAATCCACTCTCTCCTGGAGCGCGGCCCGTGCCACCTCGACGCGATCGCGGCCAAGAAGCGCCGACTCGCGGCGCTCCTTGAACGCGACTTTGAGCTTCGTCGCTTGCTCCGCGCTGAGGCCGAGAGCCTTGGTCAAATGCTCCGCCATCCGATCGCCTGGCTGCGTGCCTCGCGCCGGGCCCGCGTCGGCATCGGGTGCCGCGACTCCGGCGTCTTGAGGCGAAGCGTCTTGCGCCGCCACCTTGGGCGCTCCCGCCAGGGCCAGCGCCGCCGCGGCCATCGCCGTGAACATGATCGTCTTCATTCGACCCTCCCCGCGTCTTGCCTACCGCAAGACGGCTCGCGCTTTGGACGCGCAAACGCGACGGGGGTGTCGCCAGGCGCGTGGGCGATCATCCCCGGCGGCGCCCCGTGGCGGGAGCGCCGCCGGGGCACAGATCAGTCGTCCGGGCCGGAACCGTCGCCGGGGCCTTCGCCGCCCTTGTCGCGTCCTTCGCCGCGCATGGGCCTGTGGTGGCCGGCGAAACCCAGCAGAAGCTTCGCGCGCTGGGTCGGCGTCAGGAATGAGGCGAGATTTCTCTCGAACTCCTCCTGGCTGTCGAGCATCGCGCGATGATCGGCGCGCAGGTACTCGAGCGTGGCCTTGATGTCGTTGTCCGAGGCGCCCGAATCCACCTGCTCGCGCAGTTTGGCCATCACCACCCGCAGGTGGTCTCGAGAGGCGCGCGTCGCCGCGCGATGGGCTTGGAACGCGGAGCGCAGTTTGGCGGATTGGTCGTCGTTGAGGCCAAGCCTTGCCGCCAGGCGCTCCATCATCTTGTCGCCCCGCGCTCCGGCGCGCGGCCCCGCGCCCGCGTCGGCCGGCGCCGCGGCGCCGGAATCCTGCGGGGGCGCGTCGTCTTGCGCCCTCGCCCCGGGCGCCGCCGCAAAGGCCAGCGCCGTCGCGGCCAGGGCCGCGTACATGATCGTCTTCATCGTGAACCTCCTTGCGTCATGATGCGACGGAGAAAATCGGCGTCGTTTTCGACGGAGCGCGCACGGGCGAGTGTCGCTACCAGGCGAAGGGCCATTGCACCGCCTTGCCGACGACGCCGTCGGGATCGACGCGCAGGCGCTTGAGCCCGCGCCGAACCTCGCTCCTGCGGGGGCGCGCTCCCTCGGCCCATTGCTGCAGCGGGGGCTTGCCCGATTTCTGGGGCATCGTGTAGCCCACCGTCAACGCGATCGCGGCCAAAAAAGCCAGCTCCAGACCGAACTTGAGCATCCCCTCGCCGAGATCGAGGATTTTTTTGAGAAACCCCAGCCCCACCACGCCGCCGGCGATCAGGAACGGGACCACTTCGTGATAGAGACGGCCCTGCCCATCGGGGTAGGCGACCACGAAGAACGCGTAGACCGCCGCGGCCAGAACGCCGGTTCTGATCAGTCCCATGGAGATTGCGAGGTCACGGTCAGGTGGATCTTCAGGAACGGCTCGTGAAAGCCTTGAGGCAGCGGAGGAAACGGCGCGGCCGCGCGCACGGCCGCGATCGCGGCCGCGTCGAAGCCGGCGTCGCCGGAACTCGTCTCGGTGGACAAATCGGTGAAGGAACCGTCGCGCAGAATCGAGAACGCCAACACGCCCTGCGCGTCGAAAGAGGGACGACGCACGCGCCACGCGTCCCAAAGCATCTGCCGCACCTGCGTGATATACCAGGGATACGGAAATTGCGCAATGTCCGTGGTCACCCCGGCACCGAGCGCGCGCGCCGCCGCGGGCGCGGGTGGCGCGGCGGCGCGCTCCGGCGAGGGCGGCGCGTCTCCGGCCAGCGAGACGCCCGACGACGGCAAGAAGCGCTCGTCGTGTTCGCCGGCCAAAAGGCTCGGGCGCGGCAAGGCCGTGGAGCCGCGGGAAGCCCGGCGAGAGATCGCGTCGGGGTCGCGCAAGGCCTCGATGCGCCCCGGACGCGACGCGGCGCGCGAGAGCGGCGCGGCGGCGGCGGCGGCGGCCGACGGCGCGGAAGGGCCGACGAAATCGATCGAATAGACGCCGGCCGTCGACGGCGGACGCGCGCGCGACGACAG
>JAJZQS010000106.1 GCA_021806745.1 bacterium
CCGACTGAAGCTGCTTGCCGGAAGGCTCGCCAGCCGGCGGTAGACTGAGCTTGGCGTCGATCTCGTCTTGAGTGGGCGGTTTGACCCAACCTTGAGCGTAGAAAGTCGTGGGGCCTGGCAAGAAGCCCGAGACAAGACCCAGGTTAGTTAAGGATTGGCCTGGTTGCAAAGCATGAGAAGGAGGCACGTCGATATCGGTTTCACTCGTCGTGTAATTTGGGTACCAATCGACCATATTCGCATTGAGGCTGTTCGCCGCGATTGCGATCTCCTCCCAATTCGTTGCGTTGGTGGGCGTAAGCACTTGCGAAATCGTCCCCCCGGCAGATGTTTTGGCATCTAACGTCACCAAAATCAAATTGTCAAGAAGCTGGACACTGCTTGACGCACTAGTGACCTGAAAAAGATACGTGAAGGTGCCGGATGAGGGGCTGAATGAAATGGTCGGAGCCATGCTGATGTGCAACTGATCTGCTGTCTCGAACTGCGCGAAGGCTGTAGAGGTAAGACCATGCAAGAGTGCCCAGAGGATCATCTTAATCATCGTTCTTCTCCTCCCCATTGGAAATGGGGAAATACACTCTTGCCCTCGTTAACAAATATCCAGTTCCCATTAGGGGGCTGCAAAAACTTCTTTAGCTTAATTAAATTGGTTGGACCCGCATTTTCGATGTCCACGCTCTTCCCCAGTCGGTGCCAGCAATGCCCACCGCTACTCTTGCAGTCCACCGTTTGGGACGTTGTCAGAAACCACGCGCCTTTGATGTCGAACCCGCCGCCGTCGGGCAGGCTCATGTCGTTGAGTCGCATCTTGCTTCCCGTCGCGTCCAGAAAAGCTTGCGCCGCCCGCTGGAGCTGCAGGCTCGGGTTCGAGTTCGGGTCGTTCGGGTCGACCGGCGACGAGTAGACGTAGTGGTTGTCGTCGGGCGCCGTGCAAGCCGCGGGAAGGCCGCGTGCGTTGGGGCCCGGATGGTCGCAGGTCCCGCCCGTCTTGTCGTAGTAGGTCGCGTCGGGCAGCAGGTCCAAGTTCGGCATCGCCACCGTCAGCGTCGCCGTGGACGTCGCGTTCGACGCGTCGAGCGAGGTCGCCGTGAACAACACGTCGCCGCCGAACTGGCTGGCCTGGTAGACGGGCGTGCTCAGGTTGACCATGCAGTCTCCGTTCGCGTCCGTCGTGCACGTCACGCCCGTCTGCACGCACGTGCCTGAAATGGATTGGATGCACGCGCCGCCCGCAAACGACCCCGCCGGCGCGTTCGCATTGAGCGAATTTCCATGGGAGTGCCCGCCCGAGGCCAGCATCGGCTGGGCCGACAAGGACACGCTTTGGCCGGCGAGCCCCTGCCCCTGCGCGTCCGTGACGTGGACGATGACGGCGGTGGTGCTCACGGTCGTTCCCACGGCCGCTCCGCCGCTCTTGAACACGTAGAAGGGCTGGAGCGGATTGTGCTCGAAGCTGATGCTGATGGGGCCGCTCGACCCGGGGCCGTATTCGGCCGCGGCCAACTGCGTCCAATACGACGGGGGCGGCATTTCCGCGCCGGCCAGAAAATAGCGCCGGCCGCCGACGGCGACGAGATTGCCCTGCCCCGTCGTCGCCGGCGTCATGCCCGGCGGCGTGACGCGCCATCGCGGTTTCCCGGAGGGGTCCAACTGCATTAAATGATAGCCCGACGTCGCCGACTCGTGGGCGACGTAGGCGTTCCCGGACGGATCCTCCGCGATGGAGAGAAAGTCGTCGTAAGCGCTTCCCGCGTCGTTGTAGACGAGCGGCGTGCGGGGAACTCCGAGAGCGTCCAACTGGACCGACAGTCCGCTGATCAGGCTGTAATTGGACGGATTGTACTGCTCGCCCACCAGCCAGGCCTGGCCGGAGCCGTCGACCGCGAGGCCGCGCAGGCGGTTGGACAGCGGCGACGCCGCCGCGGGAAATTGAGTCTCGTAGAGCGCGGGGCCCGTCAGGTGCGGAGGATACTTGGCCGCCAGGATGCTTAGCGTGGGACCCGAGAATTGCATCTCGCCCACATAGACCGCCCCGGCCGTGTCTACCGCCACGGCCGCCGGAACGGCCGCGCCGACGCGGATCAGTTGCGAGCGCACCAGGTTCAGGTCCGAGTCGTAGTCCAGAAGAAGCATGGGGTAGTCCTGCGTGGCGAGGTCGTAGAATTTTCCGGCGGCGTAGACGTCGCCGGAAGAGGAATCCAAAGCCACGGCGAAGAGAACCGCCGAGTAGGGCGGCCCGCTCAGCGGCACGGCCTTGGCACGGACCAGCGCGCCACCGGCATCCAACTTGAACAGCGCCGCCGACCCAGACGACGAGTCGCCGTTGCTTGCAGCGACGTAAACCTCGCCGGCGGCGTCGACCACCGCGCCCACGATGTCGAGTCCCGCCGCGGGGCTGCCCGCCGGAAGGACCGACGAATCGACGCTCCACGCCGGCGCCCCGTTCGGTTTGAACTTCGCCACCTGGAAATTCCCGCCGTTGTCGTCGCCCGCGACATAGGCGTCGCCCGGGCCGTCCACCGCCATGCCGACGGCCATCATCCCGCCCGCGATCACCGGCGCGGTGGCCACATAGACCAAGTTCGGCGGCGCCGATTGCGCCCGCGCCGCGCGCGCGCAGACCCACGGTAGCGCCAAGACGCACAAACCCACGGAGCCCCGCAACCGGCGCATGGTCGGTAGTTTGCGCGGTTTCCCGGTACGTGTCAATGCCCGGTCTTGTTGCTTCAGCGGGAGCGCCTATGAGCGCGCGCGGGCCAGCCGCGCGGCCTGCAAGACCACGACGGCCGTGGTGACGGGGCCGACGCCGCCGGGCACCGGCGTCATCGCGCCGGCGCGCTTCGCGGCGCCGGCGGCCACGTCTCCGACCAGGCGCGCGCCCAGCGAGTGCATTCCGGCGTCGACGACCACCGCGCCTCGTCGGACCCAGGACGCCGGGATCAGTTCCGGAACGCCCGCCGCGGCCACCAGGACTTCAGCTTCCCGGCACAGACGCTCAAGGCCCAGGGAGCGGCTGTGCGCGAGCGTGACCGTCATGTCCAGCGTCGACAGCAGGTGCGCGGCGGGCCGTCCCACGGTGGCCGAACGGCCGACCACGAGAGCTCGGCGTCCCGCCAGCGGCGCGCGGGCGCTCACGACCAGCCGCGCGATCGCCAGCGCCGTGCACGGCGCGATCAGCGTGCCGGCCTCCTTCCAGCTCTTGGCCAGAAACAGACGACCGTAGGCCTGCGCGCCGACGCCCTCGGCGTCCTTTTCGGCGGGGAGCAGTTGCGAGACTTCGCGGGCGGAAAGGCCGCCCGGATACGGCGTTTCGACGACGATCGCGTCGACTGCGGGATCGCGCGCCAGCCGGGCCAGAAGCCGCGGCGCCGAAGCTCCGTCGAGAGCTTCGGCGTGGACTTCGGCCTCGACTTCGGCCTCGGCGCACGCGCGCAGTTTGGCCTTCAAGTAGCGCGCGGCGGCGTCGCCGACGGCCGCGATCAGCGCCAGGCGGGGCGCGCGGCCGCGGCGGCGGCGCGTCTCACGCGAGAGGCGCCGCGCGTCTTGGAGGATTTCCGCGCCCAGCGCGCGTCCGTCGAGCAGCCGCGCGCTCACGGCGAGTTTCGGCGCTCCAGCCGGGCGATCACGCGCGAGAGCAAATCCAGCGTCGGCGCGGGAACGCGTCCGCGCTTGGCGGCGGCCAGCAGCGGTCCCAGGATCGCCTGACGCTCCGTGCGCCGTCCGGCCGCCAGGTCCTGGAGCATCGAGTTGCGCTGGCGCGGGGCGTTGCGCGCTCCGGCCAGGAGTTTTTCGGCGAGGTCTTGCGCGTCGAAAATCCGTCCGGCCGCGCGCGCGGCCGCCGCGGCTTCCTCCAGCGCGCGAAGCGCCAGCGCGCGCAGGGCGGGGTCTTCGGCCAGGCGCCCGCTTTCGACCGCGCACGCGGCCGCCAGCGGGTTGACGGCGGCGTTGAACGCGGCCTTCATCCAGAGCATGTCGGCCTCGGAGTCCTTGATCCGAACCCGGAAGCCGGCCGTGGTCAAGATCCCGGCGGCGGCGGCCAGCGCGTCGTCGTTGCCGGGCGAGCGGGCGAGCAGGATGTCGTCGCCGCCGTTGAGGCGAAGCTCCCGCGGCGCCGCGCGGTCCGCGGCGAAGTAGCAGACGCCGACGACGACGCGGCGCGGCCCGAAGGCGCGGCGGTAGACCGCCTCGTGGCCGATCCCGTTTTGCAGGGCGACGATGGGCGCGTTCGCGGCCAACCGCGGCCGCGCGGCGGCGGCGGCTCGCGCCGCGTCGGCGGATTTGACGCAGAAAAACGCCGCCCAAGCCGGGGTTTTGAGCGCGCGCGCGGCGAGCAGGCCGTCCACGCGCTGCGCGCTGCCGTCGGCAAGCACGGCCGTGAAGCCGAGGCGGCGCAGTTCGCTCTCCGCGGCGGCGCTCCGGCCCAGGATCGCCGCGTCCAGGCCCGCGAGGCGCAGGCCTCGCGCCACCGTCAGTCCGACCGCGCCGGGGCCGACGACGAGGACCGGGGCTTTCATTGGTAGATGATGACCGACGGTCCGGGCTGCAGGGACAGGGCTTCTCGGGGCGTCAGCCGAGGGCGGTCGTTTTTGTAGAACAGCTTAAGGCCCGCGAATTCGACGGGCTCTCGGCGCACGGCGATCCGGTAGGCCGTGCGCTTGAGCGCGGGCGGGCCGTAACCGTCCATGACCACGACCACCTGCACGCGGGGGTCGGGTTTGATGAGCTCGTGGCGGGTGAGCATGCCCTGCGTGAAGCGGTGCACGAGAAGGACCTTGGGCGGCAGATCGTACTTCTCGGCCACGGCGGCCAGCAGCTTCACGGCGACGTTGACCTCGGAGGCATCCGTGCCGCCGATGCGCCGTCCGGGAATCACGCCGGGAGGCAGCTCGAACTCCGGGTCGAGGGCGAGGTGGACGTCGGGCTGGGCCAGGAACGGGGTCAGGCGCGCGACCTCGTCTTTGACCGAGGCATGGCCGACCTGCACGTCGAGAATCGTGATCCACTTTTTCTCGCGCGCCCAGCCGATCACGCGCGCGATGAGCTCCGGAGGCATGCGGGTGCGGTAGAGTCCGGAGCGGCCGGGCGTGCCGGAGGCGACGGTGGCCACGAGTTCAAGCCCGGGTTGTACCGGAGTGGCCGGGTCGGCCGCGCTCCACTGGGCGGCCTCGCGCTCAAGCGCGGCCATCATCTGCTCTTTGGGCAGCTCGCCCAGGATGCCCATGCGCTGGGACAGCGGGTTGCCGTAGTAGGTGACGATGCGCTTCCAGGGCAACAGGGCGCCGCGGCGCACGGCGGTGAAGACGGGCGGGGTGTAAGACGCGGCGGCCGCCGGCAGGGCCAGCGGCCAGGAAGCGAGGAGAGTCAGCAGCGAGCGGCGCATCGCGGGTACATTAAAGAACATCCGCGGCCGCCGCGCGCGCAAGCCGCGCGAGGAGCGCCGCCGCGGGGCGGCGCTCCTCGCGGCGGGCTACAGCGAGCCCTTGACGGTGACGGTTCCCTGGACGCTGGAGCCGAAGCCGCCGCCGCCGCTGACCGTCGCGGAGCCGCTGACCTTGATCTGGCCCAGCGCCTTTCCATTGGGACCGTAGACGACGCCGGTGCCCGTCACCTCGCCGACGCCGGAAGGCATGTCCGGAAAGCCGTTGGAGCAAAACGCGTCGAGCCACACGGTTCCGGTGACATGGATGGTGCCGTGGGACTTGCCGTCGTCGCTGGTCACCGCGATGTCGCCGGAGACCTGGGCGGATCCGGAGGTGTCTCCGTTGGTCGGGCCGTAGGGTCCGATCGGGCAGGGGAACATGTTGGTCGCGCCGCTGACGCTGCCGGTGCCGCGGAAGGTCTGGGCGGCCGAGGCCTTGATCGTCGCGGCCAGGTTCAGGCCGCCGGACATCCCGGACTGCCAGGCCGCCATCGCGTCGGAATCCGCGCGCGCCGCCGTCGTCAACGCCGCCGCGGCGAGCGCGGCCAGGAACATCTTGTTCATCGTGTCTCCGTGAGGTTTGGGGTGGGACCGCAAAGGGCCTATGTAAATGTAGGACTTCGGGGGCTTGGAAAGAAGCGTCTTTGGGCCCATTATTGAGTGGGCCCAAAGACCTATCCGGCCCGGCGGCGCGTTCTCCGCCGCCGGGCCGGGGGCCTTAGAGAATCTCGATGAGTTCGTGCCGGTCGAAGCGGACCTTGGCGAGCTTCGCGTAGGCGTCGTCGTCGGCGCGGCCGCCCGCGGCGGCCACGAGCACGGCGTTCCAGCCCTTGGCGGGAAGGCCCAGGATCTGATCATACTGATCCTTATCGATGCCCTCCATGGGGCAGGCGTCCACGCCCAGCGCGGCGGCGGAGGTCAGAAAGACCCCCAGCGCGATGTAGACCTGGCGGATGGCCCAGGCCTGAACGCGCGCCGGCTCCAGCGACACCGAGTCCAGCATCATTTTCCGGTACTGGGTCAGCGCCTCCTTGGGCATGCGGCGGACCTCGCAGATGCGCTCGATAAAGCGTTCCACATGGTCGGGGCCGAGGTCCTTTTTGACGGCGAAGACCACGAGCTTGTCCGCGTCGACGATTTGCGCCTGCCCCCAGGACGCGGGCTGAAGCTTGGCGCGCAGGGCCTTGTCCTCGACGACGAAGAACTTCCAGGGCTGCAGGCCGTAGGACGACGGCGCCAAAGTCAGCGCTTCTTCAAGCGCGGCCCACTGCGCGGCGGGGATGCGGCGCGCGGGATCGAACTTCTTGACGGCGACGCGCCAGTTCAGCGCGGACTTCAGGGCTTGCGGCGAGACGGCCTCGGGCGTGGCAACGGTCATGTGAAACCTCCTTAGTTACATTTACGCGCGAAAAAAATCATGACGACCTGGGCAGGCGGCCCACCACGTCGGCCAGAGTGGTGCGCTTGAGCTCCGGCAAGACTTTCGACTCGACGCGACGAAACACGCCGTTGAGTATCTCCTTCATGCGGCAGGCGACCGGGCAGCGGTCGTTGCCCTTCTCGGGCAGGGCGAAAAACCCGCCCTCCTCCACGGCGGCGTAGACATCGTGCAGACGGATGTCGCGCGCGGGGCGGGCCAGGCGAAAGCCGCCCTTGGCTCCGTGCGCGGACTCGACGATGCCGGCCTTGGCGAGTTGGGCGAGCAGGCGTCGAATGACGACGGGGTTGGTGGCCACGGAGCCGGCGATCTCGCGCGAACTGTGGCGGGCGTCTTCATGCCAGGCGATGAGCGCCAGCGCGTGCACGGCCACGGCGAAGCGGGAGTTGGCCGCCATATGTAACCATTATAGTTATATTTATGGCGCGCGTCAAGAGGAAAATCGAGGGGAGGCTCGGGTCAGCGGCCGGACGCGTTGCGCGACCAGCCCTCGGGATCGAGCAGGGCGCGGATGGCGCCCTCCAACTCGCCGAGGTCCACCGGCTTGCGAAGAAAGCGTACGCGCGGATCGGGGGGAACGTCGGTGGCGTAGCGCAGGGCCTCGACGCCGCTGAGGAAAAGGGCCGGCATGTTCGACAGCGGCCGCATCCCCCTCAGGCGCTCCAGAAGTTCGTGGCCGTTGAGCTTGGGCATGTCGAAATCGAGGATCGCGATTTCCGGCGGCGCGTCGGCGGCGCGCTGGGCGGCCTCGAGCGGGTCGCAGTAGACCGTCACCGCGTGCCCGCGCTTGGACAGGAAATCGCCCAGCACCTCGGTGAAGGGTTCGT
Organism: bacterium; assembly: GCA_021806745.1. Lineage (GTDB taxonomy): Bacteria > Elusimicrobiota > Elusimicrobia > UBA1565 > UBA9628 > GWA2-66-18. Next base: position 7,688 of record JAJZQS010000106.1, read on the forward strand.
CGTCGTCGACAAGAAGAATGCGCGCCATCGCGCGATCATACATTATGGAGGGGTCGTCATTTAAGTAATCATGGGCGCGCGTCTTGCGTTCATCGCGTGTAATCGACCTCCAAGTTCACGGCCTTTTAATCACCGCGGCGCGGGGTTGAAATCCGTGGGGATGAAAACGAAAAAGTGTTTGTACTGTCGTTTAAATTTATGTACTTAGGAAGACGTCTCGGTACGCTCGG
>JAJZQS010000107.1 GCA_021806745.1 bacterium
CCGTTCGCGCGCTTCTGGCTGCACGGCGAGTTCCTGCTCATGAACAACGCGAAGATGGCCAAGTCCGCCGGCGGCTTCGTCAAGCTTTCCGACCTCGTTGAGCGCGGATTTTCGCCGCTCGACTACAAATATCTTTGCTTTACCGCGCACTACCGCAAGCAGCTGGATTTCTCCTGGGAGTCTCTGGAATCGGCGCGCACCGCGCGCCGCCGCATGGCCGAGGCCGCCCGCGCGGCGGCCGCCGAGGCGCCCGCCCCCCGCGCCGAACTCCACGCGCGCCTGCGCGAGGCCCTGGCCGACGACCTCAACGCGCCGGCGGCTCTGGCCGCGGTCTGGGACGCGCTGAAGTCCGACCTGCCGGTCGGCGCCAAGCGCGCGTTCCTTGAGGAGGCGGAGTCCGTCTTCGCCTTGGGGCTGTTCGCCGATGAAGCCGCGGTCGCGATCCCGGCGGAAATCTCCGCATTGGCCGAGCGGCGCGCGCGAGCGCGCGCCGCCAAGGATTTCTCGGAGTCGGACCGTCTGCGCAAGGCGATCGAAGCGCTGGGCTGGACGGTCGAGGACACGAAAGACGGCCAGAAATTGAGGCGAATGTGAAACCTTTCCGACGCGACAAAAATCGGCATGGGCGCGGCTTTCGCCGCGACGAGCGCGCGGCGCGCTCCGACGCCGCCCCTCGCCCGGCCAACGCCGACACGCGCTGGCTGGCGGGCCTGGAGGCCGCTCGAGCGGCGCTTGAGCGCGCGCCCGAGGATGCCCGCGAGCTCTGGATCGAGCACGAGACGCGGCGCGAGGGCGTGGGCGAGCTCGTGCGCCTGGCCAAGAGCCTGGGCGTGACGGTCCAGTTCATGGCCCGCCCGGAGCTCGACCGCGCCACGCGCGGCGCCCGCCATGAAGGCGTCGCTCTGCGCGCGGCCTACGACCCCGCGCAGAGCTTCGGCGAGTGGCTCGGCGGCCTCGACGAGGCGCGCAAGAAGGGACTGGTCGTGGTCGCGCTCGACCAAATCCAAGACCCTCACAACTTGGGCGCGATCGCGCGCTCGGCGCTGCAGTTGGGAGCGCGCTGCGTGGTGATTCCGGACCGGCGCTCGGCGCCGGTCACCCAGGCGGTGGTCCAGTCCTCGGCGGGCGCGGCGCTGAAGCTGCCGATCCATCGCGTGGTCAACCTCGCGCAGACCTTGGCGCGCTGCAAGGAGGCGGGCTTCTGGGTCTACGGCGCCGACGCCGCGGGCAAGCCGGCCTGGGAGGCGACGCTCAACACCCCGTGCGTGCTCGTGATCGGTTCCGAGGGCTACGGGCTTAGGCCGCTGGTGCGCGCGTCCTGCGACGAACTGCTCAGCGTCCCGCAAGTCGAGCACGGGGTGGGCAGCCTCAACGCGTCTTGCGCGGCCACCGCCCTTCTCTACGAGATCGCGCGCCAGCGGGCCCGCCCCGCACGCTGACCCATGGGCGAAGACCACGTCCATCACGAGGCGCGCGACTTGCGCCCGCTGACGGCGGCGATGACGCTGACCGCGACGATCTTCCTGGCGGAACTCGCGGGCGGCTGGTGGTCGGGAAGCCTCGCGCTGATCGCCGACGCCACGCACGTGGCCGTCGATTTGCTGGGCTTGGGGATGAGCCTTTTCGCGGCGGTGCTGGCGCGGCTGCCCGCCGACCCCAAGCGGACCTTCGGCTATCGGCGCGTCGAGGTGCTGGCGGCTCTGGGCAACGCGGTGGCGCTGATGGTGGCCACGGGCTTCATTCTGCGCGAGGCCTGGGCGCGCTGGACCTTCGCGGGGCCGGTCGCGGCCAAGCCGATGCTGGCCGTGGCCTGCGTGGGACTGGCCTGCAACCTGGGTTCGGCCGCCATGCTCTGGCGCGATCGCACGAACATGAACCTGCGCGGGGCGCTGCTGCACGTGCTGTCGGACGCGGCGGGATCGCTGGGCGCGATCCTGGCGGCGCTCGTGATCCTGGCCACGGGCTGGTATGAGATCGACGCGTTGGTCAGCGCTCTGATCTGCGCGGGCATCATCGTGACGGCGTTCTGGCTGATGCGCGATTCCGTGCACATCCTTCTGGAGGGCGCGCCGGCGCACCTGAACCTCGAGGACATCCGCGCCGCGCTCGCGGGCATGAAGGGGGTGCGCGAGGTGCACGACCTGCACTTGTGGTCGGTCACGCAGGGCCAGGAGGCGATGAGCGCTCACGTCGTCATCGAGCCGTCCCGCGATCCGGCTGCGGCGCTCAAAGAGGGCAGAGAACTCTTGTCCGAGCGCTTCGGCCTCACCCACGTGACGCTGCAAGTCGAGACCGAAGCCGGAAAGCTGTGAGCCGCGTGAAGACCGCGTTGATTCTGCTCAACGGCGAGCTTCGCGATCCCGCCGCGGTCCGGATGCTGGCGCGGCGCGCGGACCTCGTCGCCTGCGCCGACGGCGGCGCCCGGCACGCGATCGCGCTGCGCCTGATCCCGGACGCGGTGGTCGGAGACATGGACTCGGCTCCGAAGCGTCTTCCCGCGTCCTGGCGAGGCGTCGCCTGCGTGCGCGTGCCCGACGAGGACCGCGGCGACCTCGACAAGACGCTGGACTACGCGCTGGCGCGGGGAGCGCGCTTCGTCTGGATCGCGGGTGCTTTGGGCGGCGGGCTCGACCACGAACTCGTCAACCTCGCCGCGCTTGAGCGGCGCGGCGGGCGGCTGGGAATTTGCGTGGTCGGCGGCGGAGCGGCGTGCCTGCTCGGCCCGGGCCGACACCGCCTGGAGCTGCGGCGCGGCGAGCGCTTCTCGATTTTGGCCGCGCCGCGCGCGCGCGTGACGCTGACCGGGGCGCGCTACGGGCTGCGCGACGAGGCGCTGGCGCGCGGAAGCCGGGGCTTGGGAAACTTCAGCGAGGGCGCAACCCTGCTTCGCGTGCGCGCCGGGCGGGTTTGGATGATGGCGCCGTTGACGCGCCGGGCTTTGCGCGCTAAACTGCGGCCGTGAAGAGAGCGGCGACGCTGATCGCGGCGATGGCCGCGTGCGCGGGCCCGGCGTTCGCGCGCGCCGGCGGAGGCGGGGGCTTTCACGGCGGCTATTCGGGCGGGAGCTACGGCGGCCACGGCTCGAGCGGCGGCTCCGGCGCCGGGTACCTGGTCTACCTGTACTTCCAACTGCTCATCGACTATCCCGGGGTGATGATCCCCCTGACTTTGGTGTTGATCGGCGTCGTCGTGTACTGGAACAGGACGGGCCTTGGAGTGGGCGGCGGCGACGGCGACACCGTCGAGGAACTTCCCGGTCAGGCCGCGTCCGCGTATTCGGAGCAGGTCGGCCAGAGCCGTCGGCAGGCGCTGGAGGCCATCCGCGGCCGGGATCCGGCCTTCGACGAGGCCGCGTTCATCGCCCGCGCGTCGGCCGCGTTTCTGGTGATCCAGGACGCCTGGAGCCGCCAGGACATGTCGCGCGCGCGCGCGTTCATTTCCGACGGCGTCTACGAGCGCTTCTCGCGCCAGATCGCCGAGCAGAAGGCCGAGGGCGTGCGCAACCGGATGCAGGGAGTTCAGGTGCTCGCGGCCGAAGCGGTCGGCTACCAGACCGGGCCGCATTTCGATTCGATCTACGTCCGCGTGCGCGCCTCGGCGCAAGACGAAATGGTGTCCTTGGCCGACGAGAGCGTGATTTCCTCGGACGACGGGGAGTTTACCGAGGTCTGGACTTTCCTGCGCCGCCCCGGCGCCAAGACTTTGGCTCGTCCGGGGCTTTTGGAGGGCCACTGCCCGAACTGCGGCGCGCCGCTGGCCGTGGCCGACGCGGCGCAGTGCGCGGCCTGCAAGTCTTGGGTCAACTCGGGCGAACACGATTGGGTCCTGGTCACGATCACGCAGGCCGGCGAGTGGGCGTTTCCGAACCCGGCGCGCGAGATCACCGGTTGGGCCGACATGCGCGCGGCCGACCCGGGATTGAGCCTGGAGTCGCTGGAGGACCGTGCGTCGATGGTTTTTTGGAGGGGCCTGGACTCCCGGCGTCGTCAGGATTTGGCGCCGATGCGCGGCGTGGCGACGCCGGAACTTCTCGGGATGCTGACCTTCGATGGAAGTTTCGAGCGCGACGCGGCCGTGGGCTCGGTCGCTGTCGTGGCCTTCGAGGTCGACGAAAAGTCGGAGCACGCGCACGTGCAAGTCCGATGGGAAGCGGAGTCCTGCGTCATCGATGACGGCAAAATCCGTTCCTCCGGCCGCCGCCGCTACACGCACTTCCTGATCTTCCGTCGCAATCCGGGCGTGCTCAGCGACCCCAAAAGCGGCCTGCGCGCGGCGCGCTGTCCCGCCTGCGGAGCGCCGCCGTCCGAGCCCGACGCGGCTTCCTGCGCCTACTGCGGCAAGGCGTTCAACGACGGATCGCTGGGCTGGGTGCTGTCGCGCATCGTGCCTTTCGGGGAGTGGCGTCGTCCCAATGCCGCGCCGGACGCGCCGATGGCGCTCTACGGCCTGGACTGGGGCGACGAATTACCGCCAAACGAAGCGGTGGCTGTGCTGGCGCTCGGAATCGCCACCGCCGGAAGCGCCGTCAACGACGCGGAGAAGGCGTTTCTGCTCGCCTACGCCGCCAAGCGCGGAGTGAGCGAGGAGGCGGCCTCGCGTCTGGTGCAGGCCGCCCAGGAGCGCAAGCTCGACTTGCCGCCGCCGGCCGATGCCGCCCAGGCCGAGGCCATCCTGCGCGGGATCATTCGCATGGAACTGACCGCCGGAGAGATCGATCCCGCGGCGCGCGCGGCGCTCGCGGCCTACGGCGCGCGCTACGGTCTCGGCGAGGCCGACGTGAGCGGCATGATCCGCGAGGAACTCCAGGGCGTGCGCGGCAAGGCCGCGGCCGCCCCGTCGCAGGCCTAAGGCCGGCGCTTGCGCGGACCCTGCGCCGAGTCCGGGGCCGGAGGGGTGTCGGCGACCGTTTTCAAGTCCGCGTTGAGCGCGGCGAGATCGAGTCCCGCGTTCGGCGTCTGACCCTTGCCGTTGAGAAAATCCTTGCTGACGATCGCGTAGGCCTCCTGCGCGTAGGTCTTCAGGAAGTCCCAGGTCATGAGTTTGAGTTGGCCCCAGGTCACGACGAGAAGGCCTTCCGGGCTGTAGCCGGCGATGAGCACCGCGTGGCCGCCCCAGGAGCCGGGCGCGCCGTCTCCGACTGCGCCGCCTTGGGGGACGTCCCAGACCTGCTGCTTCTGCGCCGAGACCGGCATCGCCAGGCCGAGGTAGGTGCCGCCGAAAAGCCAGGTCGCCGCGCGGACATGGTCGAAATTGGCGGGATCGACGAAGGTGAACGCGCCGATCTTGTCGCCGGAAATTCCGGTCTTGCGCCAATATTTGAGCACGGTCAGCATGTCGGCGCCGGCGTCGGTCTGCGGGTTTCCGGGCCGGTAGCCGGAGACGGCTTCGTAGGCCTTCAGGATGGCCTGGTCGGTGGGAGTTTTCTCGGTTCCGGCGTTGGCGGTCCACTGCTGGATTTGATGGCCGCAGGCGGCCACGGTGCAGTCGCCGATGGTGTCGTTGAGCATCATGCCCCAGTTCTTGACCGGCGTGGAGAGGTTCGCCTGCGCGGGGACTCCGGAAAGGTCATTCGGCAGGTACTTCGCGAGCAGGAGATTGCGCGGGTCGTTCTTGGACGGGGTGCGGCCGAGTCGGCCGTCGCGGGCCTCGCCGCTCAACGCGCCGTCGAAAATGCCGCCGGCGCGGGCGGCGGCTTCCAACTGCTCGCGAGCGCTCGGCGCGGAGGAGCGGCCCGCGTTCGCGCCGCGAGAATGCGGCTTGGCGGCGCGCGGTGCGTTCGGCGCGCGGTCGTCGGAAGACGCGGGGGCGGCAACGGCGGAGGCGGAAGCCGTCGGCGCGGCCGAAACGGGGGCGGCGGCGGCCGAAATCGAGGCCGGCGCGGCGAGGGCGGGCGCGGGGGCGGCGGCTGCGGAGAGGGCCGGCGAGGAGATCGGCGCGAGCGCGGGTGCGAGAGCGGGCGCGGCCAGGGCCGACGCGGCGGCGGGCATCGGCGCGAAAGCCGGAGCTTCGGCGCGCTCGGCGGCCTCCATCTGAGCGGACGCCGCGCCCGGCAAAACGGCCAGCGACAGGCCCAGCACGGCCAAGAGGGATCGTTTCATGCCGCGAGTGTATCACGGCGGCGGTACTCACGCGCCGGACCTTGGGTCCCGGTTTGGGGGAAATGAGACCTAGCGGAAAATGGGGCTTTGGTCGGGGGCGTCAGGCCGGAGGGTTTTCCCAGACGGCGTTCTTGAAACGCCGATGGATCCACAGCCACTGCGCCGGATCCCGCCGCACCCAGCCCTCGACGTGCGAGGCGATGGCCTGCGTGGCGGCCTCGCCGTCATAAAGCGCCTCGCCCAAGTCCAGTTCCGGCTCGATGGTGACGACCTCCACTCCGTCGGCGTCTCGGTGGACGGAGACCGGCACTATCGGGGCTTCCAGCCGGTTGGCCAGCGGCCCGACGGCTCCCAGCGTGTCGACGAGCGCGCCGAAAAACACCACCGGTACGCCCATGGGCGGACGCGCGTACTGGTCGTTCATGAACGCGACCGTGCCGCCGGCGCGCAGGGCGCGCAGGATGTCGGGCATCGAGCCGGGATGATAGGCCGCGCTGACGCCGCAAGACGCCCGCGCCGCGGTGATGCGTTCATTCAGCCAGCGCGGCTTGAGCACGGTGGTCACGATGGTGGGCTTGATGCCCGCCAGGCCCGTGGCCGCGGCCGAGGCTTCCCAGAACGCCATGTGAGACGAGAAGACCAGCACGCCGCGGCCCTTGTCGTGCGCGCGCTTCCAATTCTCGTAGCCCTCCAGGCGCGACACGCGCTCGATGTAGCGCGCGAAGTGCCCGGCCACCGGCGAAAACAGATGCAGGTACTCGAAAAACAGCACGCCCATGTGCTCGTAGTTGGCGCGAAGCAGGTCCGCGCGCTCCGCGACGCACTTGTCCGGGTAGCACAGGCCGATGTGCTCGGCCGCGAGCTTGTTCTTGAACAGGCAAAAACGCAGTCCAAAGCGCCCGAGCGCGCGGCCAAGCACGAGCTCCGCGCGCCGCGGCAGGACCATGACGGACAAGCCCAGGCCGGTGAGCAGAAACCAAAGGGGGATGGAGGCCAGCGGCGACATCAGGCTGGGTATCCCGCGACCACGGACTCGGCCACGCGGCGCGTCAGCGCGTGGTAGCTCGGGCCCGCCTGCGCCAGAACCTCGCGCGCGAGCGTGCGGCCGCGGGGGGTCCGCCCCAAAGCCTGATATAAAGGACGAACATATTTCATGCGGCCGACCGTCTTCAGCACCCTGCCGGCGCGTTCGACGGCGGGGGGATAGCCGGCGGCGGCGGCCAGAGACAGCCATTGGGCCAGTATCTCGTGACTGCCGCGTTCGCCCAGGTTCAGCAGGGAGTCCAGTTTCGCGCAGTCGTCGACGGAGAATTCGCGCGGCAAGCGCTGGAGATAGACCAGGCGCTCATCGGCGGTCCATCCGTTCAACTCGCAGGCCGTCGGCGCGCGCTCGGGCCAGGCCGCGGCGCGAGCGGCGATTTCCTCCAGGCGCGGGGAGGCGAAGCGGGGGGCGTTTTCGGGCAGGCCGGGGCGGTCCAGCCACGCGGGCGCGTCGACGCGCGCGAGCAGCCCCGGCAGGCGCTCCTCGACGAACGCGCAGAACTGCTCGGTGGTCAGGCTTTGAAAGCGGAAGCGGCGCATGTATTCTTTGACGAAGAGATCGAACGCTTCGGGCCCCGCCTCGCGCTCAAGCGCCGCGACGAAGCGCGCGCCCTTCTCGTAGGGAACCACGCTGAAGGCGTCGTCGGGGTCTATTCCTGACAAATGAGTGCGCAGGCGCGTGAGTTCCGGGCGATCGTGGAAGCGCTCCAGCGCCTCGGCGA
>JAJZQS010000108.1 GCA_021806745.1 bacterium
TAGGCCGCGACCGGCGCGCCCCGGCGCTTCTTGATCTCGGCGGTGATCGCGGGCACGAGCTCGGCGTAGTCGCCCTGCACCGAGACGCTGGCCAACTGCATCATTGGGCAGTCCTTGTCGGTGTTGATCGCCACGATCGTGCCCGACGAGGACATGCCAGCCAGGTGCTGGATCTGGCCCGAGATGCCCACGGCCACGTAGAGCTTCGGACGCACCGAGCGCCCGGTCAGACCCACCTGGTGCTTGTAGGGGATCCACCCGGAGTCCACCGCGGCGCGGCTGGCGCCCACCGCCGCCCCGATCGCGTGAGCGAGCTCGAAGATCGGCTTGAAGCCGTCTGGCCCCCCGAGACCGCGTCCGCCGGAGACGATGCGCTCGGCCGAGCCCATGTCGATCTCGCCGGAGGTCTCGGCCTGGAAGGAAACGAACTGCGCCTTGGACGCGCCGGGGTCGAAGGCGACGGCCTCGATGGGCGCCGCGGCCTGGACCTTTTCCGCGCGCGGAAAAGACATCGGCGCGATCGTCAGCACGGCGACCGCGGACTTGAAGGACACGTCGGCCACGAGGTTGCCGGAGTAGTACGGGCGGCGCGCGCCGCCGTCGGCAAGCAGTTCCGACGCGTCCACGGCCAGGCCGGCCTTCAGCAACACCGCCAGGCGCGCGGCCAGCGCCTTGCCCGCCACGCTGGAGGCGACGAGCACTCGGGAGGACGCGGCCAAAGCCGCGACATGAGCGGCGGCCTTGGCGTGAGCCTCGCCGGTGAAGTCGGCCAATGTCGGGTGCTCGACCGCATAGACCTTGTCGACGCCGCGCGCGGCCAGGTCCGGCGCCAGCGCGGAGGCCTTCTCGGACAAAACGACGGCCGACAGCGGCTCCTTCAGGGAGTCGGCCAGCCGGCGCCCCGCGCAGATCAACTCGTAGGCGGCGGGCGGAAGCGCTCCGCGGCTGGAGAAAGCGACGACGAGAATTCCCTTGTTGGCCATGTTAGATCAGCTTCCTTTCGATGAGGATGTCCACGAGCTTGGCGGCTTTCTGCGCGGCATCGGCGCCCTCGACGCGGGTTCCCGCCGGCCGTGCCGGGGGCAGGGAGGCCTTGGCGACGATCGCGCCCGCGCCGGCCGCGCCCACTTCCGCGGGCGTCAGGCCGAGTTCGACCGCGCCCCACTTGGGGAAAACCGCCTTCTTGGCGGCCATCTTGCCCTTGAGGGAGGGAAGGCGAGGTTCGTTGATCTCCTTGACCGTGGACACGCACGCGGGCAAGGAGAGCTTGAGCGTGTCCACGCCGTCTTCCATCGCGCGCTGGACGGTCGCCGCGGACTCGTCGATCGACTCGATTTTCTTGACCGCGGTCGCGTCGGGCCAGTCCAGCCACGCGGCGGTCTGCACGCCGACCACGCCGGCGCCCGCGTCGCTGGTGTTTTTGCCGAAAAGCGCGAGGTGGACGGGCTTTTCGGAGTGGATCTTGCGCAAGGCCGCCGAAAGCGCCCGCGCGGTCGCCAGCGAATCTCCGCCCTCGAACTCGGGTCCGGAGACGAGTACGCCCGAATCGCAGCCGCGGGCCACGGCCTCGCGCAGAACCTCCACGGCGGACTCCGCGCCCACGGTCACCGCGACGGCCGTCGAGCCGGGCACGCGTTCCTTGAGACGCACGGCCTCCTCCACGGCGAATTCATCGTAGGGATTGATCGCCGTCGGCACGCCGGCCGTCTTGGGCTGGCCGGTGGCGGCGTCGACGCCGATGTTGACGTTGGAGGGTGTGCTCTTCACGCAGACGACGATTTGAAGCGCCATATTTTATCCTGGACTGCCGAGATGTGGCCGCTGTCGAGCGCCTGGGCTCAATATACAAAATCGCGCGCGGAGAAGTTGTAGTATCCCGGCCGATGAAGCGCCTGCTCGACGCCGCGGGCTTTCTTCTTGTTTGGCTTCTCGGCGCTTTCGGCGCGGCCCGAGGCCTGCCTTGGCTCGGCCCGGCCGCGGCGCTGATCGGGGTCTGGATTCATCTGGCGCGCGTGCATGAACCGCGCCGCGAATGCGCGCGCCTGGCCGCGTTCGCCGCCGTCGGCGCAGCGGCCGAGTCGGCCGCGATCGCGCTTGGATTTTTCGGCTACGCGGGCGGCTGGCCCGTTTGGTGGGCGCCGCCCGCCTGGGTCGTCTCCGTCTGGGTCGTGATCGGCGCGGCGTTGGAGTCATCGTGGCCCCGGGTCGCGCGGCGGCCGCGCCCGGCGGCGCTGGCCGGCGCGGCCGCAGGTCCTCTGATGATCGCCGTCGATGCGCGCCTGGGCGCTGCGGCCTTCACGGCCGCGCGATGGGCGTCGTTGGCGGCGGTCGCGGCGATGTGGGCGGCCGTCCTGCCCCTGGCCTTGGCGGCGTCGCGTGCCGCGGCGGCGATCGTGACCGAATAGTGACCGAATAGGCCTGGCGCTCCGAGGCCGCGGGGGTTAAACTGCCGTCATGCGAGCGGCCCACGCGCGCTCGGCGCGGACCCCGAGGATCGCTTTCCTTGAGCGAGTCCTCGACGCCATGGCCGACCCGGTCTTCGTCAAGGACCGCCGGCACCGGGTTCTGTTCGCCAACGCCGCGTTCCTGCGCTTCATCGGCGGGCCGCGCGAGCGCATCTTGGGCTGCGACGAGCGCCATTACGCGAGTCCCGAGCAACGGAAGATTTTCCACCGTCGCGACAACCTGGTCTTCGCGGGCAAGCGCGACGAGGCGCGCGAGGAGCTGATGACCGACGCGCACGGCGTCACGCATGTGATCGTGACCCGCAAGACGCTCTGCCGCGACGCGGCCGGCCGCGCGTACCTGGTCGGCGTGATTCGCGACGTGACCGCTCAGTCCGCCGCCGCCGCGCAGGCCAAGCACAACCTGGAAGCCCTGCGTCGGGCGCAGAAGCTGGAGACGATCGGCCGCCTGGCCGCGGGCGTGGCGCACGACTTCAACAACATGTTGACGGCCATCATCGGAAGCGCGAACCTGGCGCTGGAGGCCCTGCCGGAAGGCCATGCCGCGCGCGAGGAGGTTCTGGAACTGCGCCGGGTGGGCGAGCGCGCCGCGAGTTTGACGCGCGGCCTTCTGTCGTTTTCGCGCCGCGCCGCCGCCAGACCGAGGCGCGCGGATTTGCGCGAGATATTCAACGGGATGCGCCCGATGCTCCAAAGGCTTTTGCCCTCGCGCGTGTCGCTGCAGGCGGCACTGCCGGAGACTTTGCCGCCGGTGCGGCTTGACCCGGGGCGCGCGGAGCAGGTGTTTTTGAATCTCGTCGTCAACGCCGGCGACGCGATCGGCGGCGTCGGTCGGGTGCTCGTCGAACTCGCCGACGCTCCGCGCGGCGGCGGCGGCCTGCCGGGCCCGTGCGTGCTCCTGACGGTGTCCGACAACGGCGAGGGCATGGACGCGGGGACGAAAGCCGCGATGTTCGAGCCGCTGTTCAGCACCAAGCCCCAAGGCGCGGGCCTTGGCTTGGCGTCGGTGCGCGACGCTCTGCGCGCCGACGGCGGCGCACTGGAAGTCGACAGCACGCCGGGTCGGGGCACGCGTGTGCGCGTTTTTTGGCCCGCGGCCGACGGCTGCGGACGGGCGGCCGTTCGGCGCGACGATTCCATGCGTCGCGCCGCGCGCCGCGCCCGGGTGCTCGTGATCGAAGACGACGAGGCGGTCCGGCGCTTCGTCGTGCGCTGTCTGGCCCGCGCGGGATATGAGACCGTCGAGGCCGAGGACGGAGTGAGCGCGATCGAACGCGCCGATCGCCGCGGCTTCGACGCGGCCGTCGTCGACGTGGTCTTGCCGCGCCTGCAGGGGCCGCAGGCCGTCGAGCGCTTGCGCGAGCGCTGGCCGCGGTTGAAGGTCCTGTTCGTGTCCGGGCAGGCCTCGCCGGCGCTCGCGCGCGGCGGGGCGCCGAAAGTGGACTTCCTGCCCAAGCCCTTCGACGCGGCGCTGCTCACCGAGCGCGTCGCCGCGCTGCTTCGCTCCCGAGTTTGACGCTCAGCCCGCGGCCGCGCGGCGCAGGCGGTCCATGACGGCTCTTCCCACGCCGCGGTCCGCCACGGTCTCCACGAACAGCGTCGCCGCGCCCGCGGCTTCGGCCTCGCGCAGGGCGGAAAACAAGGCGCGCGCGTAGTCGGCGATCGGGCCGGGTACGCGGCGCCGTCGCGCGGGAGCGTTGGAGCCGGCGCGCGAGCGGTGCAAAAGCCACGAGTCTTTTCCCGTCGCGGGCCACTTCCCGCGCACGCTCGCCGGCGAGACGAGTTCCACGCGGCAAGACGGCGCGTAGTGGCGGTGGCGCGTGCCCGGGGCGGCCGGCGCGCCGCGGCCGGGGCGGGCGATGGGGACGCCGGCCGCGCGCGCGACTTGGGCCGGCGTGATCGTTCCGGGACGAAGCAGCACGGGCCTGCGGCCGCGCGCGTCGACGATGGTCGATTCGAGACCCTCGCGGCAGGGTCCTCCATCGAGAATCAGAGAGACTCGGCCCCCGAGGTCGCGCGCGGCGTGCGCGGCCGCGGTGGGGCTTGGTCTTCCGGAGAGGTTGGCCGAGGGCGCGGCGATGGGTTCGCCGAGCTCGGCGATCAGCGCGCGCGCGACCGGGTGAGCGGGGCAGCGTACGGCCACCGTGCTTTTGCCCGCGGTCACCGCGTCGGGCACGCCGGGAGCGCGCTTGAGCACCAGCGTCAGCGGGCCGGGCCAGAAGGCGGCCATCAGGCGCCGGGCCAGCGGCGTGACGCGCCGTGCGACGAGCGGCAGCATCTCCGGGCCGTCCACATGCACGATCAGCGGGTTGTCGGACGGGCGGCCCTTGGCGCGGTAAATTCGGCGCGCGGCGGCGGCGCTGAGCGCGCGCGCTCCCAGGCCGTAGACCGTCTCGGTGGGAAAGACCACGAGCCCGCCGCGGCGCAAAACCTCGGCGGCCTGCGCGATGGCGGGGGCGTCGGCGCGGCGCACGCGAGCGCGTGACACCCGCGCATTATACGCAATCGCGCGCGAGGCGGCGGCCGGCCTGGTAAGGTATATAATACGCGGCCGACGGGAGGATGACGATGAGCGCGAAGAAATCGGACTACGAGTGGTTCACGCTTGGCGACGTCAACGGCTTTTTCGGCCTGACGTTCGACAACATGACGAACCTGTCTTTTCTGGCCGGAATCCTGATCTTCGGCTTCGGCTTCCCGGCGGAGGTCGTCTACGGCAAGATGTTTCCGGGCACGGCGATCGGCGTGCTTTTCGGCGACCTGGTCTACACCTGGATGGCGTTCAGACTGGCCAAAAAGACGGGCAGCGCCACGGTGACCGCGATGCCGCTGGGGCTTGACGCGCCCTCGACGATCGGCGTGGCGCTGGCGGTTCTGGGGCCGGCGTTTTTGGCGATGAAGTCTTCCGGGATGACCGAGCACGACGCGGCGATGGCGGCGTGGTCCGTGGGCATGGCGACGATGGTCTTCATCGGCCTTTTTAAACTGGCGTTCTCTTTCGTGGGCGCGTCGGTGCAGAAAATCGTGCCGCAGGCGGGCTTGCTCGGCTCGCTGGCCGGCATCGGTCTTGCGCTGATCGGCTTTCTGCCTCTCATCGACGTATTCGGGATGCCGATCGTGGGGCTCGTGGCGCTGGGGCTTGTGCTCTACACCTTGGTCGCGGGCATCGAGCTGCCTGGGAAATTCCCGGGGGTGTTGGCCTCCATCGTCGCGGGCACGGCGCTCTACTATCTGCTGGCGCCACACGGGCTTGCCGGCGGCGACTACTCGACGCCGACGGCGCACCTGCGCCTGGCGCTTCCTTTGCCGACGCTCGACTTTATGCGTGGCTTGCGTCCGGCGCTGAAATTCCTGCCGATCGCTCTCCCGTTCGGCCTGCTGACGGTGATCGGCGGGGTCAATGTGACCGAGAGCGCGCGTGTGGCGGGAGACGACTACAGCACGCGCGACATCCTGCTCACCGAGGCCGTGGCCACTCTCATCGCGGGGGTCTGCGGCGGGGTGGCGCAGTCGACGCCCTACATCGGCCAGCCGGCCTACAAGCAGATGGGCAGCCGCGCGGGCTACACGCTGCTCACCGGGCTTTTCATCGGCCTTGGCGGGATGCTGGGCTATGTGGGCTGGATGGTCGAGATCATCCCGCGCGCGGTGATCGCGCCGATCCTCATTTTCGTCGGGCTCGACATCATGTGCCAGGCCTTCCACGCCTGCCCCGCGCGCCACGCGCCGGCGGTCTCTTTCGCGTTCTTTCCGACGCTGGCCAGGCTTTTGCAAATCAAGCTCTCCAACCCTTCCGTGGTGCCCGCGGCCAATTTCGCGGCGTTGATGGTGGAGAAGGGGCGCGCGCTGCCGGAAATGCTGGTGACGGTGGCGCTGGGCAACGGATTCATATTGACCGCGATGCTGTGGGGGGCGTTCATGGCGGAGCTCGTGGACCGGCGCTTGAAGGCGGCCTCGGCCTATCTCTGGATCTTGGCGGGATTTTCGCTGGTGGGCATCGTGCACTCCGCCATTCCCGACGGAAGCCTATACTGGCCGTGGACCTTGGGCGCGCCCGCGATCCAAATCCCCTATCAGTTCGCCGCCGGCTACGCGGCGCTGGCGTTGATGATCTTGGCGCTGTCTTTTACGGCCGCGTCTCGGCGTCCGGCACGGGCGCACGCACATTGACGGCGAAAGACGGCAGGTGATCAGCGTCCACGCAAATCCTCTCAGGATTTATTTTTGAGTTGTCGGTTCATCCGCCCGATAGACAGCTATCGGATCGTAGGAATCGCGGCGAAGAATGGCACGCAAAGCAAGATAGGCGGAACCAAGAATTCCGCTCAATGCGATTAAGCTGGTGCCGAAAAAGATAGCCCCTATTTTGGCGGTCGTCATTTCGTGCGTTGTCGAGGGACGCTCGGTGGATTGACCAGGAGCCGGGGCGTCGCCCATCGCGTGAGTGTAGCTTCGGCATTTTGCTCGCGCCAGCCCGAGTCCGCCGCATAGGCCGCGTTGACTGCGGCTGCGGACGCGTTTCAGGCGCGGAGTTCCTCGGCGATGCGCTCGGAGAGAAACATCTTCAGCAGCGACTGGTAGGGCACGTCGCGCTTGTTGGCGAGTACGCGGAGTTCGTCGATCATGGACTCGGGCAGGCGCAGGGAGATGGACTTGAGCGTCGGCCGGAGGTTCGGGAATACGGCCTTCTTTGCCTTGGACCAGTCGACGCGGTCCGTGGAGTCGTGGACGGCGCTCGCGCGCCCAGCTTTTTCGCCCCTAATCTTCGGGATTTTCTTCATGACTGCGGTATACCTCTCTCTCGGCGCGGCTCATGTCGCGCGCGGAGACGATGCGGACCAGGTTGCGGCGCGGCGTGAAGACGACCAGCAGAAGTCGGCGGGCGTCGGTTCGGCCGAGAACGAAGAAGCGGGGCTCCGCCGCGGAGTGCGATTCGTCGGGTACGACCACCAGCGGCTGATTGAAGAAGATCTGCTCGCACTCATACGGGCTGACCCTGTGTTTAAGCCAAAGCTTCTCAGTATTCCGGGCGTCCCATTCGAAGCCGAGGTAGCGCGAGAAGTCGCCCTCGGTCATTCTTTTAGTATACTACAAAAGTATACGGAGTTCAAGACCAAATTCCGACGACTGCTTTCGCGGGCGCATGGGGAGGGTTCATGGAGCTTAAGGGCAACAAGGTTCTGATCACGGGCGGGGCCACCGGCATCGGCCTGGCGCTGGCGCGGAGGTTCGTCGCGGCGGGCAGCGCGGTGATCGTCTGCGGACGACGGCGGGACAAGCTGGAGGAGGCCGCGGACAATCTGCCCGGGCTTCTCACCCGCGTCTGCGACGTGGCCTCGCCCGCGGAGCGCGAGGCGCTTTTCGCCTGGGTGCGGGAAAATCACCCGGACA
>JAJZQS010000109.1 GCA_021806745.1 bacterium
TTTGGTCGCGCGTCGACCGAGCGGGAAAACCGAGGCGAGGAGGAGACCATGGGCCGCGTCCGAGACGCCGTCCGACGGCTGGGCGTGGTAGGGGAACTGCTGCGATTTCTGTGGCGCGAGCGGTTGTGGTGGATGATCCCGCTGTTGATCGCGCTGATCGCCGTGGGCGCGCTGATCGTGCTGGGCTCGAGCCCCGCCGTCGCGCCGTTCGTCTACACCTTGTTTTGAGCGGGGCCGCCGCTTCAGCCTTCGGCGTCGGGGAACGGCTTCTTGACCAACCGGCCGCCTTCCTTCGACAGAGCCTCGACCTTGGTCTTGGCGTCTTCCAGGCGCTTGGCCAAATCCTTGGAGAGCAGCACGCCTTTCTCGAAGAGTTCCAGCGACTCGTCGAGTCCCTTGTCGCCGGCCTCGAGCTCGCGTACGAGTTCCTCGAGCGCCTCCAGGGATTTCTCGAAATTCTCGGGCTTGCCTTCTTTGGATTTCGTCATGATCTCACCTCGCAGGAGAGCGCGCCTTCGCTCAGTCGCACGCGTATCTCGTCGCCGGCCTTGGTCTGCGACGCCTTCGTGATCGTCCTGCCGCGCAGCGTCGCGATCGCGTAGCCGCGCCCGAGCACCTTGAGCGGGCTGATCGCGTCAAGCCGTCCCGCGGTCGCGGCCAGGCGCATGTCCAGGCGCTCCACGCGTCGCCGTACGGCCTCGCCCAGGCGCGCGGACAGTTCGTCGACGCGCTGCGCGCGCTGCTCCCAGAGTCGGCGCGGATCTTGCAGAAGCGGGTGGCTCGCGGCGTAGGCCAGGCGCCGCGACAGCGCCGCGACGCGCTCGCGCAGGTTCTGGGCCATGGCCTCGGAGAGCTCGCGCACGCGTTCGCGCAGAGCGGCTTTTTCCGGAACGGCCAGTTCGGCCGCCGCCGAAGGCGTGGGCGCGCGGACATCGGCGACGAAGTCCGCGATCGTCCAATCGGTCTCATGGCCGACGCACGAGATCACCGGGATATCCGACTCGGCGATCGCGCGCGCGACGGGCTCCTCGTTGAACGCCCAGAGATCCTCGATCGATCCCCCGCCCCGGCCCACCAGCAGGACCTCGGTGTCGGGGGCCAGCGCGTTGAAGCCGCGCACGGCCTCGGCGATCTCGGCCGAGGCGCCGGGGCCCTGGACCTTGACGGGCCAGACGCGGATCTCCAGGCCCGGCCAGCGCCGCGCCAGGACATGGATGATGTCGCGCACCGCCGCGCCTTGGCCGGAGGTCACCACGCCGACGACGGCGGGCGAGGGCGGCAGAGGCTTTTTGCGCGCCTCGTCGAAGAGGCCCTCGGCGCGCAGCTTGGCCTTGAGCTGCTCCAGCGCGAGCTGGAGCGCGCCGACCTCGCGCGGCTCGGCCGCCGAGATCACGAACTGCAGTTCGCCTCTGGGCTCGTAGCTGGTCGCGCGCCCGCGCGCGACGATCTTGAGCCCGTCCTGGAACTTGAACTTGACGCCCAACGAGGCGCCCTTGAAGAGCACGGCGCGAAGCTGGGCCTTGTCGTCCTTGAGCGTCAGGTAGGTGTGCCCGGACGGGTAGGTCTTGCAGTTGGAGATCTCGCCCTCGACCCACAGCTCGGAAAACGACGCTTCCAGAAGCTCGTGGATTTGCGCGTTGAGCTGGGAGACGGTGAGGACGCGGGCGGGCGCGTTCACGCTACTCGGTTTTCGGGTGCAGGAACCACGCCAAGCCGCAGGCGGCCATGAGCCAGCCCAGCGCGTAGCGAGCCGCTCCGGCGCCGGCCCCCGCGCCCGGCCCCGCGGTCCAGGCGATGAGCGCGGCGGTCAGCCCGGCGCCGACTTTTTCCACGAGCGAGCGCGGCCCCAGCTGGAGCATCAGCGAGGCGGTCAGCAGCCCCGCCAGAAGCCCTCCGAGCAGGCCCACGCCGGCGACGAAGGCCAAGATCGCCCCCGCGGCCAGTCCGCCGATCCAAACTCGCATCGCCCGATGATATCAAAACGGGCGCGGCGTCCCGGCGCGCAGGGACTTGAGGCGTTCGGCGATGCGCTTCTCGTCGCCCTGGTCGGTGGGTGCGTAGAAGCGCTTGGGATCGGGCATGTAGACTTGCTCCACCCAATGCCCGGGAAAGTCGTGCGCGTACTTGTAGCCCTTACCGTGGCCGCGCTCCTCGGCGTCCATGTTGCCGTCGCGCAGGTGCAGGGGCACCTCGCGCGCGGGGCCGCGGCGGACTTCCTCCAGCGCCGCGTCGACGGCGAGGTAGGCGGCGTTGGACTTGGGCGCGCAGGCCACGAACAGCGCCGCCTGAGACAGGGGGATGCGCGCCTCGGGCATGCCCAAGGTCTCGGCGGCGTGGAAGGCGGCCTGCGCCACGAGCAGGGCGCGGAAGTCCGCGTTGCCCACGTCCTCGGCCGCGCAGATCAAGATGCGCCGCGCGATGAAGCGGGGGTCCTCGCCCGCCTCCAGCATCTTCGCCATCCAATAGACGGCCGCGTCGGGATCGCTGCCGCGCATCGACTTGATGAAAGCGGAGATGTGATCGTAGTGATCGTCGGATTTCTTGTCGTAGCGGATTTGCCGTTTTTGGATGGATTCCTCGGCCACGGCGAGCGTCACTCTCCGCTCGCCGTCGGCGTCCGGCGCCGTCGTCAGGGACGCGATCTCAAGCGCGTTGAGCAGTCGGCGCGCGTCGCCGCCGGACTGGCGGACCAGGTGCGCGCGGGCCTCCGGGGTCAGGACCACTTTCAGGGCCGCGACGCCGCGCTCGGCGTCCGCGCAGGCCGCGTCCAGGATCTTGGCCAGGTCTTCCTCCGGGATCGGCTGGAACTCGAAGGCCGTCACGCGCGAGCGCAGCGCGGCGTTGACGTAGAAGCCCGGGTTTTCGGTGGTCAGGCCGATGAGCAGCACGTCGCCGCGCTCCACCGAGGGCAGCAGGGCGTCTTGCTGGCTCTTGTTGAAGTGGTGGATCTCGTCGACGAGCAGCAGCGTGCGCCGGCCGAGGCTTGCCGACGAGTATTTGGCCTGCTCGACGGCCCTGCGGATGTCGGCCACGCCGGCGGTCACCGCGTTGAGTTCGACGACCTCGGCGCCCAGGCGTCCGGCGACATGGCGCGCGAGCGCGGTCTTGCCGCAGCCGGGCGGCCCGAAAAAGAGCGCCGAGGCGAAGCGGCCGCTGTCGATGAGGCGGCGCAGGAGCTTGCCGGGCCCCAGCAGGTGCGCCTGGCCCGCGAACTCGTCGAGCGAGCGCGGAGCCATGCGCGCGGCCAGCGGGCGCGCGTCGGCGGCCGACGAGAACAGCTCGCTCAACGCGCGGGCTCCTCCAGGGAGTCCAGCGCGTCGCGCAGCGGCTGGGCGAGCGCGTCGACGCGGTTTTCCACGACCCGGCGCAGAGTCTCGGCGGCGGTCCGCTCCCGGTCCAGGTCGGCGGCCAGAGACAGCGCCGTCAGCAGGGCGAGTTTCGAGGTGTCGGCGACGGTCTTGTGCTGCTCCTGGACCTCGGCCAGGCGTTCGGACACGCGTTGGGCGAGCGCGTTGATCTCGATGGGGGTGAAGCCCTCCATCTCCACGACCAGCCGCCGCGCGCCGATCTGGACTTCGACTTTCTCGTTCACGCGATCTTCTCCAGCTTCTCGGAGAGCTTGAGCAGGCGCGATTTCACGCGCTCGTGGCGCGCGAGCGCGGTTTTTGCCTCGCGCAGCTCGTCCTTGAGGCGCTTGTGCTCTTCATCGAGGCGGCGCAGCCTCTCTCGCAGCGCGCGGTTGTCCTCCCCGGCGCGGCGCAAGGCCTCGGCGGCGCGCTGGATGAGCGACTCCAGCTGCTTGAGGCCCTGCAGGGACGCGGTGACCAACTCAGCCCCGCAAGACCGCGCCCAGGCGCGCGCCGAGGGCGGCCACGATTTTCTCGACGAAGCCCGCGACCTCGGCGTCGGTCAGCGTGCGGTCGTCGCGGCCGAAGGTGAGGCGGATCGCGACGCTTTTCTTGCCCTCGGGGAGGTTTTTCCCCTCGTAAACGTCGAAGAGCAGGACATCCTGCAGTTCGGCGATTTTGCAGCCGCGCGCGGCGGCCTCGACTTCGGCGTAGGCGCGCGTGCGCTCAAGCACGAACGCGAGGTCGCGGCGCGAGACGGGAAATCGGGAAAATTCCCGGAAGCGGGCGCGCGCCGCGGGGCGCTCGGCAAGGCGTTCCAGGTTCGCTTCGAAGATCACCGCGCCCTCGCGCTCCAGGTCGAAGGCGCGCGCGACGCGCGGGTGCAGCCAGCCGACGGTGGCGACGGGCGCGCCATCCACGAGCGCGCGCAGGGCGTTGGCCGGGTGAAACAGCGGATCGCAGACCCAGCGGCCCGCGGCGTCCTCGCCGGGCTTGGCCCAGGTCAGCGCTCCGCCCTCGGCGACGAGCTCTTCGACCGCGGCTTTGGCGTCGGCAAAGCCCGCGCGCGCGGCGCGCGCGGGCTGCCAGCGCGCGTCGAGCACGGGCCCGAGCATGAGCCCCGCGACGCGCCAGCTCTCGGTCGCGGCTCCGTCTTTTTTTCCGTAGGCTTTGCCGAGTTCGAACAGCCGCGCCGCGTCGGCGCCGCGGCTGAGGTTGTATTGGGCGTTTTTCAAAAGCCCCGGCAAAAGCGAGGGGCGCAGGACCGCCCAATCCTCGGAGAGCGGGTTGTCCACGCGCGGCAGGCCTTCGGCGGACAGGCGCGCGGCGGCGAGCGCCTTCTCGGAGAGGAGGTCGTAGTTGTAGACCTCGGACAGGCCGAGCGCGGCCAGGCGCGCGCGCGCGCGGCGCGAGGCGGTCTCCACGGGCGTGAGCGTCGCGGCGCGGGGAGACAGCGGCGAGAGGCGATAGGGGATGCGGTCGTAGCCGAGAAAGCGGCCGACCTCCTCGGCGAGGTCGTTGGCCGTGGCCAGGTCGCGGCGCCAGGTGGGCGCGCGGAAAGTCAGCGCGTCGCCGTCGCGCGAGAACTCGGCGGCGACGGCCGCCAGGGCCGCCGCGATCTCGTCGGCGGGAAAATCCGCGCCGAGAAGGGAATTGAGGCGGGGGACGCTCGCGCGGATCGTCGGATTTTCCGGGCGGGGAGCCGAGGCCTCGACGGCTTTGGCCGCGGCGCCGCCGGCGGCCTGCACGATCAAGGCGGCCGCGCGCGCGGCCGCCGCGCGCGCGAGCTCCGTGTCGACGCCGCGTTCGAAACGATAGGACGAGTCCGAGCGCAGGCGCGTCTTCTGCCCGGACTTGCGCACCTCGGATGGGGCGAACCAGGCGCCTTCCAGCAGCACGCGCGTGGTGGCGGCGGTGACGGAAGACTCCTCGCCGCCCATGACGCCGGCCAGAGCCACGGGCTTGTCCGCGTCGGCGATGACGAGCAGCCCTTCGGGCAAGGCGTAAGTCTTGTGATCGAGCGCGAGCAACGACTCCCCGGGCCGAGAACGGCGGACGACGATCTTTCCGCCGGCGAGTTTGTCGGCGTCGAAGGCGTGCAACGGCTGGCCCACGTCATGAAGCACGAAATTGGTCATGTCGACGATGTTGTTGACGGGCCGCAGTCCGATCGCCTCAAGCCGGGTCTTCAGCCACGCGGGGCTTTCGCCGACGGCGACGCCCGAGATGAGACGCCCGCCGTAGAACGGGCACGCGGCGGCGTCCTCGACCGTCAGCGCGATCGTTTTCGACGAGGTCTCGGCGAGCGAGAAATCGAGCGGCTTGAGGGGTTTTCCCAGCGCCGCCGCCAGTTCCCGAGCCAGGCCCCGGTGCGACAGGCAGTCGGGGCGGTTGGAGGTGACCTCGACTTCGAGCACTTCGTCGGCGGGGCCCAGCAGCGAGCCCACGTCGGTTCCGAGAGCCGGGCCCTCGCCCATCACCCAGATGCCCGAGCCGTCGGCGCCAAGGCCCAGCTCCTTTTGCGAGCAGATCATGCCCTGGCTCTCGACGCCGCGCAGTTTTCGGCCCTCGATCTTGAAGTCGCCGGGGAGCACCGCGCCGATGCGCGCGAACGCGATGGTCTGGCCCGCAGCCACGTTCGGGGCGCCGCAGACCACGCTCCACTGCTTGGCGCCGTCGTCGACGACGCAGACCGCGAGCTTGTCGGCGTTGGGGTGCTTGTCCTTGGCCAGCACCCGGCCCACGACCACGCCGGTGAACGCCGGGCCCCGGCGTTCGACGCCGGCGATCTCGAAGCCGAGCTTCAACAGAAGCGCGCGCAAATCTTCGGCCGGCAGGCCGTGGTCCAGGTGATCCTTGAGCCAGTTAGACGAGATCTTCATTGGGAGATTGATCGCGATCGCATGAGAATCCCCGCCCTTGAAGAGTGCGGATATGGACGCTTACGGCCGAGTCGTTCGGTTTTTTCCAAAAGCATCGGCTGGGCGGATATCGACTCGTTCACGATTTCGGAAATGGATTTGTGAAGGCCATTCGCGTCGATTTGGTTTCCCCACTGGATCCAATTTTTTCGGGGGTGCCGGGCAAAAATCTCCATGTACGGTCCGGGGCTGCACGATTCAATAAGAGGGTACTGTTCGTCGGGTTTTCGAGAATGTTCGCGCTTGCGAGTCGCGATGATGTTGACTTGGCGGCGGCCTGGCGGCAAGGTGCGCAGACTTCCACGAACACCGAACAGCAGTAGTTCCGTGACGTTGCGAAAGTAGAAGCCGACGCCGCGTCCATCTGGACCGCCGTCTTTTCTGATTTTGTACCAAACAATGTGCGTTTTATACGTGAATCCCCATCGGCGCATGACTTCCAGACCTTCGGTGACGAGCGCGTTCGGGACCCATAGATAGAGGTGGCTTTTTTGCGCAGCCAGCAAAGAGACGGGGAGCTCCATGATTTCTTGGAGCGACATCGTCGGATAGCGCAGCAAACGACGATGTTCCGGGGCCATCTTCCCCGTGCGATTGGAAAATTGCCACGGCGGGTCGGCGAGGATGGTGCCGAAAGAATTCGACCCCAGAGATGTCAGGTCTTTTGACGGTGGCAAGACCGCCGTAGTCTCGTGCTTAGTTTTCGGCATATGATTTTTTACTGATTCCGAAAATAAGAATAGGGCAGCCGCCGCCACCGCCGCCGCTGACTCGCGGCAGCAATTTGCTCATGTGAGTGGTGGAATTCCCGTAGGAGGCCCCTTTGCCGAGGCGGTCAAAAATGTCCTGCAGGTGGTCGCAACGGGTGATGATGATCCCTGCGCTGATCGCGCGGAGATCGAAGAGTATTCTGAAGTTGTTGAGGTCGCGATCGAAAAATGGGTCCTTGTTATTCCATTCGATTTCGAGTGCGATCCTGTTTTTGTAGCAATCGATGCGGTGTGTCGGGTTTTCCCGGGATTCATCATCAATGACGACCCGGGTATCAAACGCCTTCTCCATCCAGCCGCGTTTGGCAAACTCACCATCTAAGCTCTGCGCGATCGGGGACTTCCCTCCGCCGGGAGTTGTGATATCTTTTCGTCGAAGCCGGAAGGCGGATAGAACGGCGATGACATCGTCCCACTCGGATCGGAAATCATTTTTTAGAACGGCGCAAGCGTGATTCCATTCATGAACTTCGTAGCGAGAGCGCAGTTGATCGGGGAGGAGTTCGATGGTCACGGTAGCGCCTTAGACGAGATCTTCATCGAATTGCCGCAGGAAGCGCAGGTCGTTGGTGTAGAAGTCCCGGAGGTCCTTGACGCCGTGCATGAGCATCGCCACGCGCTCCACGCCGATGCCGAAGGCGAAGCCGGACCATCTCTCCGGGTCCCAG
>JAJZQS010000012.1:0-7670 GCA_021806745.1 bacterium
CCAAAGCCCGCGCCCAGGCCCAAGCCTGCGAAGCTCGCGCCGCCCCGCCGCTGGCCGCCGCCCGCGCGCAAGGCCGCCGTGCCCGCATCGCGCCCGCGCGCCGATCCCGCCGCCCGCGCCGCCCGGCAAGCCGCCATCGCCGCCCGGCGCGCCGCCGCTTTGGTGGCGGCCGAGCGGGCGAGAGAGGAGGCCGCGCGCAAGGCCGCCGCGCTCGAAGCCGCCCGAAAAGCGGCCTTGGCCCAGCGGCGGCGCGAAGAGGCCGCCCGACGCGCCGCCGCCGCGAAAGCCGCCGCGCTGCGGCGCGCGGCCGAGGCGGCGCGCAAAGCCGAGCTCTCGCGCGAGTTGGCGACGATGGCCGATCCCGACGAGACCCTCGGCTCCGCCTCGCCTCCCGCCGCCGCTCGCGCGTCCATCTCCGCGCCGCGGCCGACCGCGCTCAAAGCCGGCGCCGCCGCCGCGCTCGACGCCGAGCCGGAGCCCGCGGCGTCCGGCGGGGCAAACGCGGCCGGCGCGGGGGGCGCCGACGAGCTCGACGCCTCCGCCTCCGGCGGGGGCTCGGGGCCCGACGGCTCCGGCGTCTCTTGGAAGATCGACGGCCCCGTCGGCCGGCGTCGCGCGCTCACGCGCGTGGCGCCGACGAGCCCCGACTGGGTGGGCTCGCGCGGGCTGGACTTGCTCGTCACCGTGCGCTTCCGGGTCCTGCCCGACGGCTCGGTCAAGCCCGGCGCCGTGATTCAAAAAACCTCGGGATTTCCCAAGATCGACCGTCTCGCGCTCAAGGCCTTGTCGCGCTGGCGCTTCGAGCCCGCTCCCGGCGCGCCGGAGACCTGGGGCCGGGTCTCTTTCCGCTTCACGAGCTCCTAGTGCTGCCCTCCGGCGGCCGCGGCTTGACAGCGGCCGCGGCCGCGGCGCATACTGGCCGCGTGAGCATCGCTCGCGCGGCCGCGCTGGCTCTCCTTTTGGCGCCGCGCCCGGCCGCGCGCGCGGCCGACGGCCTGGGCGAGACCGCGCCCGCTGCGCCCGACATGCCCTATGTGGCCGCGGCGCCGACGGCGACGCCGCAGGAAGCGCTGTCGCGGCTGCGCGGCTGGATCGCCGCCGGCGACGACTCGCGCGCGCTGGGGCAGGCCTACGACTACCTCAAACGCTGGCCCCAGGCCGCCTCCCGCGACGAAGTGGCGCTGGCCGCCGCGGCGCTGCGCCTGCGCCGCGGCGAGACCGCCCGCGCCGCGCGGGAACTGGGCCCTTTGGCGCGCGCCCCGGGGCCGCTTCGCTCGCGCGCGCTGCACCTGCTCGGCGCGGCGCTCGACGCGCAGGGCCTGGACCGCGAGGTCTTGCGCGCCGTTCCCGCCGTCGACCCCGCCGCCGACGGCGATCGCTGGCTGGCCCTGGCGCAGATCTGGCGCGCGGACGCGCTCGCGAGACTGGGACGAACCGAGGAGTCGGCCGCGCTCTACCGCGCCGTCGCCGCGGGTGTGCGCGACACGCCCGTGCGCGCGTACGCGCTGGCGCAGGTGGCGGCGGACTGGGACCGCCGGCGGCACGAGAACCGCGCCGAGGACGCCCTGTCTCGGGCGCTGGCCGAGGCCAAGCGTTGGAAGCTCGAGGAACTTTCCGACGCGCTGTCGCTGGCGCGCGCCGGCGCCCTGGTGCGCGCGCGCAAGCTCTCCGATGGCGAGCGCGCCTACGCCGAGTTCGCCCGCGAGCGCCCGGACAGTCCGTTCCTGGCGCAGGCGCTCTATGAGCGCGGCCGCGCGCTCGAACGCCTGGGCCAAGACGCCCCGGCCGCCGATTGCTTCTCACGCCTCCTCAAGGACCGCCCCGACTCCGCCTATGCCGCCGACGCCCATCTGCAACTCGGCCAAATCGACGCGCGCCTAGGCCGCTCCGACGAGGCCGTCGCACACTACCGCGCGATGGGAAAAACCTCGCCGGTCAAGAACGCGGGCCTTGAAGCGCTTCTTCTGGCGGCCCAGGTCGACTACAACGCCAAGCGCTGGGCCGACGCGGTCCCGCTCTACCGCCGCTACCTCCGCCAGAGCGCCGAGACCGGACCCAAGCGCCGCGAAGTCGAGGGGCTGCTGCTTGTCTGCCTGTGGCAAAGCGACCGAGACGATCCGCAGATCGAAAGCCTCGCCGCCGATTTGCCCGACCACCCGCTGGCCGCGGCGGCCCGCTGGCGCGCGGCCGCGCGCGCCTACGACGCTCGCGACTGGGCGAAAGCCTCTTCCCTAGTTTTCCGCCGCGCTCGCCGCCGATCCGCGCTCGCCGCGCGCGGCGCAGGCGCGTTTTTTCCTGGCCGAGGCGCTGCTGCGCTCGGGGCGCAAGCGCCGAGCCGCCGCCGAGTTCGCCCGCGTGACCGGCGCGCGCGCCGCCGACGCGGCCGCGGGCCGCGCCGAGGCGCTCGCGGGCGGACGCGACGGCGCGAGGGCCTGGGAGGACTTCGCCCGGAAATTTCCACGCGACGCGCGCGCCTCGCGCGCCTGGCTTTCGGCCGCGCGCGAGCGGCGGAAATTCGGCGACGACCAAGCCGCCCTGCGCGACTACGCGCGCGCGCGCGGCGCGCCCGAGCGCGCCGCGGCGCTCTACGAGTCGGGCCGCCTGGAGGAAACTCTGCGCCGACGCGCCGCGGCCGAAGCCGATTATGCCGCACTGCGCGCGCTGGCCCCGGCCTACGACTCCGACCGGGTGGCGGGCCTGCTGCGCCTGGCGCTGATGCTCGAACTCGACGACAAGCCCGCCCTCGCGGCGCCCCTCTACGCCGATGTGGCCGCGCACGCCGCGCCCGGAAGCCGCGCCGCCGCGACCGCGTCCGCGCGCCTGTCCGCCCTGAGCGCCGGCGGCGTTGTCAAACCGTGACTTCCATACTATACTGGCGCCCATGGACGGCATGACCCTGGGCGCGATGATGCGCCTGAGCGTGGCGATGCCCGTCTTGCTGGTGCTCGCCTTCGTCGTCTGCGGCCAGGCGCTGGAGCGCCTGTTCGCGTTCTGGTTCAAGCTCCCCATGCCGCACGCGCTCTGGGAGCGCGTGCGCGCGCGGCTGGAGGACGGCGACCGCCCCGGCGCGCTGGCCCTGGCGCGACGCGACCGCAGCATGATGGGAGCGGCGCTGGCGGCGCTGCTGGCGCTGGGCAGCGCCGACAACGAAAAGCTCATCGAGGCCTTCCAGGTGCACCGCCAGCGCCTGGCGATGGCGCTGCAGCGCCGCGTGGGGCTTTTCGGCACCGCGAGCTTCGTGTCGCCGCTGATCGGCCTGATGGGCACGGTGCTGGGCATCATGCGCGCCTTCCACGACCTGTCGGCCGCGGGCGCGGGGGGGCCGGCGGTCGTGGCCGCGGGCATCTCGGAGGCGCTGGTGGCCACGGCCTGCGGCATCGGCCTGGCGGTGCTCTCGGCTCTTCTCTACAACTACTTCACGCTGGAGGCGCATCGCCGGCTCAACACCGCCGATTTGTGGGTGCTGGAGCTGGGCGAACTGCTGGGCGAGCGCCGTGCCTAACGCCTTCGAGCGCCGCGAAGACCCCGCGCCCATCGCCGACGTCAACGTCGTGCCGCTGGCCGACGTGTCGCTGGTGCTGCTGATCATCTTGCTCGTGCTCTCGCCGATGGCGGCGCAGTCGATGATCGAAGTCCGGGCCGCGGCCGCGAAGGCCGAAGCACCCGCCGGCCCCAAGCCCGGCGAGGACCCTCTGATGCCTAAGGCGCCGGAACCGGCGATCGTCGTCGAGCTCGTGCCCCTGGGCTATTCGTGGGACGGGCGGCTGTATCCGACGGATGCGGACTTGCGCGCGGCGCTGACCCCGGTTCTGGCGC
This sequence comes from bacterium, assembly GCA_021806745.1. GTDB lineage: Bacteria > Elusimicrobiota > Elusimicrobia > UBA1565 > UBA9628 > GWA2-66-18. The sequence continues at coordinate 3,817 of JAJZQS010000012.1, forward strand.
GGCGCGAGGACCGCAAGGTCTATCTGTCGCCGTACCCGGATGCGCCGGCCTGGCGCGTGGTGGCCGCGATCGAGGCGATGCGCTCCTGCGGCGCTTCAGGGTCCGCGCTGGTGCAGTCGGACGACTCGCCCGCGACCGCGGAGGCGCGCTGATGGCGCGCTACGCGGCGCTGCGCCTGCGCTCGGCCAGCCCCGAGCCCGAGCCGGTGACCGAGGTCAACATCATTCCGGTCATCGACATCTCGCTGGTGCTGCTCGTCATCCTGTTCGTGACCGCTCCGCTGCTGTCTTATCCGGCTCTGCCCGTGGACTTGCCGCCCGCCTCGCGCCCGCAAAACCAGGATTTGACGATCGCGGTGACGCTCGACAAGTCGGGCGTTCTGTCGGTGCGCGCCTCGCCCTCGTCGTGGGAGGCGCTTTCGACCGATTTGCGCCGCGAAGTCGTGCGCCGCCCGGAGGAAATCGTGCTCCTGCGCGTCGACAAAAACACGCCCTACCGGCAAGTCGAGCGCCTCATCGCCGCGGCCAAGGGCGCCGGTGCCGCGCGCGTGGCGCTGGCCACGCAGCCGCCGCGATGATCGCCGCGCTGCTGACTCTTTCGGCCGCGCTCGCGCGCGCCGACGACGCGCCGATCATCAGCCAGGACATCACGGTCAAGTCCAAGGCCGCGGGGCCGGCGCTCGCGGTGCCTGCGCCCGCGGCCGCGCCCGCGGTGGTCGACGAGGTGCTCGACTCGCTGTCTCTCGGCCGCGGCGACGCGCCGCAAGCGCCGGTCACGCGGGTCTCGGTCGACGAGTCGCGCCTGGCCGGGGAATTCCCACCGCCGCCGTTCCTGGATTTCTCGCCGGCGCGGGTGGCCGCTCGCTACGACGCGTGGACTTTCGAGGTCCTCGACGGCGAGCGCGCGGTCTGGCGTCGGGAGGGCTCGGGGCCGGCGCGTGAGCGCCTGTCCTGGGACGGCGCCGGACGCGACGGCCGCCTGGCCGCCGCCGCCGGACGCGCCTATCGCTACCGCTTCACGGGCCGGCGCGGCGGCGGCTCGTTCGTGGTCGAAAGCGACCCGGTGACTCTCAGGTCGTTTTCCCGGCGCGAGTATCTGGGCGACACGCGCCTGGAAGTGGCGGCCTCGGAGCTCTTCGACGACGGCGCGCGCCTGTCTTCCCGCGCGGGACGCTACCTGCGCGCCATCGCGGCGCGGCTGGAGGCCGACGGCGCCTCCGGAGGCGACGCGCCGCGCTTCGTGCTCCGCTCGCCGCGCCCGCGCTCGCCGCTGGCCCAGGCGCGCGCGCGGGCGCTGGCGGCGGCGCTGGCCGCCGCGCTGAAATCCTCCTCGCCGCCGAGCGTCGAGGTCGCCTCCGACCCGCGCGGCGCCGACGCCTTCGACGCCTTCCTGCCCGTTCCCCGCGGTCCGACGCTGAGAAACAAGTAAAATGGTCGTCCATGAAACGCTCCCCCAAAAGCCCGCGCAAATCCTCCGTCCACCGAGTCACGCTGATCCCTGGAGACGGCATCGGCCCCGAGATCGTCGCCGCCGTCCAGTCGGTTCTGGCGGCGGCGGAAGTTCCCATCCGGTGGGAGGTCCGCCACGCCGGCGCGTCGGTCTTCAAGAGGGGGGTGGCCAGCGGAGTCTTGCCCGAGACCGTCCGCTCCATCCGCGAGACGCGCGTGGCGCTCAAGGGCCCGCTGGAAACGCCGGTGGGCTTCGGAGAGAAATCGGCCAACGTGACGCTGCGCAAGCATTTCGAGACTTACGGCAACCTCCGCCCGGTGCGCGAGCTTCCCGGCATCCGCACGCCGTACTCGGGGCGCGGGATCGACTTCGTGGTCGTGCGCGAGAACGTGGAGGACCTCTACGCGGGCATCGAGCACATGCAGACTCCGGGTACCGCGCAGGCGCTCAAGCTCATCTCGCGCCGCGGCTCGCAAAAGATCATCCGCCTGGCCTTCGAGCTGGCGCGCGCCGAGGGGCGCAAGACCGTCCACTGCGCGACGAAAGCCAACATCCTCAAGCTGACCGAGGGCTTGTTCAAGCGCGTGTTCGAGGAGGTCGCCGCCGAATATCCCGACATCCGCGCCGAGCACATGATCGTCGACAACTGCGCTCACCAGATGGTGATGCGCCCGGAGCAGTTCGACGTGATCGTGATGACGAACATGAACGGCGACATCCTCTCGGACCTCGCCTCGGCCCTGATCGGAGGGCTGGGATTCGCGCCGTCGGCCAATCTCGGGGACCACGCGTCCATCTTCGAGGCGGTCCACGGCTCGGCGCCGCAGATCGCGGGAAAGGACATGGCCAATCCCACGGCGCTCTTGTCGAGCGCGGTCTTGATGCTGCGCCACCTGGGTGAAATGGCCGCCGCCGACACGGTGGAAAACGCCCTGCTGGCCACGCTCGAAGACGGCAAGGCGCTCACCGCCGACGTGTCCGGCCCCGCCGGGGTGGGCACGAAGGCGTTCACGCGCGAGATCGTGCGCAACCTCGGCCGCGCGCCGAAATCCTACCCACGGCGAGACTACAAGCGCCTGCGCCTGCCGCGCGCGGACGCCGCGACGCCCGCGCCGTCGCGCCGCGCGGTGGGCGCGGACGTGTTCGTGGAGTGCGCGGAAAATCCGGCGACGCTCGGCCCCCGCGTGGAGTCCGCCGCGCGCGGACTGCCGCTGCGTCTGGCGCAAATCTCCAGCCGCGGCGCCAAGGTCTATCCGGGCGAGTTCGGCGTCGAGCCCGAGCCCACGGAATGCCTGCGTCTGCGCTTCCTGTCCGCCGACGGGGCTGCGGTCGCCGACTCCGCCGTGTTGGAGCTGTTGGCGCGCGTGTCTTCCTGCGCGCCGTGGGTGCACGTCGAAAAACTCCAGGAATTCGGCGGCAAGCCCGCCTACACCAAGGACCAGGGCGAGGACTGACCGCGCCGTCAGCGCGTCTGCAGCCCCACCGGCATGCCCGGCGCGGCCTTGGGCCGCCAGGCGAGCCAGGCTTTCTCGAAGGCCTCGGGATCGTCGTAGCCGTAGACCTCGCGCAGGGCCTCGGCCGTGCCGGCTCCGTCGCGCAGTTTCGCGCAAAAGTCGAAGAACAGGCTCGGCACATGGCCCGCGCGCAGAAACATCACCACGCTGGCCGCCTGCTGGTACCAAAACGACACGACCGCGCCGGGGGCGTCCTCGGCCGGGCGCGAGGCGAGGAAAACCTTCATCGGGATCGAGCCGCCCAGCACCGGCCCCTTGTCGCGGGGATCGGGGGGAGTCAGGGCTTGATTTTGCAGGTCCACCGCCAAGCCCTCGTCGAGCCAGGGCGGAGGGGAGGAGGATTTCTCGTCGAAATACGAGTGGAAGTAGAGATGGGTCAACTCGTGCGCGGCCACGCTCGCGTCGATGGGTTCGTAGATCGCCAGTTCCTTGACGCCGTCGGCGTCGCGCATCAGGCCGCCGGACCACTTCGGAGGAGAGAAGCGCCCTTTCAAAAACGAGTCCCGGTTCGCGTACAGATACACGTCGACTTTCGTGTCGGTCATCCACGGCGTGAGCGTCCACAAGACCGGATGCAGGGCCTCGTAGAGGCGCTCCAGCAGATTGTCGTCGGCGGGCGAGCCGCCGGCATTTTCGTGATGAACGACGAAATGCGCGGTCGTGTCCGTGCCCCAGGAAGACTCGGGCGTAGCTCGCGCGCCCGCGGCCAGGAAAACCGCCAGCCAGATCGACGCCATGACCGAAGTGTGGCGCCCGCGGGCGCGCAAGTCAAGAGCGCTCATGGTGCGCGTCATTGGGTTCACCCGAGGCTCAGGCCATATTCGGCGCAGACGGTCGCAAGTTCAGGGACTTCCCCGCGGAGTTCGATGACGACGCCGCACTGCCTTAGGT
>JAJZQS010000012.1:7770-11623 GCA_021806745.1 bacterium
TCGCCGAACAATTTTTCAAAATCCCGGAGGGTCTTCGTGTCGGGGCGGAGATCGGCGAGGACCTCGCGCAAACAGGTTTCTTTTTTGTCGGCGGCGTAGACGGTCCGATACTCACGCTTAGGATCGTCGAAGCGGTGATTCCAACCGCAAAGAGCGCGCGGAGTGAACTCGCACGCAGCCGCGATGTAGCCGACGCGCCAGACGGCCACGCGGTTCTACTCCGCCGAGCCGGCGAAGGCGCGGGCGGTGGGGACGAGTTGACGCAGGTCGTCGACCGCTTTTGCGTTGCGCAGGATGTAGGCCGGCGCCTCGTCGTTGAGGCGGGTATTGGTTCCGAAAAGCCATGCCTTGGCGGTCTCGGCATCGTACGCCTCGACGAGCATGCGCACAACCTGATACGCGTAGCGCAAGCGCATGTCCGCCGGAGGGCGAGGGTCGTTCTCGCCTCGGATCCATGACCCGACCGCTTTGGGGTCGGTCAGACCGGCGATGTAGGCGGTGAGCTTCTGTCCAAGCTGATGTTGGAGAAATTCCGTTATTTGCGGCATTTTTTTTATTGCCGCTTCCCGCTCGATCAGTCCGATCTTGTCCGCGTCCAAAATTAGAGTCATTTTATCCACCAGATTATCTACTAGTTATGATACCAGATTTATCCGGATTGTCAAGGGTCCAAACCATGCCGCAGCGATTGCGCGCGCCCTCACGAAAGGGGTCCTCGACCTTACGAAGTCGGCCCCGGCCGGCGCTTTCCGTTCGGCCCGCCGCGCTCCGACAACGCGAACTACCTCTGGATCAAGATGCGCCACACCGCCAACCGCCGCGGCCGTCCCGGACCCTCGCTCGACAGCCCCGCGGCCAGCAGACGTCCGCGTGAATCCACGCCGAGCGCGTAGACGCGCTCCTCGCCGTCCTTGGGGCCCGGCAGGATCAGCGCCCCGTCGCGACCGAAGCGCCGGTCGGCGCTGCCGTCCGGACGGCGCGACCACACGCACGCGCGCACCGGGAATTTTCCGCCGTCGGCGTAGCCGGCCAAAAACAGCCGTCCATCGGACCCGCGCGCCAGCGCGAACGCCTCCCGGTCCAGGCCCGGCGCCGCCAGGGACGCCCACGACACGGTGGAGCCGTCGGCCGCGAAATGCGCCAGCACCGCGCGCTCCCGCTTGGCCTTGCCCTCGACTTGGTAAAGAAATCCCGCCGCCCAGGCTCCGCCCGCGCCGTCGTCAAGCACCGCGCGCCCCACGCCCGACGACAGAGCCAGCCCTCCGGCGCCGAAATTCCAATCCGGCGCGCCGTCGGGCCCGAGCTTCCACAGCGCGAGCTTGGACCAATCCAGCGCGCCGGCCGCCCACCAGCCGCCCGCTCGCGGCGCGAGAGCCGAAACGCGCGCGTCGAACACTCCGTCGGGAACCGAGAGAGGCCGCGCCGCCGCCGTGGACGATCCGCCCTCGAACGCCCCGGCCTCGTCAAGACGCCAGAGCGTCGGCCGCATCGTGCGATCCGGCGCCGACGCCTGGCCCGCCAGGAGTATCTCCCGGCCGTCGGAGGCGACCGCCCCGCCCTCCACGACGACGCCGCCGAAAGGATCGCGCGCTTCGGCGCGCCCGCCCCGGCCGAAGCCGGCGTCGAGCGCGCCGAAGCGCGCGCGGCGCTCCAACACCGCCGCCGCCGACGCCTTGCCGAAAACGGCCTTGATGCCCGCCGCCAGCAGGCGCCCCTCGCCGTCGAGCGCCGACGACCACGCCCAGCCCGCCTCCGGCGAGAGCGAGACTCCGCCGCGGCCGTAGGCGAAATCGATCTTGCCGTCGCTCAGAAAGCGCCACGAGGCCATGTGCGGCACGCCGCTGGAATCGACCACCACGCCGGCGACGACAAGCCCATCCTCGTCGGCCGACACGCCGTAACCCGCCGCCGCCCGCGCGCCGACCGGCGGCGAGACGAGCACTCTCCCGCCCGCGCCGAACGACCGGTCGAGTCTCGCCGCCGCGCCGGCGGCGCAAGGCCAGAAAAACGCCAGCGCCGCCGCGGCGGCGCGCCGGCTCATGCGCGCGCGGCGCGCCCGCGCTCCACGAGCCATACCACAAGCGCCGAAACGTAATAGAGAACCAGAAGGACCGCTCCGAAAACGATCATCGTCGCCACCACGTCGCCGGGCGTGAGAAAGCCCGCGACGAAGAGGATGGCGATGGTGGCCTCGCGCCAGTAGGTCAGCATCGCGCGCGAGTTGATCAGCTCGAAGCGCGCCAGGAAATAGGACAGCACCGGCGCTTCGAAAGCCACGCCGCAGCCCACCACCGTGTACAGGAACAAGTCCAGGTACTCGCTCGGCTTGAGGTTGGCGCGCAGGCCGGACTTGACCGCCTCGTTCATCAGCAGGTCGCTGAGCGTGCCGAACATGAAGAAGTAGGCGAACGCGGCGCCGGCCAAAAAGCACAGCGTCGTGGCCGCGACGAAGCGCGTCGCCATCCGCCGCTCGCGCTCGCGCAGCGCGGGCTTGACGAACGCCCAGACCTGATAGAACAGATACGGCGAGACCAAAAACACCGCCGCCCAAAACGACAGCGTCATCAGCGCCATGAACGGCTCGGCGAGGTCGGTGTAGGCGAACGGGGACGCCGCTCCCGCCATGTCCGCGCGCTTGGCCAGCGCCAAAAAAAGAGGCCGCGTGGCCAACGCCCAAAGCCGAAAGCGCAGCAGGTAAGTCAGGGAGGTGCCCAAAAAAACCGCCAGCGCCGCGCGCACCAGGCGCGTGCGCAGTTCGACCACATGCTCCCAGAACGGCAGGTGCCGCTCGGAGTCCGCGTCGGCGGGGGAGAGGACCTCCATGTTCGCGTCGCTCATCCGCCCTCCGAAAACGCCGCCGGGATGTGCTCCAGGCGCCCGCCGTCGAACGCCACCACGTCGAAGCGGCAGGGGCCGTTCCAGCCGCGAGCGCAAATCCAAAGCCTGGCCGCGCGCTCAAGGCGCCGCCGCTTGGCCGCCGTCACCGAGGCCGCCGCCCCGCCGAAACCCGCGCCGGCGCGCGCGCGAACCTCGACGAAGACCACGCTCTCGCCGTCGCGCGCGATCAAGTCGATCTCGCCGACGCGCGCGCGGAAATTGCGCTCGACGATCGTCAGACCCTTGGCCGCCAGATAAGCCGCGGCCAAATCCTCCGCACGCCGGCCGGTCTGCGCGCGCGAGTTCACGCCGCCTCCGCCGCGCGCGTCAGCCGCGCGGCCACCGGCGCGTAGGTGCGCCGGTGCTGATCGCAGGGTCCCAGGCGCTCGAGCGCGGCCAGGTGCTCGCGCGTGCCGTAGCCCTTGTGCCGCGCGAAGCCGTAGCCGGGACGGCGGCGCTCCAGACGCTCCATCCATCGGTCGCGCACGACCTTGGCCACGACGCTTGCCGCCGCCACGCACAGGGACTTCGCGTCGCCGTCGACGACGGCCCGCTGAGCGAGTTCCGTGCCCAGCGCCGGGGACGGCCCGTCGACGAGCACCAGCGTCGGTCCCGCGCCCGCCTTGGCCGCCGCGCGGCGCGCCGCGCGCCCCATCGCGAGCCGCGTGGCGCGCAGAATGTCGTCGCGCTCGATCTCGCGCGGGTGCGCCCAGGCCACCGACACCGCCAGCGCCTGGGAGCGCACGACCCCGAAGAGCCTCTCACGGCTCTTCGGGGTCATCGCCTTGGAGTCTCGCGCCAAGCGCAACTGCGCCGACGGCTCCTCGGGCAAAACCGCCGCCGCGACCACCACGGGGCCGGCCCACGGCCCGCGGCCGGCCTCGTCGACGCCGACGAGAACCGCCGCGCGCGCCCGAGCGCGCATCCGCGCGTCGAAGCGCCGGCCGTCCAAATGCCTTACTTCGCGGCGGCCGGC
>JAJZQS010000012.1:11723-40132 GCA_021806745.1 bacterium
CCGCGCCCGCGCCGAGAGATCACCGTCCCCTCGAAGACCTGCACGCGCTCGCTGTCTCCTTCCTTGACCTTCATGTGGACCTTCACGGTGTCTCCGGACCGGAAATTGACCGCTTTCGACGCCGTCTTCTTGTCTTCCATCGCCGCCATCATACGCTTCTCCTGGACTCCTGGACTTGACGAGCCAACAAATCGGGACGCTTGCGTCTTGTCGCGGCGCGCGCGGCGCGGCGCCGCCACGCCGCGATCTTGGCGTGGTCGCCGGAAAACAGCACCTCGGGCACCTCGCGCCCGCGCCAGACGCGCGGACGCGTGTACTGCGGAAAATCGAGCAGGCCGGACGCGAACGACTCGGACTCGGCCGCGTCTTCCTTTTTCAGCACGCCGGGAAGCTTGCGCGCGAGCGCGTCGGCGACGACCATCGCGGCCAGTTCCCCGCCGGTGAGAACGTAGTCGCCGATCGACAGCTCTTCGCCGCAGAGTTCGACGGCGCGCTCGTCGACGCCCTCGTAGTGGCCGCAGACGAGGACCAGATGGCTCTCGCGGGCGAGTTCCGCGGCCTTGCGGTCGTCAAGCCGCGCGCCCTGCGGCGACATCAAGATCACGCGCGAGCCCTGCCGACGAACGCTTTCGACGGCGGCCGCCAGCGGCTCGGCCATCATCAGCATCCCGGGCCCGCCGCCGAACGGGCGGTCGTCGACTTTGCGGTGCTTGTCGCGCGAAAAATAGCGCGGGTTGACGCAGCCCCAATCCAGCAGGCCGCGCGCGCGCGCGCGGCCGAGGATGCTCGCGCCGAGAATCGGCTCGAACATCTCCGGGAACAGCGTCACGATGTCGAGCCTCACCTAGTCGATCTCCACGTAGACTCGCTCGCCCGCGCGCCGCGCGGCCGCCTCGACGAGCGTTCGGATCGACTTGACGACCTTGCCCTGACGGCCGATCAGCTTGCCCTTGTCGCCCGGGTCCGCGCTCAGGCGCAGCACGAGCGCGCCGTCCTCGCGGCTCTCCGCCACGGACACGGCCTCGGGCTTGTCGGCCAGCCCTCGGGCGACGAACAAGACCAGGTCTTTCACGGTTTTACTTGGCGGCGGGAGCGGCCTTGCGAGCGGACTTGACCAAAGTCGCCACGGTCTCCGAGGGCTTGGCGCCGGCCTTGATCCAATGCTCGTAGCGCGCGGCGTCGACGACGACCTTCTTGGCCGCGGTCTCGCCGCGGGGGTTGTAGGAGCCCAGGATCTCCACGGGCTTGCCCGACGCGGCGCGCGCCTTCTCGATGGCGACGACGCGGTAATAGGGCTGGTGCGGCTTGCCCGTACGCTGCAGACGAATGACGACGGCCATGTGTTCCTCCGTTACGACGGTTGTTTCGATCCGAACGCGGCCCGGGCTTTCGCCGTGAGGTCGCGGAAAGCGGCGGCGCAGTCCGGCGCGCCGAAAACGGCCGAGCCGGCCACGAGGCTGTCCGCCCCGGCGGCCGCGGCCGTGGAAATGGTGGCGGCGTTGACGCCGCCGTCGGACTGGATCCAACAGTCCAAGCCCCGCGCGTCGATCTCCCGGCGCAGGCGCGAAATTTTCGACGCCATCTCGGCCATGAATTTCTGGCCGCCGAAGCCGGGCTCGACGGTCATCACCAGCACCATCGCGGCCAGGTCCAGCGCGGGCAGGACGGCCTCCACGGGCGTCTTGGGCTTGAGCGCCAAGCCGGGCTTGACGCCGAGGCGCGCGATCTCGATGAGCGCCGCGCGGGCGTCCGACACCGCCTCCGCGTGGCAGGTGACCAGATCCGCGCCCGCCTCGGCGAACCAGGGCGCGACCTCCAGCGGATTGGTCACCATCAGGTGCGCGTCGACGAAGAATCCCCGGGCTTTGGCCACGCGCACGAAGTCGGGACCGAAGCTCAAATTGGGCACGAAGTGCCCGTCCATCACGTCGACCGAGACCCAGCCGCAGCCGGCGGCCTTGACCGCGTCCAGGTGCTCGCCCAGCCGCGAGAGATCCGCGGCCAGCACCGAGGGGACCACGACGGGAGTCTTCGCGGCGGTCATGCTCAAAGGTCGCGCTCCTCGACCAGAACGCCGTTGACGTAGATTTTCGCGTGGCCGCCGGTGGCGGGCGCGGGCACGTCGATCTTGGAGCCGGGGCGGCGCAGGCCGTTGAAGAGCTCGCGCTCGCCGAACTTGTCGACGAGAACGATGCGCACCTGGGCGTCCGAACCTCCGGGAGCCAGCGCGTAATGGAAATTCTTCTCGTCGGCCTGGGGCGCCGTCCCGCGGCGGCCGCTGACGACGACCGTCGCCTTGGCGTCGGAGGCCAACGCGGTGTCGGGCGCGGGCGTCTGGGACAGCACCGTGCCGCCGGGAAACGGCGAGTCCGCGTCGGTCTGCACGGTCAACGCCACCCCGGAGCCCGCCGCCCAGGCCTGCGCGGCCGACAGGGGCCGGCGCGAGAAGTCCGGCATCAGCGTCACTCCCGCGGGCGGCGCGCCCTGCGAGACCACGAGGTTGACCGCGGCGTTTTTCTCCACGCTCGTCTCGCCCTTGGGGTCTTGCGACAGTACCACGCCCTTGTCGGCCTTCAGCGAGTACGCCTCGCCGACTTCGCCCAAGATGAGCTGGGACTGGCGCAGCAGCATCTCGGCGTTGCGCAGCGGCAAGCCCACGACGGAGGGAGCGAGCACGGTCTGGCCGCCCTCGCTGACGACCACGCGCACGATCTTTCCCGCGCGCACCTGCGCGCCGGCGGGCGGATCCTGGCGCAGGACCGAGGCGATGGGAGCCGCCGCGCTGAACTCGACGCCGGTCTTGCGCAGGCCCATGTCCAGCGGAGACAGCAAGTCGAGCGCGGCCGACAACGAGCGTCCGCGCAGGTCGGGCACCGTGCGCACCGGGCGGCTGTGCACGGCGCCCTCCATCGCCCAGTTGCCCGCGAAATAGGCGAACGCGGCGACGGCCGCCGCGGCGGCCGCGCCCTCCCACTTCGTCACATGATCGTTTCTGGTCGTCATCGTCGCTGCGCGCCGTCAAACGGCAAAAAACCACCCTCGGCCAGGCGCAGGCCGTTGGCGTAATCCGCGCCGGTCGACGGCTTTTTTCCCTCGGGTTGAACTTCGAGGAGCCACAGGCGGCTGCGGGAACCGCATTCTATCAGAATTCCGCCTCCCCGGACAACGGCGAGCACGCGCCCGGGCGCTCCGCGCGCGGGGGGATCGGCGGGCCCGGCGAGCGCGGTCTTGAGCACGAGCAGGCGCGGCGCGCCGGCGCGCTCCAGGTAGGCCCTTGGCCAGAGCCGAAAGCCGCGCACGCGCCCGTGCGCGTCCGAAGCCGGCCGCGTCAGGTCCAGGCGCGCGTCCTCGCGCGTGATCAGCGGCGCCAAGGAAGGCTCGCCGGACTGCGCCAGGCGCCTCACGCCTCCGGCGGCGATCTCGGACAACTGTTCGCGCAGAAGGCCGACGCCGAGTTCGGTCAAGCGCCCGAGCAGGGCGCCGGCGTCCTCGTCGGGGTCCACCTGCGTCTCGCGCGCGGCCTGGATCGGCCCGGTGTCGAGGCCCTCGTCGAGCCAGAACAGCGTCACGCCCGTGCGCGCCTCGCCGCGGACCAGCGCCCACTGCACCGGCGCCGCGCCGCGGTATTTGGGCAGCAGCGAGAAGTGCGCGTTGAGAAAGCCCAGGCGCGCCGCGGACAGCACCTCGGGCTTGAGCAGTCGTCCGTAGGCGACGACCACGGCCAGGTCCGCGCCGAGCGCGGCCAATTCTCCGGCGATCTGCGACGGGCGCTCGGGCTGGAGCACGCGCAGGCCCAGCCGCTCGGCCTGCGCCCTCACCGGCGTCGGCGCGACGGCCAGTCCGCGCCCGGCGGGGCGGTCCGGCTGGGAGACGACGGCGACCACCTCGGTCAGTTCGGCCGTCGCGCGCAGGAAGGCCACGGCGGAGGCGGGCGTTCCCAGGAAAATGGTCTTGAGCATCTCGCGTGCGCCGGGCGCCTCAAGTCCAGCGCGGCTTGGCGTCCTTGATCGCGTCCAGCACCTTGAGCTTGAGCTCGAAGGGCAGGCGGTCGACGAAGAGCTTGCCGTCGAGGTGGTCGATCTCGTGCTGGAAGGCGCGCGCGAGCAGTCCCGAACCCTCCGCCTCCCACGGCCTGCCGTCGGCGCCCAGCGCGCGCACGCGCACGCGCGCCGCGCGGCGCAGCGGCGCGTAGATTCCGGGAATCGACAGGCAGCCCTCCTCCTCGTTTTGCTCGCCGTCGGCGCGGACGATCTCGGGGTTGATGAGCACCAGGCGCTCGGACTTGCCCTCGGGGCGGACGTCGATGACGGCCAGCCGCAGATTCAAGCCGATCTGCGGCGCCGCCAAGCCCACGCCGCGCGCGGCGGCCATGGTCGCCCACATGTCCTTGAGCAGGGCGGGCAGTTCGGGCTTGAGGGCCTCGTAGTCGACGGGCGGGCACGGCGTCTTGAGAATGCGTTCGCCGTGTTTGGTCACGCGCCGGACAGTCATGGCCTTACAGGTCCGCGTTGTGTTCGACGCCCGCGGCGCCGATGATGCGCAGGCGCACCGGAGGATTGTCGGTCTGCAGGGAGCCCCAGGTCATGGCCAGGCGCTCGAGCTGCTCCTCGGCGCTAAGCTTGGCCGACACGCCCACCAGCAGTTCCGCAGCACCCACGGCCTGGGCGGCCTGCACGATCGCGTAGAACGGATCGTTGGAGACCACCAGCATCGGCGTGACCGTCTTGCCGTGCTTTTCGGCGACTTCCAGCACGCGCGTGAACAGCCGCCGCTCATCGGCGTCCATCGCCGCGGTTTCCTCGACCAGGCCCAAGCCCGAGCGCACACGCGCGGTGAAGGCCACGAGTTCCGTGTTCTCGGGGTCCAGTTCGTCGAGCGCCTTGTTGAGCGGCAGGAGGTTGTTGGGGTCGCGCACCCCCACCAGCACGCGGCGGTCCTTCTTGAACTCGCCGCCCACCCGGTTCAGGTCGGTCTCCTCGCGCAGGTTGAACTTCTCTTCGACGGCGTGCGCGTCGGCGTGGCGGCGCTCGTTGTCGCGCTCCGAGTACAAGAACAGCCCGAAGAACGCCGCGGTGAAGATCGTGCCCGAGACCGTGGCCACCTTCTTGGTGATCAGGTTCATCGACGCGGTGGCCAGCAGGACCAGGAAGATCAGCGCCAGACCGACGGGCCACTCCACGCCGCCGGCCTCGATGTTGAGCGGCACCATGAACTCCCGCGGGCGGCGGTCCTTGAAGCGCAGGACCATCACGGCCAGCGTCTTGAACACGAAGCTCCAGATCACGCCGAACGCGTAGGCCTCACCCAGCATGTAGACGTCGCCGCGGCAGAGCAGGATGGTGATGATCTGCAGGCCGACGATCAGATTGATGAGCCGGTGCGTGGTGCCGTATTTCTTGTGCAGGCCGCGAAACCAGTCGACGAGGATGCCGTCCTCGGCCAGGCGGTTCAGCACGCCGTTGGCGCCGACGATGGACGTGTTCGAAGCCCCGGCCAGGATCACCACGCCCACGCCGACGACGAAAGTCTGCAGAAGCAGCCGCGCCCAATGCGGACCGACCACCGACATGGCCAAACCCGAGAGGAGGTTGTCCCCGTACCGGGAGATGCGCACCGAGTCCGGGATGATCATCACCGCGAAAAAGCTCGTCAGAGAGGTCAGCAGCATGCTGTACAGGAAGATCACCAGGCCCGTACGCTCGAGGTTCTTCATCTTGGGCGCCTCGATCTCCCGGTAGACCTGCGCCAAGGACTCCTCGCCGCTCATGGCCAAAAGCGAGTGGCCGAAGGCCATGATCACGCCGACGGCACCCACGGGCTTGAGCCAGCCCAACTTCGGCGCCCAGCCCAGCGCCTCGGGACTGAAGTTCAAAGTGAACGGCGGCAGGGGTGCCGGGTGCAGCCACAGGGTCAGGCCGCACCAGGCCATCATCACCACGGCCATCACCGTGGTGAGCTGCATGATCTTCAGGGCCTTGTCGCTGGACTCGTGGATGCCCTTGATGTTCTCCCACCAGAAGTAGACGGTGGCGGCGATGGCAAACACCACCGAAAACCAGCCCGGGTCCAAGTGCCAGCCGATGCGGAAATGGGGGAAGAGCGCGTTGAGCAGGCCCGCCAGATATTGCCCGGCCGCCACCGCCGAAATGGGTCCGGTCAGCACGTAGTCGAACATCAGGGCGGACGCCGAGAGCTTGGCGAGCGTCCCGCCCATCGCCTCCTTGACCACCTTGTAGACGCCGCCGCGCACGAACATCGAACATGACTCCATGTAGACGGCGCGGATCGCGTAGGAGAACATCATCACCGCGAGGATGAACCACGGCGCGGATTTACCCACGGCCTGCTCGACGATGCCGCCGATGTAGTAGGCCGTCGAGGCCAGGTCGCAGAGCACGATGGCCGAGGCTCGCCAGAAGGAGATGAACGACAACATCGCGGTCGTGAGGACCACGACCTCGGTGACGCGCCGGCCCGGCCCGGGCTCAGCCTTCACTTTTGCGGACCAACGCCAGCGCGTCCGCGGGTCCATTCGCCGCCGACAATTTCTCGATGAGCGGCGCCTGGAACAGCGAGGCCACGCCGCGCAGGAGCTGGAGGTGGAGGGGGAACGCCCCGGGCTTGTCCGGCGAGAAGAACAAAAACACCGCGCGGATGGACAACTCCGGCTGTTTGGGGTCGACGAGAGGAGTCTTGAGCACCGCGAGCCCGGCCAAAATGCCGTCGATGCCGGGCAGACGCGCGTGCGGCAGGCTCAGGCCCGTGTCGAGCGTCGTCGAGATGCCGGCCTCGCGCTCGTGGACCTTGGCCAAGGCGGCGGCGGGGTCTTGGCCGGCCTTGCGGCAGACGGCCGCGGTGAGTTGCTCCAAGATCGCGGTCTTGTCCACGCCCTCGGCGGGAAACAGGATCACGTCCTCGCTCAGCAGCGGGGCGATCTTGACCACCACTGGTAGCGCGCCCGAGCCTGCGGGACCTTTCGGCGCGTTCTCTTTCTGGTACAAACCCATCGTGGCGGCTATTATCGCACACGCCCCCCCGGGTGTCAAATCGGCTAGAATCCGGCCCGTGACCTGGGCCTTCCTGACGACCGCGGCGTGGCTGGCCGCCCGCGCGGCGCCGTTTTGGCGTTTCGCGCTGCTGGGAGGGCGCTTGGACGCGGCCTCCGTGCACGCCCTGCTGGAGTGGTCGCTGCGTCCGCTGGCCTTGGCCGCCGTGCTGATTGCCGCCGCGCGGGGGCTCGGGCGCCGGACGCTGGCTGCGCTTGGCGCCGGCAACGGCGACGGCGCGGGCCTCGTCGCCTTCGCGTTGGGACTGGCCTTGCTGGGTCAGATCGCGTTTCTTCTCGGCACGGCGGGCGCGCTGACTTCCGCGATCTTCGTGCCGATCACGCTGGCGGCCGCGGCGTCTGGAGGAGTTCCCGCGAGACGGCCCGCTTCGGCTCGCGGCTCCTGGCCGGCCGCGAGGTCCCTGGCGGCCGGGCTTCTGACATGCGCGGCGCTCTACGCCCTGGCGACCGCGCTGGCTCCGCCCACGGGCTGGGATGTGCGCGCCTACCACCTGGCGATCCCCGAGATTTACGCGCAAGCGCACGGCCTGACGCCCACGCCTTGGCTTCTTCATTCGCATTGGCCTCACCTGATGGAGACGCTTTACACCCTGCCCCTGTCGCTGAACGCCGACGGCAGCGCGGCCCTGCTCCATGCCTCGGCCTGCGCCGCGCTCGTCTGGGGAACCTACAAAGCCGGCCGCGAGCGGGCGGGGGAGACCGCGGGCTGGACGGCCGCCCTGCTCATGGCCGCCCAGCCGGCGTTTCTGCGCGAGGCCGGGACCGCGCACGCCGACGGCGCCGCGGCTCTGCTGGCTTTCGCCGCCGCGACGGCGCTGGCGCGCGCCGAAGAAGACCCGCGCCGCGAGGCGTCTTGGACCGCGGCGGCGGGACTTCTGGCCGGCGGCGCGGCCGCCTGCAAGCTGACGCTGGCCCTGCCCCTGGCCGCGTGGACGGCGTGGCGGCTCTGGCGCCGAGGCTGGAGGGAGGCGGCGCGCTTCTCCGGCTGGGCGGCGCTGATGCTGGGGCCGTGGCTCGCCTGGCAATGGCGCGCCAGCGGAGACCCGGTCTGGCCGTTCATGGCCGGGCCGTTTCACGCCGGCCCCGCCGCGACGGCCCTGGCTTGGCGCGTGACGGCGTCCAATCGCTGGAGTCTGCCGCCGCCGTTGGACTGGCTCACGCACGACGGCCCCGGTTTTCTTCTGCTGCCCTTGGCGGGATTGACGGCGCTCTCGCCGGACCGGCGCGGCGCCTCGGCCTTGGAAAAAGCGCTGGCCGTGGCGGGGCTGGCCCTGCTGGCGGAAGTCTGGCGCCTGCGCGACGGTTGGCGCTATCTGATGCCGGTCTGGCCCGCGCTGGCTCTGGCGGCGGGACGAGCCGCGGCGCCGGCGCTGGAAACGAGAGGGCCTCGGCGCGCGGCCGCGGCGACGATGATCGCCGCCGGAATCTGGCCGATCCTCGCCGCCTCTCCCAACAACGCGCTGTATGCGGTCATGGCGCCGAGGCCGACCTCGGCCGCCGCCGACGCCGACCGCCGTGCGCTTTGGGAGGATCGCGCCGTGGATGTCGCCGCGTTCTACCGCGACGCCGCCGCGCGCCTGCCCTCCGGCGCGCGCGTTCTGCTGTTTCGCGAAATCCGCGGCTACCGCGCCGGTTTCGCCTACATGTGGGGAGACCCGATAAACCAAGACTTGATCGACTACCGCGCTCTCCCCGGCCCCGACGCTCTCGCCGCTCGGCTCAAGGCGCTCGGCGTCACGCACGTGCTCGACCACCCCGGCTCGACGCTCTACCAAGAGGACCCCGGGTACTACGACGCCCGCACGCTGGCGATGATGGCCGAGACCTTGCGCCGCCGCGGACGCCTCGTTTTCTCGCAAGACGGCCTGGCGCTGTACGCTCTTCCTTAAATCGATTTCTCGGGGTATAATCAGCCCATGGCCATCCCGCGGGCTCTGACGACGGCGATGCTGCTGCTGGCCGCGGCCGTCAGCGGAGCTTGGGCGGCCTCGCCGTCTTGCGCCGAGCTCCTGATTCTGGCCGCGGCCAAGAAAAACGTCGCTCAGCGCTTCGGCAACGCCCCGGAAAGCGGCGGGCGCTGCGCCTACGGGGTACGCACCTCGCTTGAGCTCTCGCGCGTCGGGGGCGTGGACGCGGGCCTGGGCAACGCGATCGATTACCTGGACAGCCTGCCGCCTCACGGCTTCGTGGACTCGGGAGTGCGCGACCCCAACGCGGCGGTTCCGGGTTCGGTCATCGTCTTCTCGGGCCCGTATTCGGCGCGCTACCTGGCCACCGGGCACTACGGCATACCCGCCGGCGATTGGCTCGGCCATGTGACGATCAAGGGCGACGACGGCTACTACTACACCGACGGACGCACCGCCGAGCCGGCGCTGGGCTGGGAAAACGGCCGCGACGTCGAAAAAACGAGGGTCGTCTCCGCGGTTTTCACACCCGACCCCGCCCTGACCGCCGCCTTCGCCCATTCCTGCCCCGCGCCGACGGCGGGTGCCGCCGCGATCGCCGTCGAAAGCCCCGCGCGCGCCGCCGGACACCGCCTGGCCTGGTCGACCGCGCGCGGGCTCGGCGAGGTCCTGGCGCTGCCGTCCTCGGACGCCTCTCGCGCGCGGCGCTTCGCGGCGCTGCTCGAAGACGCGCGGCGCGCGATCCCCTACGACCAGGAGGGCGCTCTGGCCCAACTCGTCGCGCGCGCCCTCGCCGTCGACGCCGACCTGCGCTCCGCCTACGACGCGTTCCTGCGCTCGCGCCCGGCCTCCGACTGCCTGACGCGCGCGCTGGCCTCCGCGGTCTCGCGCGCCCAATGCCTGCAAGGCGCGGGACAAGACGACGGGGCATCTTGCCCCGCGCCGCCGGCTGCCGGCTCCTGCGGCGCCCGATAAGCCGATTTGATAAGATGCGCCCCGTGCGCGGCGAACTCTCCGGACGCGTCGTCGTCGTGACCAGACCGCGCGCGCGCGCCGAAGACCTCGCCCGGCAATTGCGGGCGCGGGGCGCGAGGACGATCTTCGCTCCGCTCATCAAGACGCTCCCGCCGCGCTCGGCGCGCGCGCTGGACGCGGCGCTGCGCGGGTTCGCTCGCTTCGACGCGGCCGCCTTCGCCAGCGCCGCGGCGGTGGAGGCTTTCTTCGCCCGCGCGCGAAAGGTGCTCGGGCACGCTCCGCGCTCTCCGCGCGCGGTCGGCGCGGTGGGTCCGGCCACGCGCGCGGCGCTTCTGGCGCGCGGCTGGCGCGCGGTCTCGCCGCGCGAGAGCACGGGCGCGGCGCTGGCGCGCGCGCTCAGGCCCGGTCCCGGGATGCGCGTGCTCGTGCCGCGCGCCGAACGCGCTCGCCCGGAACTTGCCGAGGGCCTGCGCCGCGCCGGCGCGCGCGTGAGCGCCGTCACCGCCTACCGCACCGTCCCCGACGCGGCCGGGCGGCGCGCCCTGAAAGCCGCGCTGGCTCGCGGCGCGGACGCGGTCGTGTTCGCCTCGGGTTCGGCCGCGGCCTCGGCCGTCGCGGCGCTGGGCCGCGAGCGGGCCCGGCGCGCCTTCCGGACTTGCGCGGCCGTGGCCATCGGCCCGACCACCGCGGCCGAACTGCGCGCGCGCGCGATCTCTCCCGCCGCGCTTTCGCGCGGCACCGACGCCGAGTCGTTGGCCGACGCGGTCGTCGCGGCCCTGGCCCGGAGGCGCCCGTGACCCGGCGCGCGCTGCTGACGCGCGTTTTACGCCGCGCGGGCGAGGTCTTGCGCCGACGCTTCGGCCGCGTGAGCTATCGCGAAAAACGCCGGGCGGACCTCGTCACCGCCGCGGACTTGGAAAGCCAGCGCCTGATCCTGGCGAGCCTGCGCCGCTCGTTTCCGGGCGACGACTACCAGGCCGAGGAGGACGCGACCCGCAAGACCGGCTCCGAGCGCCTGTGGCTGATCGATCCGCTTGACGGCACGGCCAACTACGCCCACGGCTATCCAGCCTCGTGCGTGTCGATCGGCGTGCTGCGCCGCGGCGAGCCGGAATTGGGCGGAGTCTACGACCCGTTTCGCGACGAACTGTTCTTGGCCGAGCGCGGTCGGGGCGCGACGATGAACGGCCGCCGCCTGCGCGTGACCGCGACCGCCCGCGTCGCTCAAAGCCTGCTGGTCACGGGCTTTCCCTACGACCGCGCCGAGCGCGCCGACGCCTATCTCGCGCCGTTCAAAACCTTCCTGACGAGCGCGCACGACGTGCGCCGTTCCGGCTCGGCGGCGCTGGACATGTCCTGGATCGCGGCCGGGCGCGCCGACGGTTTCTGGGAGTTCGGCCTGCACCCCTGGGACGTGGCCGCGGGCTGGCTTCTGGTGGAGGAGGCGGGCGGACGGGTGACGGACTTTCACGCACGCCGCTGGCGCTCGGTCGACGAACTCGGCGCACGCACCTTGGCCACCAACGGCCGCATCCACTCCGGAATGCTCGCGGTTTTAAGGAAATCACGGTGAGCTCCGCTCTGATCCTCGCCGGCGCCCGCACGCCGTTCGCGGCGTGGTCGCGCGGCTCCACCGGGCGAGCTGAGCCCGGCGGCGCGCTGAAGGCTTTCGACCCGTTCGACCTCGGCGCGGCGGCCCTGACCGGCGCGCTGGCGCGCGCGCGCCTGAGCGCGGGAGACCTCGGCCTGATCGTCTTCGGCAACATGTACCAAGTCGGCGCGCACGGCTGCTACGGCGCGCGCTACGTGGGCCACCGCGCCGGCGCGCCCGCCGCGGTTGCGGGCGTGACGGTGAACCTGGCCTGCGGCACGGGCCTGCTCGCGCTCAAGGCCGCCGCGGAAGCGATCGTCTCGAAAGAGGCGCGCACGGCCGCCGCCGTCGGCGCCGATTCGCCAAGCCTCCTGCGCCGCGACGTGTTCGCGCCTTCGTTCACCGACATCTCCTGCGGCAAGCCGATCGCGCGCACCGCCGAAGAGCGCGCCGCCGAGCGCGGCATGACGCGCGAACAAATCGACGCCTGGGCGCGACGCTCGCACGCGCGCGCCCGCGCGGCTTACGCGGCGCTGGCCGAGGAGATCGTGCCGGTCGCGGGCGTTCTCGCCGACGATCTCGTGCTGGGCGCCGACTTGCCCGACCCGTTCGCGGCGGCTCGCGCGATGTTCGACGACGGTCCCAAACTCGTCACCGGCGCCAACACCCACGGCGTGGCCGACGGCGGCGCGGCGCTGATTTTATCGAGCGCGGCGGCGGCCTCCGGGCGAGCGCTGGGCCGCGTGGTCTCCTTCGGCCTTGTCGGCACGGCGCCCGAGCGCATGGCCTACGCGGCCATTCCCGCCGCTCGCCAGGCGCTGGAGCGCGCGCGCTGGCGCGTCGGCGACGTGGACTTGTGGGAGCTCAACGAGACCTTCGCCGCGCAAGCACTCATCGATTCGGCCGAGCTCGGCCTCGATCCCGAGCGCGTCAACGTCCGCGGCGGAGCGATCGCTCTCGGGCACCCGTTTGGCGCTACCGGCCTTCGTCAGGTGCTGTCGCTGCTGCTGGAACTGCGCCGCCGGGGACGCCGCCGCGGCCTGGCCGCCATCGGCGTGGGCGGGGGACTGGGGATCGCGGCGTGCGTCGAGGCTCTATGAGTCCGGCACTCCTCCTAGCCGGAGGATTAGTGCTGCTTGCAGGCGCATCATCGCATGCTGCGAAAATAGTCGGCGACGACATGCCCGCGACTCTCGTCGATACCATCCAACATAGTCCGCACGCCCGGCAAGGTGCGGATTGCCCACCGCCTGCCGTCACGATCCGCGTTTCTCGCATATCCGCCCATGCAGGCGAAAATATTTGGGAAGCCACTTTCGAATCCTGTACGGATGGCAACGGTGGCTCACCCGTAAGCGTCTATAGACAACTTGGAAACGTATGGGAAGTGATTTTAGACGATATTGGCGCCGTCGATCTGACCGCCACGACCCATGGCGGCTGGACCGACATCGAAGTCCGCAGTCATGGGTCCGCGTGCTGCGGCAGTCTGGAAACACTGCGCTGGGATAAAAATCACTACACCTCATCCAGCACCGACACCTACGTCAATGATACGACCCTCGGCAAATTACAAGAACAGGTTAAAGCCCGGCTTTCCCAAAAGGACAGCGGCGGCGATGACATTCCAGACGACGAATTCTTCAGGAATCTCGACGATGCGGCATGGTATTCCCAACGACCCGAGATGATTAAAGACGACATTTTGCTCTCGCGAAAGCTGAAACGCGCCCCCCGCAAAGTCTTATTCGCCTGGGAGCGCGTCTCGATCCCGGTGATCCGTTATACCGCCGGGCCGACGACTCGCCCCGCCAGAAAAATGGTTCATGACAAAAATCGGAGGCTTATTTGGGCTGCGGCGGTTGCTGCATGGCGTGGTTGACTAAAGCGACGCCAGCCTGATTTTCGACGATTTTAATCGCCACGGTATTCGCGAAGGTGTGCATGTAGCAGTGGTGGACAGTGAGGATCAGGTCTTGGAGAACCTGGTCAGACTCCATGTCCCGGATTTTTAGACCCAATTTTTTGCAGTCATCGGTCGACACATGTCGTGCGTGGGCCTTCATTCTGCCATGGTCCGACAAATCGTCAACGATTGTCTTCGCCAGTTTTTTTCCGTCCGCCTGCCCCTGGAACATGGCGGTTTCAA
Source organism: bacterium (assembly GCA_021806745.1). GTDB lineage: Bacteria > Elusimicrobiota > Elusimicrobia > UBA1565 > UBA9628 > GWA2-66-18. Next base: position 25,412 of record JAJZQS010000012.1, read on the forward strand.
GCCACTGCGTGACGATGTCCTTCGACCAGGTGATCGCATGCTGGCATTCGCCTAAGAATGTGGGGTGGTATTTGCTGATGATGACTTGCCAGAGCGGGATGCTCGCAGGGTCCTCCTTAATCGACTTTAAAGCAGTGTGAAACTCTTCGATGACGCCGTGCGCTGGAATGCCGCTGAATTGTGGGTCGATGGGTCCGAGATTTGATTGCTTGCCCATAATAATCTCTTTAGAAGCGCAAGCAATCATCGTTCCGGCTGACATGGCAAGCTGTGGGACAATCACGCGGATGTCTGTCCCGAACATCTTGCGGAGGTAAGCGACGATGGACTCAGTGGCCGCAACCTCCCCGCCGGGTGTGTGAAGAATGAGATCAAGGCCTTTGGCTCGGTCGAGGCCGTGAATCGTTGCCATGAACCCGTTCTTATCGTCGTCAGTGATTTCCGTTCCGCGCTGATTCGGGTGCCGAAGCCAGCCGGAATAATACGCGATTGTGTTGCGCCCAGTGTGTGTGGCGAGCTTGGCAAGGTACTTCCGGCGGACTGTGTCGAGGCAGGCGGGATCCGTCTTCGAGGCAATCTGGAGCTCGATTAAAATCTCGCTCCAGCTCGGCATCGCGGTATCCTAGTCTTTGCGGAGGAGGGAATTCGGGGTCGTCCCCGCGCCCGTCGAGAGACGGGTGTCGATGAGGACGGAGCACTTTTCGAACCGGCGCGCGAAATCATGGGGGTTCGAGTAGGACGGATAAACCTGGATGCCCAGGAGTCCAAACCCTTCCTGGAACTTGGGCGCGAGTTCCTTCGCTTTGGCGCGGGGGGGGGTTATCCGTTTCTTCTGTTTCATTGTGGCAATTGCGGAGGGCCGTCTACGGCTAGCGTAGGTCCAGCTTTAGCATTTGTCAATGTCGCGCCGCTGCTTACTGACGCGGTCTTTTGACCGCCGGATGACTGAAACTCACTGGTATAGGTCGCTGAGTAATAATTGTAAAATTTCAGACCGGCCACACCGGCGCGCGCCGCGGTTTGCCGTCGTCGGCGGGCTGGGGCGGCGAGGCGGCCTCGGGCGCGGCCTCGGTGGGCTTGGCGCCGGACTCGGCTTCGGCCACGGCCGCCGCGGCCTCGGAGAAATGATTGTCGATGGCATCGCTGACGCCGTTGTGGAGCTTCTGATCGAAGTCGTGCGGCAATTCCTTCACGGTGTCGCGTTCGCGCGACGGGGCGGGCAGCGCGGGCGCCGAGCCCGGCGGCTCCAGGCGAGTGAGCATCGCCGCGATGTCGGCCAGACGCGAGAGAACGGCCTCGCCGCGGCTGTCGGACTCGTCCAGGCGCCGCGCCAGGGCGCGCACATCCTGGTGCAGGGAGTCGAGTTCGCTTTTCAGGCCGCGCAGATAGGCCGCGGCGGGGCTGGGATTGACCCCGGACTCCGCGGGCGCGGCCATCGCCGCGGGCAGCGGCGGCGGCGGCGGGGTCGCCGCGGGACCGCTCCCCTCGGCGGGCTCGCCCGGGGAGTCCAGGGGAGTCACCGACTGCGTGTCTTCGTCGGTCGCGGGCGCGCGGACCGAGGCCAGAGGCCGGACCTCGGGTGCGCGCGAAGACGAGACGACCGGCTCGATCGCAGAAGTGCCCTCGGCCTGGGTTTGGGAGGACGCGTCGGGCCGGGTGTCGGACGCGCCGTCTTCGGCTCGATCGGCGGCGTCGGCCGCGGCGCGATACTGACTCAGCAGGGCGAAAAACAGCGCCAGGCTCACGCCCAAGCCCAGCGCGGAAACATAAAACCACGCGTCGGTCCAGAGCCCGGGCATGATCATGCCCGGGTATGGTAGCGGTCCTCGCCGCCGGTGTCAAGGCGCGGCGCGCGCGCGCGACAATGTGCTATAAAACGCAAATGAAAAAGCGGATACTCGTCGTCGACGACGACCCGACCATTCACGCCCTTCTGCGCGCCTATCTCCAGAAGGACTACGACGTTCTCTCCGCCCAAGACGGCCTGCAGGGGCTGATGATGGCCAAGCAGGCCAAGCCCGATCTCGTGATCCTGGACGTACAGATGCCCGCCGGCGGCGGCTCGTCGGTCTTCGAAAAGCTCAAGATCATGACCGACACCTGCACTTTGCCCATCCTGGTCCTGACCGGTTCAACGCCCGAGGAGGCGATGTCGCGCGTGCCGGGATTGACGCCCGAGCAGGTTCTGACCAAGCCCACGCCCGCCGAGACCCTGCGCGCCGCGGTCGCGCGCGCCCTCTCTTGAACCCGCTGAGGCTGGCCGTCTGCGGCGCCGAGGGCCGCGTGGGCTCGCGCGTGTGCGCTCTGGCCGAGGCCGACGCGCGCGTGCGCTCGGTCGCCCGGATCGGCCGCGCAGACGCCGCCGCCTTCTTGAAAGGCCCCGTCCAGGCCGACGCGGTGATCGATTTCTCGCGGCCCGAGGCGACCGTCCGCTTCGCCCACGCCTGCGCGCGCTCGCGCGTCGCCTTCGTCACCGGCGTCACCGCGTTGAGCGCCTCCCAGCGCGCGCGCCTGGCCGCCGCCGCCCGGCGCATCCCGGTGTTCGCGGCGCCGAATTTCAGCCGCGGAGCGGCCGCGCTGGAGCGCTTGGCGCGCGCGGCGGCCGAAATCCTCGCGGGCTGGGACGCCGCCATCGTCGAAACCCACCGCGCGGGCAAGCGCGACGCGCCCTCGGGCACGGCGCTGTCTCTCTCGCACGCGGCCGCGGGCGCTGGCGCGCCGCCGCCGATCTCGTCTTTGCGCGTGGGAACCGTGCCGGGCGACCATGCCTTGACCTTCGCCGGAGCCGACGAGCGCGTGGAACTCGTCCACCGCGCCGAGTCCCGCGACGCGTTCGCTCGCGGCGCGCTGGACGCGGCGGCATGGATCGTCGGCCGCAAGGCCGGCCTGTATTCGATGGTCGACCTGCTGGAGCGCCCATGACGCCGAGAGGGCTCTGGCGTCGCTGGGTCGCTCTGTTTGAAGACGAGGACCCGCAAGCACCCGCCTACGATCCGATCCATCTGGCCGCCGTCCCCGTGGCCGTCATGGTCGCGGCCGGCGCGCTGTTCTGGCTGCTGTGGACGCTGCTCGTCTATGAGGGGGGACTGCCATCCAAGCTGCAGGCCTTGCTCGGCCTGGCCGCCGGGGGCGCGCCCGCCGGCTGGACCGGAGCGCCCGACCGGGAGGGCGTTTTCGAGGGCTGGCAGGCCAACACGGCCGCGCTGGTCTTGATCATGCTCGCGCTGGCCGCGCTTCACCGCGCCGACGCGCGCGCCGGCCGCCGCGGGCGATGACCGCGACGGCGCTGTTTCTGCTGGGCTCCAACCGCGGCGACCGTCGCGCCGCGCTACGCCGGGCCGTACGCGCCCTCGGCCGCGTTCCCGGCGTACGCGTGAGCGCGGTCTCGCGCGTCTTCGAGACCGCGCCGGTGGGACCCAGCCGCAGGCCTTATTTGAATTTGGCGGTGCGCGCCGAAACCTCCCGCCGCGCGATGGGCCTGCTGGTGGAGGCAAAAATCCTGGAATCCGCGGCCGGACGCCGACCGGGCCCGCGCTGGGGAGCGCGCGTGCTCGACGTGGACTTGATCGCGCTCGGAGACGAACGCGCGCGCACGCGCTGGCTGACGCTGCCGCATCCGCGCGCGGCCGAGCGCGCGTTCGTACTGGCGCCTCTGGCCGAGGTCGCGCCCCGTCGGCGCCTGCGCGCGGGCACGGTCTCGCGTCTGCTCGCGCGGCTGGCGCCGACGGCGGCGCAGGTCCGGCCCGTCGGACGGCTTTAGGAGCGCTCGACGACTTCGATCAGATGCCAGCCGAACTGGGTCTTGACCGGGCCCTGGACCTTGCCGAGTTCCGCGGTAAACACCACCGAGTCGAATTCGGGCACCATCTGGCCGCGGCCGAAGCTGCCCAAGTCGCCGCCGGAGCGGCCGGAGGGGCACTTCGAATGCGTCTTGGCCAGGGCGGCGAAGTCGGCGCCGGCCTCGATTTTCTTCTTCAACTCGGAACAGGCCTTCTCGGATTCGACGAGGATGTGTCGGGCTCGGGCGCGGGGCATCGTTTTTCTCCTGCGGGCGCGGTCGACGCGCCGGCGCGCCCACGATATCATTTCCGCGCCGCGCGAAGAAGTATAATCGAGCCCGATGACGCAGACCCGTTGCGAGCCGCCCTACCGACTGGCGCTGTGCCCTCGTGCCGAGGCGGACCGGGCCGCCGAGTTGCCCGGCGACGTCCGCGCGCGCTTCAGCGCGCGCGAGTTGGCGGAACTTGAAGCCCTGCCCCCCAGGCGCCGCCGCGACCGGATCGCGGGGCGCCTGGCGGCCAAACGCGCGCTGGCCGCTCATGCCGAGGCCGAGTGGGGCTGGCGGCCGCGCGACGAAGAACTCGAGATCGCCAACGACGGCGAGGGGCGTCCTTTTTTGCGCGCGCGCCTCGGCGACCCGCCCGCGCCGTCTTTTTCCATCTCGCACTGCCCGGCCGGCGCGGCCGCGGCGGCGGCCTGCGGCGGGCGGCGCGTCGGCCTGGACGCCGAGGTCGTGGTCGCGCGGCCGGCGGAAGTGCTGGCCTTCGTCTGCGCCCGCGGCGAGGCCGAAGGCGCGCGCGCCGACCCCGAGGCCCAGGCGCGTCTGTGGACGGGCAAGGAGGCCGCGCTCAAGCTGCTGGGACTGGGCTTGTCGGCCGACGCTCGCGCGGTGCGCGTGGAGGGCGGGCGGGCGCGCTACGACGGCGAGCCCGGGCGCGCCTGGCGCGCGCTCGGCGCGCCCGAGGTGCGCGTCGATTTCACCCGCGAACAAGACGCCATGCTGGCCGTCGCCTACACGGAGATGACATGAACGCCAAGTCGACCAAGGAAGCGAAAACCTTGCCGCCCGCCCGGCCGGTCCCGGAGAGCCTCGCGCGGCTGCGCGCGGCCGTCGAGAAGGCCGGCGCCGGCGGCGGCCCCGAGCGGGTGGCCGCCCAGAAGGCGCGCGGCAAGCTGTCGGCGCGCGAGCGCGTCCACTACCTGCTCGACGAAGGCACCTTCCAGGAGCTCGACTTGCTGGCGACCACGCGCGCGACCGCCTTCGGGCTCAAGGACAAGGACATCCCGGGCGACGGCGTGATCACGGGTTTCGGCCAGATCAACGGCCGCGAGGTCTGCGTCTACGCGCAGGACTTCACCGTGATCGGCGGCTCGCTGGGGCTGGCCCACGCGATGAAGATCTGCAAGATCATGGACCTGGCGCTGCAAAACCGCGTGCCCGTCATCGGCCTTTTGGATTCAGGCGGCGCCCGCATCCAGGAGGGAGTCGACAGCCTGGACGGCTACGCGCACATCTTCCGGCGCAACGTGCTGGCGTCGGGAGCGGTGCCGCAGATCTCGGTGATCCTGGGCCCGTGCGCCGGCGGCGCGGTCTATTCGCCGGCGCTGACCGATTTCGTGTTCATGGTCGAAGGAATCAGCAACATGTTCGTGACCGGCCCCGATGTGGTCAAGGCCGCCACCGGCGAGGAAGTCAGCGCCGAGCATCTGGGCGGCGCCGAGGCGCACGCGGCCAAGTCCGGCGTCTGCCACTTCGTGGCCAAGTCCGAGCCCGACTGCTTCCGCCAGGTGCGCGAACTGCTCAGCTACCTGCCGCAAAGCCGCTGGGAAAAGCCCCCGCGCGTGGCCAACCCGGACCCGATCCGCCGCCAGGTACCGCTGCTCGAAAAAATGTGCGAGCTCGACCCGCGCCGCCCCTACCGCATCCACCACATCGTCTGGCAGATCGCCGACGAGCACAAGTTCTTCGAGGTCCAGTCCGCCTACGCCAAGAACGTGGTCACCGGGTTTTGCCGGATGGGGGGAGAGGTGGTGGGAGTCGTGGCCAACAACCCCGCTCACCTGGCCGGAGCTCTCGACATCAACGCCTCCGACAAGGCCGCGCGCTTCATCCGCTTCCTGAACGCCTTCAACATCCCGATCCTGACCTTGGTCGACGTGCCCGGCTACTGGCCCGGAGTGCAGCAGGAACACGGCGGCATCATCCGCCACGGCGCCAAAATCCTCCACGCCTACGCCGAGGCGACCGTGCCCAAGATCACCGTCATATTGAGGAAGGCTTACGGCGGCGCCTACATCGCGATGAGTTCCAAGCACATGGGCGCGGACTTCAACTTCGCGCTGCCCTCGGCCGAGATCGCCGTGATGGGCCCGGCCGGCGCCGTCGAGATTCTCTACTCGCGCGAGATCGCCGCCTGCAAGAGCGACGATGAGAAACTCGCGCTCAAGGCCAAACTCTCGGCCGACTACGCGGCCAAGTTCGCCTCGCCCTACCAGACCGCGTCCACGGGCTCTCTTGACGAGGTGGTCGAACCCGCCCACCTGCGCGCCAAGATCGCGCGCGCGCTGCGCTTCCTCAAGGACAAGCGCACCCCCGGACAGAGCGACAACCGCGGAAACATCCCGCTGTAGGCGACGGGGCCTTTGCTATAATCGCCGCGATGATCAAGGCGCAAATCCTCGTGGTCGAGGACCAAGCCGCGACCGCCGACCTGATCTTGGAAGTCCTGCGCGCGGAAGGCTTCGACGCGCAGACCGTCGACACCCTGGCCAAGGCCCGCGCGCGGCTCAAGAAATCTCCGCCGGAACTGATGATCCTCGACCGCAACCTGCCCGACGGCGACGGCGTGGACCTGCTGGCCGAGGTCCGCGCCGACGAAAAAACGACCGCGCTGCCGGTCATCATCCTGACGGCCAAGCGCGACGTCGCGGACAAGGTCGCGGGCCTTCGCGTGGGCGCCGACGACTACGTCGCCAAGCCCTTCAACACCGAGGAACTCGTCGCGCGCGTGGGCGCGATCTTGCGCCGCGCGGGCAAGGCCGAGGAGCCGCCCCAGCTTGAGGCGGGCGGCGTCAAGCTTGACCGCGAGGCGCGGCGCATCTGGGTGGGCGCGCGCGAGGTGCCGCTCTCGGCCAAGGAGTTCGACCTTCTCTGGTTTTTGATTTACCGCAAGAACCGAGTGCTCACGCGCGACTTCCTGCTTCAGCACGTCTGGGGCTACGATCCCAGCGTGGAACTGACGACGAAGGTCATCGATGTGACGCTGTCGCACCTGAAGCAGAAGATCGGCGCGCCGGCCGAGAAGATCGTCGCGGTGCGCGGCTTCGGCTACCGCTTCGACGACTGACCGTCTCAGCGCTTCGGGATCGCGACGGAAAAGCGCAGCCGGTCCCCGACCTTCAAGCCTCGCCTCGCGGCGTCGCCGGCGGGCAGTTCCAGCACGTATTGGCCGCGCCCTCCGGCCACGGCCACCCGGTCGTCGGGCGTGTCCACTTCGGACTTCTTCATCCGGTCGTGGATGACGGTCACGCGCTTGTCGGCCCCAATCCAGACGATGTCGAGCGCGACCAGGGTCTTCTTCATCCAGAAGTTCAGCGGCTGCTCGGAGGGGAACACGAACAGCATCCCGTAATCACGCGGCAGCGCCTTGCGGCACATCAGGCCGATCTCACGCGTGCGCGGCGTGTCGGCGACGTCGACGCGGATCATGCGTCCGCCGGGAAAGCGTAGGCGCGCGTGCTTGGCGACGCGCTGCGGGCGGCAGGCGCCCGCGGAGGCGGACGGAGAGTTCGCGGCGCGAGCCGACGGCAGGGCCAGAAGCAGCGTGACGGCGAGGGCGTGGATCATGGTCTTTTCTCCGTTGCGGCGGCGGCCCGAGATTTTAACCTATCGGCCACGCCTCGCGCCGCCCGCGCCCAGCCCCGCGCGCCCCAGGGCCCCAGCCGCCGCCCCGAAGCCAAGCGCGCGAGATCGTGGAAGAACGCGGCCTGCGCCGGACCGTCGGCGTAGACGCGCGCCAGCGCCGCGTCCAGCCGCCGCGAGAACTCGGCGGGACCGGACGGGTCGCGCTGATGCAGGTCCCAATCGAAGATCTCGCCCGGCGCGACTTGCGCGTCGCCGCGGCGCAGATAAGAATGCCATTGCTTGAGCATCGCCGCGAACTGTCGTCGATCGGCTTGGTAGAACATCAGCGCGTCCACGTCGGCTCCCGCGTCGTTCATCATCGCGGCGTCTTGACCGTGCTGCCAGCCCTTGTCCCAGGTCAGAGTGAACACCCAGAGCGGCTTGCCGGCTCCCAGACGCGCGCGCACCTCGCGCACGATCAGCGCCGCGCGGCGCGCGCGCCACCAGTTCCATGCGTCCAGGAACGCCGCGTCGCCGCGCATGACGCGCTTGCGCGCCAGCCACACCATGCGCTCCGCGCGCGTCAGCCGCGGCCACTCCGGCGGCAGCGCCAGCCCGGGCATCTCGGCGGCGAAGTCGTCGACGAGCTCGTCGCCGCCGAGCGCGTTGCGAATGTAGTCGAGCCCGACGAAGTCCACGGCCGGGTCCTCGGCGAAGGGCTTCAGGAACGCCGCGGCGTCGGCCGGCCGGCGCGGATCGCGCAGCGAGATCGCGCGAGTCAGCCGCGGCCGTCCGTCTTGGACCTCGCGCGCGTATTCGTATCCGCCCACGCGCTCTCCGTCGGTGGAGGCCGTCAGCGAATACTCGGCGTAGACGCCGAACTTGAGCCCGCGCGACCGGCACTCCCGAGCGACCTCGTCGAGCCGAACGATGTTGCCCGCCCTCCACACCGAGCCGCGCTCGCCGGGAGACTGCCCGCCGAGCATCCACACGGCGTCGGCGCGCAGCGCCTTCGCCCAATCGAGCAGGCCGCGCCAATCCTCTCGTCTGCCGTCCGGACCGAGCACGGAAAAGCTCGCGAGCGGGTCGGCGGTTTCCAGCGTCGCCGCGACAAATCCCGGAGGCAGCGGCCGGGGAACCCGTCGTTCGATGCGAAACGGCCGCGTGTCCAGGCGCGAGCCGAGGCCCGCGCCCGCAAGGACGGGAAAGTACTCGCCGGCCGGCGCGTTCCAGGGCACCGGCCAGCGCGCGGTCCACACTCCCGGCGCGACGCGCTCGGCCGTCTCGAAAAAGACGCCGCCGACGGTCGGCACGATCCGGCCCGCGCGCTCGGCGCCCAGGCGCGGCGCGCGCGCGCGCCAGCGCGCGTCGAGAGCGGCGTCGCGCGAGTTCAAGCGCAAGACGACGATGTCGTAGTGAAGGTAGGCGCGGCGCTGCGCGCACAGGCTCACCCGGCGCCGGAGCAGGCCCTCGCGCAGCGACAGCGCCGAGACCGCCAGCGAGGCCAGCGCCCCGGCCAGGAGCACGGCGGCGCGGCGGGATCGCGGCGATCGCATCCCCGCATTCTATCTTGTCGCGATTGTGATATACTGCGCCGACGCGGCGTTGACGACCGGGAGGGGCGGCGAACATGGTGACCGGACTGGTGCTGGTGCGGCTGATGGCGGGAAAAGAAAAGAGCGCGCTCGCGCGGCTGAAGGAAGTCCAGGGAGTATCCCATGTGACCGCCGTGTTCGGCCGCTGGGACTTGGTGCTCGACATCGAGACCGAGGACGTCGGCACGCTGTCCAACGTGGTCGTGCGCGACATCCGCGCCATCCCCGGAGTACTCTCGACCGAGAGCCTGGTCACGACCTCGATCTAGACCTCGTGGAACCTCCCGTCCTCTCCGTCCGCGGCCTGCGCGCGCACTTCGTCACGCGCGAGCGCACGGTGAAAGCCGTCGACGGAATCAGTTACGACCTGGCGCCGGGCCGCACGCTCGCGATCGTGGGCGAGTCGGGCTCGGGCAAGAGCGTGCACGCGCTGTCGATCTTGGGGCTTCTGCCCACGCCTCCGGCCAAGATCGTGGCCGGAGAAATCCTTTTCCAGGGTCGCGACCTCCTCAAGATGCCGCCCTCGGAGCTGCGCGCGGTGCGCGGCAACCGCGTGGCCATGATCTTCCAGGAACCGATGACCAGCCTCAACCCCGTCTTGCGCGTCGGCGAGCAGATCGCCGAAGCCGTCGTCTTGCACCAGAAAAAATCACAGGCCGAGGCGCGCGCGAAGGCGATCGAACTGCTGCGCAAAGTCGGCATCCCGCACCCGGACAAGCGCGTCGACGACTACCCGCATCAATTCTCCGGCGGCATGCGCCAGCGCGCGATGATCGCAATCGCGCTGTCTTGCGAGCCCGACGTGCTCATCGCCGACGAGCCGACGACCGCGCTCGACGTGACCATCCAAGCGCAGATCTTGGAGCTGATGAAGACCCTGCAAAAGGAGTTCAAGACCGCCATCATCTTGATCACGCACAACATCGGAGTGGTCGCCGAAATGGCCGACGACGTGGTCGTCATGTACGCGGGGCGCGCCGTGGAGACGGCGCCGGTGGGAGAGTTGTTTAGAAATCCGCGGCATCCCTACACGCGCGGACTGCTGGCCTCGGTGCCCTCGATCTACGAGCGCAAGGAGCGGCTGGAGGCCATCGGCGGCCAGCCGCCGGACCTGGGCGCGGGCGACATCCCCGGCTGTCCGTTCGCCGCGCGCTGCCCGGTGGCCGAGGCACGCTGCAAGACCGACGATCCGCCCCAGTTCTCCCTGCCCGGCGGGCGCATGACCGCCTGCTGGAAGGCCGAGGCCGAGGGCGCCGAGCGCACGCACCGCTTCGCCCCGGTCAAGGGAGCCGCGTCATGAGCCCGACGCCGATCCTGGAGGTGCGCGGCCTCAAGAAGCACTTCGCCGCGCGCTCGGGCTTGTTCGAGGAAAAAGCCACGGTCAAGGCCGTCGACGGCGTGTCGTTTTCCGTGATGCCGCAGGAGAGCTTCGCCGTGGTCGGGGAATCCGGCTGCGGCAAGACCACGCTGGGCAAGCTCGTGCTGGCGCTGGAAAGGCCCACCGAAGGCAGCATCCTTTTCGAAGGCCGCGACGTCGGCGCCATGTCGCGCGCCGAGCTCAAGGCGATGCGCTCGCGCCTGCAGGTGATCTTCCAGGACCCCTACTCGAGCCTCGACCCGCGCATGACGGTCGCGCAGATCATCGCCGAGCCCTGGGACATCCACGGCCTGCACAAAAACCCCGCCGAGCGCGCCAAGCGCCTGCACAAGCTGCTCGACGACTGCGGCATCGCCAAGTCCTTCCTGGACCGGCACCCGCACGAATTTTCCGGCGGCCAGCGCCAGCGCGTGGGCATCGCGCGCGCGCTGGCGCTTGAGCCCAAGCTCATCGTCGCCGACGAGCCGGTCTCCGCGCTCGACGTCTCCATCCAAGCGCAGGTCTTGAACCTGCTCAAGGACCTCCAGAAAGAACATCAACTCGCCTACCTGTTCATCTCCCACGATTTCTCGGTGGTACGCCACCTGTGCACGCGCATCGCGGTGATGTACCTGGGCCGCGTGGTCGAGACCGCCGATTCGGAAACCTTGTTCAACGATCCCCAGCATCCCTACACCGAGGCGCTGCTCTCGGCCGTCCCCGTGCCCGACCCCGCCGTCGAGAAGCGCCGCAAGCGCATCCTGCTCAGCGGCGACGTGCCAAGCCCGCTCAAGCCGCCGCCCGGCTGTCGCTTCCACCCGCGCTGCCGCTACGCCGTCGACTCCTGCCGCGTCTCGGATCCCGCCCTGGACGAGGCGCGCCCCGGCCACGCCGCCGCCTGCGCGGTCCTGCCCTTCAAGGACCGCCGCAGCGACGCCGCGCTGGTCGCGCTCTAGCGCATGCGCGCGCTCGTCCTGGCGCTGACGCTGACCGCCGCGGCCGCCGCCAAGGCCTCCGCCGACCCGCAGACGCTGACCTATCTTCTATCCTCGGACATCGACAGCCTGGACCCTTCCTGGGCCTACGACGCGACCTCGCAGTTCGCGGTGTCGCTGATCTACGAGAACCTCATCGCCTTCGACGGCTCCGCGGATAATTTCGCGCCGCGGCTGGCCTCGGTGGTGCCGACCAAGGACAACGGCTTCCTGTCGGCCGACGGGCTGACCTACGCGTTTCCGCTGCGCTCGGGCGTGAAGTTCCACGACGGCACGACGGTGACGCCCGACGACGTGAAGTACTCGCTGATGCGCTTTCTGCTCACCGACCGCGACGGGGGGCCGTCGGCGCTGCTGCTGGAGCCGCTGACCGGCCGCCGGACCACGCTCGGGCCCGACGGCAAGCCCGACCCCGCCGTCTTCGATCTGGCCGACCGCGCGGTGTCCATCGAGGGCGGCGCGCTCGTGCTGCGCCTTCAAAAGCCCTTCGATCCCCTGCTGTCGATCTTGGCCGGCTACGCGCACATCGTCTCGAAGGCCTTCGTCGCCGCCCACGGCGGCTGGGATGGTCGGCGCGAGACTTGGATGGACCACCGCAATCCGGCCAAGGAGAGCGCCGCCCTCTACTCGCGCGCCAACGGCACCGGGCCGTTCCGCTTGACCGGCTGGGACCGCCCGGGGCGCGTGCTGGCGCTGAGCCGCAACGACTCGTATTGGCGCTCGGAGCCGGCCTTGCGCGCGGTGCGACTGGAGACCGTCGACGATCCGCGCGCGCGCCGCCAGCAGTTGGACTCCGGCGCCGCCGACGTGGCCCAGCTCGACGCGCTGCAAATCCCGCTCTTCGAGAAGGACCCGGGCGTCATCGTCGACCAGGTTCCCGACGTCGCCGTCTCCAACGTGATCTTGTTCAATCAGCGCGTCGACGCGACCGACAACCCGTGGCTTGGCTCCGGGGAGCTCGACGGCCAGGGCGTCCCGCCGGATTTCTTCTTCGATGCGAACGTGCGCCGGGGTTTCGCCAACGCTTTCGACTACGACTACTTCATCAAAGAAGGCTTCCGCGGCCGCGCGGTCAAGGCTCACGGCCCCATTCCCCAAGGCTTGATGGGCTACGATCCCAGCCAGCCGGGCTGGCCCTACTCCCCGACCGAAGCCGCGAAATTCCTCCAGCGCGCCTTCGGCGGCCGGGTCTGGGCCAACGGATTTCTGCTGCCGGTGGTCTACGCCGAAGGCCACGACGACCGGCGCCTGGCCTGCCGCGTGCTCGGCCGCGGCTTGGCGTTGATCAACCCGAAATTCCGAGTCGAATGCCGCGGCCTGCCCGACTCCAAGCTCCTCGACGAACTGCGCGCCCGCCGCCTGCCCGCGCTGGTCTTTCGCTGGGTGCTCGACTACCCCGACTCCAACGACGCCGTCGATCCGTTCCTGCACTCGACCGGTTTTTTTCCGCGCCTGCTGTCGTATTCGAGCCTTCGCGCCGACCAACTCGTCGAGGCCGCCGAGGCCGAGCCGGACCTGGCCCTGCGCCGCGCCGACTACCGCGAGCTTCAGGCCATCGCGATCGGCGACGCGCCCGCGATCTTCACCGCCGACGCTCCCGGCGCCTTGGCGCGCCGCGCCGAGGTGCAGAACTGGAACTATCCGCCGATGCACCCCTTCGGCGATCTCTACGAGGCCACCAAACTCCGATGAAAACCATCCTCGCCGCCGCCGCGCTCGCGCTCTTGGCCGCCTTACCCGCCGCCGCCGCGGTCAAGAACCCCGACACCTTCGTCTACGCCACCATCGGCGACCCGGAGAGCTTCGACCCCGCCTGGGCCTACGACACCGGCAGCCAACTCGTCATCGCCAACGTCTACGAGTACCTGGTGACCTTCCCCGGCGCGGGCGTCAAGCCGCAGGACCTGCGTCCCATGCTCGCGACCAAGGTCCCGACTCAGGCGAACGGCCTGCTCTCGAAAGACGGGCTGACCTACCGCTTCCCCATCCGCAAGGGCGTCAAGTTCCAGGACGGCTCGCCGCTCACGCCCGACGACGTGCGCTATTCGCTTCTGCGCTTCATGCTCCTGGACCGCGACGGCGGCCCGTCGTCGCTGCTGCTGCAGCCCATACTCGGCGTCGGCAGCACGCGCAAAGACGGCAAGATCATCCCGGGACTGGGCGAGCGGGCGTTTCGCGCGGTGACGGTCGACGGCGACGAAGTCGTCGTGCGCCTGCGCCGCCCCTTCGCGCCGTTTCTGACCATCCTGCCGCAGTTCGGCGCGATCATGAGCCGGCGCTGGTGCGCCGCTCACGGACAGTGGGACGGCGCGCCCGAGACCTGGGAGAAATTCAACAATCCGCACCTTGAAAACACCCTCCCCAAGACGCTGATGAACGGCACCGGCCCCTTCGCGCTGGAACGCTTCGAGCCCACCAGCAAAGAGGTGGTCTTAAGGCGCTTCGACGGCTACTGGCGCAAGCCCGCCGCGCTCAAGACCGTCGTCATCAAGATCGTCGACGAGTTCGAGACGCGAAAGCTCATGATCCAGGCCGGCGACGCGGACGCGATCTACGTTCCGCAGATGTACAAGCCGCAAGTCCAAAACATCCCGGGCGTCATGATCATCGACGGGCTCCAGGACCTCGAGCGCTCGCTGCTCATCAACTTCGCCTTCCACATCAATCCCGTGGCCAACCCCTACATCGGCTCGGGGCGGCTGGACGGCGAGGGCGTGCCTCCGGATTTCTTCGCCGACAAAGACGTGCGCAAGGCCTTCGCCTACGCGGTCGACTACAACGGCTACATCCAGGGCATCCTTCGCGGCACGGGCACGCAGTCGGCGGGGATCATCCCTCCGGGCCTCATCGGCTACAAGGCTGGTCCGCCGCGCTACCACTTCGATCTGGCCAAGTCCGCCGAGCACTTCAAGAAGGCGTGGGGGGGCAAGCTCTGGAACCAGGGCTTCAAGCTCACTCTCGTGTTCAACTCGGGCTCGGCGCCCGCGCAGGCGCTTTGCCAGATGCTCAAGCGCAACATCGAATCGCTGAGTCCCAAATTCCGGGTGGACATCCGCGTGGTGCAGTGGTCGACCTATCTCGAACTGTCGACCCAGCGCAAGATCCCGCTGCTGCTGGGCGCCTGGCAGGCCGACTACCCCGACCCGCACA
>JAJZQS010000110.1 GCA_021806745.1 bacterium
CAGCGATTGAGCTCCGCGATCTGGCGCTTCATGTGTACGACGTTCTGCTTGAGCCGACTATCGGCTTTTCGGGAGACGCGCCCGGCAAGGCGCTGGATTTCGTCTCGAAGAACGACTCCGATGTTGGACATGTAAGACCTCCGTGGCGAGGGGGTGGCCCCCATCGTCATTCGTGATTTTTCTCCAGCCACGCTTTTGCGGCAAGCACCGGGTCCGCTGAAGAGCCGAATGGGACGCCCTTCAGGTAGCCGAGAGACACCGCCGCGTGCCTTCTTATGGCGAGCCCCCGCGCGTCATCGTTGATCATCGCCGCAAGCTCAACCTCCGCGCGGGCGATTTGCCGGGCATGGTAGAAGGCGAAGTCATCTCTAACGATATCCGAGCAGTCTTTCCGGCCCGCCATTACGAGGAGTTCATCCCGGATTTGGAGCAGCTTGCGCCACCATCGGAGAATCATGGGCGCGCCGTCATCGAGGGCTTCTTCTTTCAGAGCCTTCATCAACAAGCCGAGTGCCGCGTGGTGTCCGCTGCGCCAGGCCGCCGCCGCGCGCTTTTCGGCCGTGGACGGCATCAGTCTCTCGGGAATCGAGATCGGAGGAATCGCCTTGCGCGGCGGCGAACCGGCGCGTATAAGCTGCCCGATGCTTTGGGCGGCGTCAGTTCTCTTGCCGAGCTGGCCGAGGCCCCATTTTTCGATCAGATACTTCAGAAGGCTCGTATGATCGAAAACTTGCGAGACGACCGAGTCCGGAATCCACGGCGACACGAGAACGGCCGGCACTCTCACGCCCAGCCGGTTAAACGGGTAGTCCGCGTGCTCGTCGGGCGGGATCGCGGCCGGCGGAGAAACATGGTCATAAAACCCGCCGTGTTCGTCGTAAAGAACGACCAGCAACGTCGAATTCCAAAGCTCCGAATTCGCGCTGATCGCGTTGTAGACGTCCGCGATCAACTTTTGCGCGTTCATGACGTCGTGCGGAGGGTGGTCGTCGTTTTCGTCTACTCCCATGAAATCGGGCTCGATGAGGCAGAATTGAGGGAAGTCCGCCTCGGGGCCCGCGGCATCCTTGAAAAACCGATCCATCGTGAAGTAGCGCGAAATATTTTCAAGTCGGCGCTGGCGGCGGAATACGATGCTCTGCGGCGGCCCGGAAAAATAGATTTTCCAGGAGATCGACTGCTCGCCGAGGCGATCGAAGATGGTCTGCTGATCTTGCTCCATGTAGCCTTTCAGATCCAGCCTGTGCTCGCCGTCATCGGGCATGTCGACGCAGCCCGACGAAGTGCCGCTGAGCGCGAAGAAGCGATTCGGCCATGTCGGCCCCGGCACCGAGGCGTACCAGTGGTCGCAGATCGTGAAATTTTGCGCCAAGGCGTGAAGGCTCGGCAGAGAGTCCATGGGATAGTACCCCATGATGTACTTCTTCTGCTCCTCGGTGACGCGGCCCGGATAGCATTTCTCGAAATCCTGGACGAAACCGCCGTTATTATCGGCGAGTTGCGCCTTCACATGGACGACTTCATGACGCGGATCGAGGGAAACGCTGCGGGCGGTCGTCGGTTGCTGGCTAAAAACGATTCCTTTGCCGTCGGCGTTCGTGCCGGACGCCGCCGGGTCCACGCCTTCAAGGCTCGGGAAAGGCTGCTTGAAACACCCGAGCATCTGATCGAACGAATGGTTCTCCAGCATGAGCAAGACGACATGGCGGATAGGGTCCGGCATTTTAAAGCCCTCCGTGGATCGCGGTTCGCGCCCCCGATTCCGGGATTAAAACAAAAACATCGGCGCGCGGCACGCAAGGCGGCCGCGCACGAATCGGGTTCTGATGGCTCGCTCTGCTGCGCGATTCTTCATGAACGCTCCTTCCGTCCTCTCCTTGGGGAACGGCCTCGATTTTCATAACCACCGCGCGCTCAGGCGGCCAGGAGCGACGGCGCACGGCGCTGCGCCATAAAAGGGTCCTCCTCTCGACTCGTGCCTCGCCGCTCCAGAGCCTTGCTCGTTGCGCGGCGGTCCCTCGTCGGGGCGCCTCCATTTAATTCTCGCGGCGTTCGCCGTCCTCGGCCGCCTTCGGCCCTCCGGGCGTTCGGAGGTGTTCATGAAAAACGAGACGACGACGAACGCCGGAGAGGACGGAAAGATCGCGACGGCGCCTGGAGCCGGACAAGCGACGGATGCTTCGAGGGCGAAAAGATCGCGGGTACCGCTGTACCGGATCGTCCTGGATCGGACGGGCTCCATCGCGAAGGAGGGGACGGCCGTGGTGGACTGCGCGGGCGTGGCGGCGAAGCTCTTTAGGGAGTTTCTCGGCGACGTTCCCGAGGAGCATTTCGTCTTGGCGGTGCTGGACTGTCGGCGGCGCGTGATCGGCGTCAGCGAAGTGAGCGTGGGAACGCTGTCGGCCTCTCTCGTGCATCCGCGCGAGGTGTTCCGCACGGCGATCCTGCTCAACGGCGCGGCGATCATCGTTTGCCACAACCACCCGAGCGGCGACTCGTCGCCTTCGACGGAGGATCGCGAGGTGACGAAACGCCTGACGCGGGCGGGAGAACTTATCGGCATCCCGGTGGCCGACCATGTGGTGCTGGGCGAGGGCGGGAGCTACTACAGCTTCCGCGAGCGAGGTCTTATGTAGGCGCATCGAACTCGCCGCCGCCCCGGGGAGACCCGGGGCGGCCCGCGGCGTTCGCCGCGGGCCCGGCCCTCGCCCTGCGATTTTCCCGACGGAAGCGCAACAAAAAACGTGGGATCGCCGTAGGTCTCGTATGGACAACGAGACAAGTTCGAGCGGCCGGCGAGCCGCCGCGCGCGGCGTCGGCTGGGCCTTCATCGCGGGCGCCCTCGCGCGCGTCCACCATATTCCTCTTTTCGCCGCGCTTTTCGGCGCGTGCGTGAACCTCGCCTTCCTTTGGTTCATCTCGTTCGGAGTCTTCGAGTTCGCGCTGGCGTGGACGGTCGTGACCGGAATTCGGCTGGCGGCGGCGGCCGACGCGGCGGCGTACTCTCTCTCCGCGCGCCTGGTCAGGCGCTTGGCGGGAAACATCCCGCCTGCGGCGCGCTTCGCGGCGGCGTTCATGGTGGAAGTTCTTCTCGTCTTCTTGGCCTGCCGCCTTTGTAGCGCCGCTCGCGTGACCGCGCGGCTCGGCCTCATCTTGGCGAGGGTCGTTCAATGAGGGTCGAGCTTAGGCTCGTAAGGCATGGCCGCCCGCCCAGTTTGCGCGTGGCCGACGCGCGGGACGCGTTCGCCGTCTTGCGCCGGGAAGCGCGCGGCCTTGATCGCGAGCGCTTCTGGCGTCTCGACCTCGACTCGCGCCGCGGCCTCATCGGCTACGAGAGGGTCTCCGTGGGCTCGCTTGACGCGAGCATCGTGACGGGGCGCGAGGTCTTCAAGGGAGCGCTCCTCGACAACGCGCGGCGCGTCATCGTCGCGCACAATCATCCCAGCGGCGACCCTCGTCCCTCCGTCGCGGACCGCAGGCTGACCGCCACGCTCGTCCTGGCCGGTCGGCTTTTGGACGTGGACCTCGACGACCATTTGATCCTCGCCGGCGACCGATACTTCAGTTTCCGCGAACAGAAGCTGCTCTAAAACGGAACCGGCGGTGGATGCCGCCGCGTCCGTGGACGGCGCGGACGACTCTCCCAAGTCGCCCGCCCCGCCCACCGCCGCATTGGATTTCGACCCTGAGACGGGCGCGGGCGATCCGCGGGCGTTCCTCCTCGCCTGAGGCCCCGAGGACCGGTCGAACTCCACCGCACCCACCGCTCGGCGGCGGGATTTCTCGGCTTTTTCGCGACTTCCCGTTCTTTCCGCCCGCGGCTCCGTTTTTTCCTCTCGCGCCTCGTGCCTCGGGCCTCCAGGAGAGAAGTCCTCCTCCTGCGGCATAAACGGGTCCATCCCCTCCGGCGATCCGGCGGCTCGGCCCAACCCCCGCCGTAGCCCCAAGCCGCCGGACGGCGCGCCGCGCGCGGCCGCCAGCCCGACGCGTCGGGGGCGGTCGCCAGGGTGGGGCCCCACCGTTTATTCCTCGTCGCGCGGACTTCCTCGGGCCCCTCGCCCTCCGGGTGTCGCGGAGGCGCGAGATGAAAAACAACCACGCTGCGGTCGGAAAGAACGGGAAGAGAAACGACGGAGCTTCGAAGGCTGATGTCGTCGGCGAAGCGTTGAGGCGCTATCTGGACGGACGAAACCGCGAGGCGTGGCGGTTCGCCTACGGGCTGTGCCGCGACAGGCAAGAAGCCGACGAGCTGCTTCAGGAAGCCTGCTACAAGGCGCTCCGTCAGAGCCGCAGCTACGATCCGGCTCGGCCCGTGAAGAGCTGGCTGTTCACGATCATGCGCAATTCGTTCATGGACGCGCGGCGGCGCAAGTCGCGGCGGGATACCCTGTCTCTCGACTACAGCGGGCCGGATGGGGAAGCCTCTTTCCACGAGAGGATCGCGGCGGATGAAGAAGGGCAGCTCGAGCGCCTGGAGCGCCGGGAACTCGCGACCTTGACGCGCGCGGCGTTGCGACGGCTTAAGTCCGGCCACCGAGACGCTCTCGACCTGTGCGACGCGGACGGTTTGAGCTGCAAGGCGGCGGCCAAGGTCCTGCGGGTCAGCACGGGAGCCCTGCGCTCCCGGCTGCACAGGGCGCGCCGCTCGTTTCGCGCTTCGGCGACGAGGCTTGGGCTTGGTTGAGAAGCGGCGGAGACGCCCCCGCGGGCTACGCCGTCAAGTCGGGATAGTGCCTGTAGCCCGCCGCGCGCAGGCGCAGGTACAGAGGCCAGGTGTACTCGGTCAGCTTTTCCGGCTCGTCCCGGGCGATGAGGGCGCGGATTCGGCGCGAGCTGAGGCCGAGTTCCGCGATGGACTTGTCGATGGCGGCGTGGAATTGCGCCAGCGTCTGGCGGCGGCGCTTCTTGCTCGCCCGGGGGTCGCTGCACGGGGAATGCTGGCAGACGGAATCGAAGCGCCTGTAGAAGCCGTCCGGAAGGTGGCCGCAGAAATTGTTGAGAAAAGACGGCCGCAACTCGGGATGAAAGGCCGCCTCGCGCGAGAACGTCGCGTTGAGACAGATCATCAAGAACCCTCCTATGCGTTTCTTGCGACCCGGCGAATTGAGTCTAACAGGGGTTGCGAATTCCGGCAAGACCGACGCCTGGCGGCGATTGACGCCGTCTGTTAAGCTGAACCTTCGAATGAACGAAAACCGCATGAACGATCGCGCGCCGAGCGGCGACCGAATTTTTCTGGCGGCGTGGGCGCTTCTTGCGGCGACGCTCTGCGCGTTTCGCGAGCCGCTGCGCGCGTTTCTCTCGCCGCTGGATTGGGTGGATTTGCCCATCCACGAGACCGGCCACCTCGTCTTCCAGTTTTTCGGCCGCTTCATCTACGTGGCCGGCGGCACCATCGGCCAGTTGGCGATGCCGGCGGCGTTCTGGTGGTATTTCAGGGATCGCCGGGAGTTCAACTCGGCGGACGTCTGCCTGATCTGGATCGGCCAGAATTTTCTCAACATCGGCCGCTACGCCGCCGACGCGCGGGCGCAGAAGCTCGAGCTCGTGGCGGGCGGCGTCCACGACTGGACTTACCTGCTGGAGAAGACGCACCTGCTCATTCATGACGAGGGCGTCGGGCGAACCATCGACTGGCTCGGCTGCGCGGTGATCGCCTTCGCTCTCGTCTCCATCGCGCGGCGCCTGATGCGCGGCGACCCGCCGCAAGCCGCCGCGCGCGCGCCTTGACAGCGCCGCCGGGCCCGCTTATGCTGGGCGGCAGAGACGCGCCGAGGACGACCGACCGGGGGGAACATGGCATTCGTTTTGGTGGTCGACGACGACGAGGAATACGGGCCGTTCATGGAGTCGCTGCTGCGCCGTTTCGGCTACAAGACCTTCTGCACGACTCGCGGCGACTTCGCGCTGCGCTGCACCTTGGAGTTCCGCCCCGACCTGATCGTCCTCGACTATTGCCTGCCGGGGGCGTTCACCGGCGACAAGACCTTGCGCGTCCTCAAGACGCAGGAGGCCACCAAGGACATCCCGGTTCTCGTTGTCTCGGGCGAGTGGCACACCCCGGAGCACGAGAACGCCGTGTTCGACGCCGGGGCCGATCTGTTCATGTCGAAAGGCGAGGTGGGAAACCTCATCAAGAGCGGCGACCTGGAGCGCCACCTGGCGTCGCTCGTCCTGCGGCGGAGGTACGCACCTCAGTCTCCCGGCCTCGCGGCGGCGCAAGAACGCACGCCGTCGGGGCTTGGCCGGGTACTCGTGGTCGACGACGATCCGGAGGTCTTGAGCCTTATTGAGGAGTTGCTGCGCGATCAAGGCTACGCCGTCTTGACGGCGTCCACTGCTCTGGAGGGTCTGGCCCTGGCGCGCCAAGGGCGTCCGGACATGTTGGTGCTCGACATGACGCTGACGGACATGTCGGGGCTCGAGATATGCGCGCAGATGAAGGCCGACGCGGCCACGCGGGACGTCCCGGTCCTGGCCATCAGCGGCCGCCGGTCCGACTCCGCCGCCCAGGAGGCCGTCCGCCGCGGGGCCGACTGCTTCATGAGCAAGCCGCTCGACCTGCGGAAGTTTCTCGGCATGACGGGGGCGCTGCTCGCGCGGCGCGCGGTGCGCGCGGACTCGCCGGGGGTCTATCGCTTCGGCGACGACTTGATCGTCGACGAGGAGCGCCGCTCGGTATTCGTGGGCGGACGCGCCGCGGACGGCCTGACGAGCCGGTTGTTCCTGCTCCTGTGCGAATTCGCCCGCGCGGCCGGACAGATTCTGACGCGGGATCAGTTGATCGTCCGGGTTTGGGACGGCGAAGACGTCAATGACCGCGTCGTGGACCGCAGCGTGGCGCGCCTGCGCGAATGCTTGGGCGAACCGGTGGGGCGCTGGATCGTGACTTGCCCCGGACACGGCTACCGTTTCGTTCCCGAGAACCGTCCGGCGGGGAAGTTTGCGGTCGTAGACTAATTATTGTCGTTTGGACAAATTTAAGACACGGCTTCAAATTGCGCTTATTCGGAAATCATTATTTTGGTGGGGGATTGACCGGGCGCCAAAGCGGGTTATACTCACACGTCACTGAACGCGGAAAACGACAGGAACGACTACGGAAGCCTCCACCGCCGAGATCCCGGGCGCGTCGCGCGCTTTTTTTCACGAGAGGCTTCGTTCGTTCGCCCGCGCTCTGTCGCTGACGGCCGCCGCGCTGGCCGCGCTGGCCCACTGCGCGTCGGCGGCGAGCATCTCATGGGTCGGCGGAACGGATCAGAATTGGGCCACCGCGGCGAACTGGTCGCCTCCGCAAGTTCCGAGTTCGGCCGATGATGTCGTCATCGACACGAATGCTTCGGTTGTTGTCGGTTCGCCTATCTCATTCCAATCTTTGACGCTCGGCGACCCCGCCGGCTCGGCCGCGGCGACGTTGACGATTTCGACGACGGTCGCGTCGGGCGGCAGCGTGACCGTCGAGCCGGATTCGACCTTGGTGCAGAACACGACGGCGCCGTTGACGTTCACGTCGGTCAACGTCGCCTCGGGCGGCGTGCTGACGCACGCGGCCAACGGGGCGGCTCGGTCGGCGGTGCTGAACTTGAGCGTGACGGGCGACTTCAACTTGCAGTCGGGCGCGAACATCGCGGTGAGCGGGCAGGGCTACGCGGGCGGGC
>JAJZQS010000111.1:0-1155 GCA_021806745.1 bacterium
ATCACCGGCGCCCAAGCCCCGGCGGGGGAACTCACGCGCGTACGTACGCTTTCGGCCGACGCGCTCGGCGCTTTGTATGTCATCGAGTCCGACCGCGACCGCGTCCAGAAGTTCGATCCCCTGGGCGACGGCCTGCTCGCCTTCGGTTCGCCCGCTCAAAACTCCCGCGAGGAGCGCTGGTGGCATCGCTACCTGACATCGCCGTCCGCCGCGTCTATCGGCCCCGACGGCACGCTGTGGGTGGCCGACGAGGGCGCGGACCGCCTCGTGCGCTTCGCGCTTCCCGGCGCGCCCGGGACGTCCCAGGCGCCCGCTCAGCCGCCGTCAGGAACGCCGCCGGGAGTCACGCGCAGCATCGACCCCGACGACGGCGGCTCGGCTTGGCGCAGCGACGGCACGGGCGTTCAAGTCCCGCCTGGAAACGTCGGCTTGACCGTCGGCGTGGGGGCGTCCGGCGCGGGAGCGGATATCGCCTCGCGCCAATCCCAGCGCCAGACCCAAAGCCTGTCGCCCGCCGCCTCGGAAGTCGACTTCGAGCCCAGCGGCGCGATGTTCGCGGCCCCCGTCACTTTGACGCTCGCCTACGACCCCGCTCAGGTCGCCCAAGCCTCCCTCGACGAGACCGCCTTGCAGGTCTACTGGTGGAACGCGAACGCCAAGCAGTGGGTGGCCTTGCCCTCGACGGTCGACACCGTGGCCAAGGTCGTGCGCGCCCAGACCTCGCACTTCTCGCTCTATCAAGCCATGGCCCCGGCCGTCTCGCCGCTGACTTCCGGCGGCGGCGCCTACGACGCGTTCGGCCTGCGCGCGCACTACGCCTTCCCCAACCCCAGCAGACGCGGGGCGTCCGTGGACTTCCGCATACAAACCGGTCTTGCCGACTCCGTAGACCTGCGCGTCTACAGCCTCACCGGGCGCAAGGTCCTGTCCACGACGATCAGCAACGTCCAGTTCCTCGATGACGGCAACGGGCTCGGCTCCCAGGACACTTACGACTACCTCTGGAACGTGGGCGGGGTGGGCTCCGGCGTCTACACCTATGTCTTCGTCGCGCACAAGAGCGGCCAGCACGACATCACGGCCTCGGGACGCGTGGGGATCATCAAGTGAACGCGAAAACCATCGCGTTCTTTTTGGCGCTGCTGCCGGCGCCGT
>JAJZQS010000111.1:1165-7602 GCA_021806745.1 bacterium
TCGCGGCCGAGACCGCGGAGTTCCTGACCATCGGCCCCGGCGCGCGGGAGCTTTCGATGGGCTCGGCCGGCACGGCGACATCGAACGGCGCCGAGGCGCTGTGGTGGAACCCGGCGGGATTGGCGCGGCTTC
This sequence comes from bacterium, assembly GCA_021806745.1. GTDB lineage: Bacteria > Elusimicrobiota > Elusimicrobia > UBA1565 > UBA9628 > GWA2-66-18. The sequence continues at coordinate 1,298 of JAJZQS010000111.1, forward strand.
ACGGCGGCGAGGCGATGATCGACGACGCCGAGCTTCCTCAAGGCGCTCGCATCGACGACGCCTACGCGGCGCAGGGCACGAGTTTTGGCGCGGTGGCCGCGGGGGGGACTTATCTCAACCAGAGCGTGTCGGACGGCCGCGACGCCTACGGCCATCCCACCGGCGGCTACGGCGCGTGGGACGGAGCCGTGTCGGCGGGCGCAGGCTTCAAGACCGATTGGGTGGACCTTGGGGCGTCCGTGAAATACATTCATTCCGACATCGCCCAGGCCCAGGCGCAGTCGGCCGCCGTGGACTTAGGAGCCCGTCGCGCCTTCGGCCCGCTGGCGCTGGCCGCGGCGGTGCGCAACCTGGGACCCGGCATGAAGTTCGCGGGCGAGACCGACAGCCTGCCCTTGCGGCTGGACGCCGGGGCCGCGTGGAACTTCCCCGGCGGCCACGCGCTCACGGCGCAGTTCTCAAACGCCCCGCGCGGAGGAGGCAGCATCGAAGGCGTGGGCGGCGAGTTCAACGCCTTCGACGGGATATTCCTGCGCGCCGGCTACTCCACGCAGGCGCAGACCAACGCCGGAACCGGACTTGACGCCGTCACCGGCGTCACCTTCGGCTTCGGCTTGAGACAGCCCCGCTGGTCGCTCGACTACGCCGCAGCACCCATGGGAGAGCTCGGCAGCGTGCAGAGATTCTCGGCGGCATACCGATGGTGATAGAATGAACGACGAACACGGAGAACCGACATGAAAACGGCGATCGCGCTGCTGATGCTGGCCGTCTCGGTTCACGCCGCTCCAGCCTCGACGAAAGCTTCGCCCACAGCGTCCGCGGCGCCCGCCTCAACCGTTGCGCCAGCAACGCCCGCGTCGGCGCCGGCTCCCGCCAAGTCCGCGCCGGGCGTTGCGGCGCCCGAGCCGCCGGCCGCTGCCTCATTGACTCCGGCAGCGCCACCGACGACGGCGACGCCTCCGCCACCGGCGGCGACGCCGCCCGGCGCTGCCTCGCCGACCTCGGCAGTTCCTGCCTCACCTTTCGTCGCGCCCGCGACGACGAACGCGACTTCCGCGTCGGCGTCCGCGGCCACCGGCATGCCCGCGGCATTCGCCGACAAGACCACGTGGCACAAATTCGGCAAGGCCGTGAACAAGCAGAAACCTCGAAGTCCCGCCGCCGCGACGGCCGCCCCGACCGCGACGACCGAGGCCGCGAGCGCGACCGCCGCCCAGCCCTCCGCAACGCCTCCGGCGTCCAAATAAGAACCGAACCTATGCCAACAAGCGCCGCAGATGCTGCAGGAACTCCTCGACATCGAACGGCTTGAGCATATAGACGTCGGCGCCCGCGTTGAGCGCCTGGGTGCGATCGTGCGCGGACGCTCGGCCGCTGATCATGACGACGGCGACATCCTGCAATCTTGGGTCTTTCCGAATCGCCCTGATCACTTCGATGCCGGTGAGACCCGGCAAGTCCCAGTCGAGCACGACGGCGTCGACGGCGTTCGCTCGCAGATGACTCCACGCGTCCGAGCCGCTCTCTTCAATCCGACAATCGTAGCTACCCGCCAGCCTCTGGAACAACGACCGATAGAACGCCCGCATCAAAGCATCGTCCTCAACGACGAGAACTCGTCTCTTGCCCACTTTAGCCTCCTCACCCGCGGCGGCCGTCGCAACGGGCGGAGCAATTTTCATGCGGTTGATCTAGGTCCAAAGACCTGCTCGCGAGTCCCAGACGCGATGGGACCAATGCCCCTGGGGGCCGATGCGCTCGCGCCTTAGACTCATTGCAAGGGACGCAAGTCCTTCAACCTGTGTAGCTCGGAGGATAGGCTCCGGGGTATCCACGGCCTGACCGCAATCGGGCGAGTCCACGGGAAACGATCGAACATCGTTTCCCGTTTTTCATTCGCCAGGCTCGTGAACGCGATGGAAGGCGGGAACCGGGTTGGAGGAGTCATGAACGGGACGCAATGCGTGGAAGCCGCCGCCGCGCGGCGCTTCAACGGCGGAATCAGACGGGCCGTCGCGACGGGCTACGGGCACCCCGACGGCGATCAGTGGCAGTATCTGCGGCGCCTGGTCGCGACCGAATATCCCTTTTGCACGATGCTGGGCGTGAACGTCGCCGGAGGCGCGATCGTTTCCTGCGACAACATCCAGCAGCGCCTCGCGTTCGGTCCCGCGAAGGCCGCGGCCGTCGACGCCGCTTTCGACGACCGCTGGAGGGCGCTCAAGGACCTCTGCGGCAAGATCAAGACGGGAAGAATCGCGGAACTGACCTTCATCCACGGCCGGCCCGTGGAAGGCCAGCGCAGCGTGGGCGCGCGGCGCTTCAAGCGGCTCCTGGAGACTCCTCAGTGACGAGGCGGCCGACGCGCGCGGATTCTCTCAGCTCTTCGTTTGGAAAATCAGGCGTCTCAAGGCGTGTATAATGACAAAGTCGCGCCGGCGAAAGCCGGAAAGGGGGATATGGTCATGAACAAGTGCGTGAAGGGCGTGCTTCTCGCCGCAGGTTACATCCTCGGGGCCGCGGCGTTCGTCGCGAGCCTGCCCGCCAAGATCCACACTTTGACGACCTCGCACGGCGTCACCGCCGACGTGGTGAACTGCCACGGCGGCATCTGACGGTCGCCGATCGCGAAAGTGCCGCGAGCCGCGCGCGTCGCGCTGGCCGCACTGGCGGCCGGTTCTCTGCTCGCGTGCCGCGCCCGAGTCATGAAACCGCGTGAATTGAGCGTCGGGTTTCCGCTCGTCTTGCTCCGGCAGGACCGGAGCCTGCTCGATCCAGGGGACTTGGACTCGGTCTACGCCTATTACCTCCTGGAGAACCTGGCGCTTGGCCTGGTCCGGGACGACAGCCGCTCGCCTTCCGGCTACGCAGGAGGTCTGGCTGAGTCGTGGGAGCGGCTGTCTCCTTCGCGGTGGGCCTTCTACCTGCGTCCGGACTTGAAGTGGAGCGATGGGACCTCCATTCGGCCTGCGGATGTGGCGGCCGCGCTTCTCGACTTGTCGCGAGGACGCCGGCGCCACATCTTGTACCTCCAGCGGCTGTCGAGCGCGCGCGCCGAAGGCCGAAAGATCGTGCTGGACTTCAGAGGGCCCGTGAACGAGGGGCTCGTCCATGAGTTGAGCCTGGCCGACGCGGCTCTGGTTCATCCGCGCGCGGCGAAGGACGGCTGGCGCGTCGTCTCCGGAGCGTATTACGTGGGCTCCTATGTTCCCGGCAAGGAGCTTCTCCTCAAGCGAAACCCTAATTTCGCTCTCGGCGGAAACGGGCCGGAGTCGGTGAAACTGCTCCCGTTCACGATGGAGACGATCTCCGATTTCTTCTCGAAGAAACCCGTCGATCTGCTGAAGGTCCCGCTGCCCGCTTTCCGCGCGGCGAACCAGACCGTCATCGCGCGCGCTCCGCAGGTGGTCAAAGGCTACCCGACGTGGCTGTATTACCTCTACTTCGACCCTCGAAGGAAGCCTTGGAACAGCGCGGCGGAGCGCAGAAGCGTCGCGGCCGGCGTCGACAAGGCCCTGGCAGGCGTCTCCTTCGGCGGTTTGACGCGAGAACGTCAGTTCATCCCCGAGGGTTTCTCCGGCCGCCTGCCGTCGCCGCCCCCGATCCCGAAGATCGCGACGGCGCCTTCGCGACGGAAAACCCTCAGGATCGCCGTCATACCGTCTTTCGCCGAGGCGACACCCGTCCTTGACGCCGTCAAAACCGGCTTGGCCCGACAGGGAATATCGGTCGAGTATGTTTTTTCCTGGAGGTCTCCGGAGGCGGAGCGTGCGGACGCCGGTCTCACGCTGTTCGCGGGAAATCAGAAAGATCCGCTCGGAAGCTGGGAGTTCATGTATTCAGTCGGGGGCGACCTCGCGCCGTTTCGCGGGGAGGTCGCGCCGACCCTCGATCGCGTCGTGCGGGCCGCCGGACGCTCGCGGCGAGATCAGGCGCTGCGCGCGCTCCACCTCGCGACTCTCTCGCGCGCATACGCCGTCCCACTTTTCATCGAGCCCGACATCATCGCGGCGAGTGGCCGCGTCGACCTCGCCGACGTCAATCGGTTCGACATGCGGCTGCGCTTTTATGAAGTCCGCTGGAAATAAACGCTGGAAGCTCGATCGTTCGCTGATCCGCCGCGGCGGCGCGGAGCTGACCTCGCCTTTCGACGGCAGCCGCGTGTCGATCTCGTGGTCCGTCAATTCCGCTCCCGCGCCGCGGCTGCCGATCAGCATCGTCGAATGCCGGATCGAGGGGTTGGGGCGCGAGGTCCACGGCTTCGGCGATCATCTCTTGTTTTCAGCCTCGCTGACGCAGGCCTACGCGGAAGCCTGGGAGCGGTTCTGGTATCTGGAGGCGCGCTCTCGCCAGGAACCGCAAAGCCGCGCGCGCAGCAGCAACGGCTTCGCGAGCGGGGCGACGGAGGCCGAGGCCGCGGATTCGGCGCGGGCCGAATTGATCGAGCGCTCTGTGCTGCTCGCGGCGTGGGACTCGCGGCGCGGCTGGGCGCGCGCGCAGGTTTGCGGTCTCTTGAATCGCGTCCGCCTTGCGGCGATCGAGCGCTTCGGATGGAAGGCGGCGTTTTTTCGCTTGACCGAGTCGGTCCTAGGCGAGGTCCATTGCGGGTTGGCGATCCGCGGCCGGGCGGGCGGAGCGCTGTTCGACGCATGCTACCGCCGTCCAAACATGAGCGGCTCGGACGTTCAAGGAAAACTGCTTCGCTCGCTTCTCCGTTCCGCCGCGGTCTTCGACAAACGCCCGAGAACGGCCGCGCCGTTGCCGCCCAGCGGCGGTCCGTCTTCTCATGCCGATTTCTACCTCGACCCGGAGAACATGGCGGCGTTTCGATTCCTCGATGACGGTCCGCAGCGGGATTTTCGCGTCGACCTGGGCTCTTATGATCGCGTCGCAACGAGAACGATCGTGAATATTCCCGGCTATCCGGTCGTCGCGATGGCGGAAAACCCCGCCTGGCCGCTCTTGTCGTGGGGAAAAGAATCGCTAAAGATGGGAGGCAATCCGTGGCCGCATCCCCTCGCCTGAGCCTCCTCTCGCCGCTTCGACTGTGGGCGGTCTCTAACGCGCTCTTCATCGCCATCGTCGCGAGCAGTTGGTATTCGAGCTACAGGCTGGCCGCGTCCGACGACCAAAAGCTGGCGACCATCCAGGCGCAGACTTTGACCAAGGCCCGCTTCGACGATCTTCAAAACCGGCGGTTCCGAGATTTCGTCGAAGGCATAGGCACCGAGTTCGGCGACCTTTATGTCCGAGCCGCGATCGGAACCGAGCGCTACGAGTTCGGCCAGGAATCCCGTTTCGCCCACTGCGGGCGAGTGAGCTATCTGCCGCCGGGCGCGGGAACCGCGGGGCGGGTCGACGTCACCGTCTGCCGCCCCTTCGTTTTCAGCGTCTGGCCGATATTGACGGTCCTGGGCGCCTATTTCGCGATTTCCACTCTTTCGCTCTTCTACATTCGCCGTCTCGACATGCGCGCGACCTCGACGCTTGCGGGGTTTCTTCGCACGTCGGGAGTGGAAGTCGACGACAGTCGAGGCCTTATCGGGATCATCGCGGAGATTCGCGGCGTCCGCGAGCAACTCGACAGAGCCCGCGAACGCGAGCGCGAGCTGGCGGGGGCGCAGGCGCGGGCGGAGTTGGCCGAGCAGGTCGCCCATGACATCCGATCGCCGCTCGCCGTCCTGGCGCACGCGCTCGACGGTTCCGCCGCCGACGACGCGGAGGCGGCGCCGCTGCTGCGCGGGGCCGTGCGCCGGATGCGCGACATCGCGGAAGACCTGCTTTCTCGCCATCGCGCGTGCGAGGAGCGCTCGGCGAGCGTCGTCGACGAGCCCCAACCGCCTCCCGTCGAGCTCATGCCGCTGCTCAAGGCGCTGATCGCCGAAAAATGCGCCGAATTCGACGAGAACGCCCGCGTTCGCTTGGACCTCTCCGGGCCGCCCGGCGATGAGACGGTTCTCGCGCGGGTCCGGCCGTCGGATTTTCAGCGCGTCGTCTCCAATCTGATCAACAACGCCGTCGAAGCGATCGAAGGGAAGCCTGGAAGAGCGGCCGTCGCCCTCGCCGCGGCCGACGGGTGCGCCGTCGTCCGCGTCGAAGACGACGGGCGCGGGATTCCCGCGGACACTTTGGCGAGGCTCGGAGAGCGCGGCGTAACGCGCGGAAAGACAGTCGGATGCGGCCTCGGTCTTTACCACGCGCGCGGCGTCGTCGAGTCTTGGGGAGGCCGCCTGGAGTTCGACTCGACGCCGGGCAAAGGGACGACAGTGACCGTCCGCTTGCCGTGCGATCTCGTTCGCTCC
>JAJZQS010000013.1:0-3803 GCA_021806745.1 bacterium
AACTCCACCGCCTTCTTCCTGCGCGCCGCCTACGCCTTCCCCAACCCCAGCCGACACGGGGCCCCCGTCGATTTCCGGCTTCAGGCGGGGCTCGCCGACTCCGTCGACCTGCAAGTGACCGACGCCGTCGGCCGCCGCGTTTTTTCCGCCGCGCTCGGCGCGCCCCGCACCCTCGACGACGGCAACGGCCTGGGCCCGCAACCGACCTACGACTGCATCTGGAACCCCGGCGCCTCGGGAGTCTACGTCTACGTCTTCACCGCACGCAAAGCGGGACGGCCCAGCCTCCGCAAGTCGGGGCGGATCGCCGTCGTGAAATGAAAAGGCCATGAAACGCCCTCGGAAAACGTTCCCGCGTCCGCGCGTCCTGCCGGTGGCGCTCTTTTTGTCGGCCTTCTCGGCGGCCGCGGCCCAGCAGTCCCCGCCCGCTGAAGTCTTCTCCGTCACGCTTCCGTTGAGCGGCTCCGCAAGCCCGAGCGTCGCAATCGCCGCCGACGCCGCGGGCGACGGCTACGTGCTCTCCCAGGTGACCGCGTATTCTCCTTTCAGCGTCTCCATTCAAACGACCAAGCTTTCTCCCGGCGGCGACGTCGTGTGGAGCAAGAATTTCCAAGGCGTCGACGGCGACGTCCTCGACGCCGCGGGCATCGCCGTGGACGCCGAGGGGAACTCCTACGTCGCGATGACCGATTTTTCCGCCCTTTCCAGCTTCGTGGTCAAGCGCGACGCGGACGGCCTATTCGTCAGTTCCCAGACGCTCCCCCTGCCGGGCAGCATGAAGCCCGTGTACAGCGGGAGCGGGATGTTCCTCTTGGCCGGCGGGATCGCGTTCGATCCGTCTTCCGGCCACCTTTATGCCGCCTCGACCTACAACGACCCCGCCCACGGCTACGCCGACGCGTTCGTCGTGGAATACAGCACCGGCTTGGTCCAGCTCAGCACGCAGACCGCGGCGCAAGCCGAGGTCACCGGCATCTCCACGGACAAGGCGGGAAATGTCTACGTGGGCGCGGACCAGCAGACGATCAAGTTCGCGCCGCATCTCGCCGGTCCGCCGCTCTACCGAACGCAGTTCACCGGCGACTTCTCCTTCCCCAGGGGCTTTTTCTCCGACCTCGCCGTGGACCCTTCCGGCGACTCGTGGGCGGCCGGCTACATCGGGGGTTCGCCCAATCCTTATTCCTCCACGAACTCGGGCTTCCTGGTCCAGCTTGATGCGAACGGCTCCTTCAAGGGCACGGCCTCGTTCCAAACCCCGCCGGACAACGACACCGAGCAGATCAACGACGCGTTCTTCGGCGAGGCCGCCGACGCCGGCGGCGCATACGCCGCGGATTTCGGCAGCGTCTACAGCTACGGCACCAACCCGCCCTTCTACAGAACCCTCGTGCAGCTCGTCAAATACGACGCGCAGAGACGGCGGGCCTGGATCGCGACGCCGTTCGTCGGCCTCCAGGTCTTCGCCGCTCCCTTCGGCGGCCAGCAGGTGCAGCCCGCCTTCGGCAACGGGGTCGCCGTCGACGCCCAGGGCGACGTGTACGCGACCGCGACGGTATGGCCGATGCCCGCCGAAACGGGGCAGACGGTCGTGGCCAAATACCATCAGGCGTCGAATCGGAAGTTGAAGATCGTCCTGAGCTCGACGAGCGTCGCGCCGGCGCCGCCGACTTATCCCGGGGTCCAGCTGTCCGGCAACCCGTCGGCCGAGGTGGAGATCGACCTGCTCGACGCGGCCGGTGCGCCCGTGGCGCAGCAGGCCTCGGTCGACGTCGGCGTGACCGAGGTCGCGCTCTCGGGCGGGCACGCCCACGACGACGCCAGGCCCGTGGGCACGCTCTCGGGGCAGGGGATCGCGGCGTCGAGCGCCGTGGTCGCGAGCACCGACCAGAACGGGCGGCTGTTTCTCGTCTACGACTCGACGTCGGTCGGCGGCCAGGAGACGATCACCGCCTCCTTGGCGGACGACGCGGGCGCGTCCACGTCCGCGGTCGTGAGCGTCGCCGTCGCCGATTCCCAGGGGGCCGCGCTGCTCGACCTTTCGACCTTCCCGATCGCGCCCTTCGCGGACCTGACGGGAAACACGCTGCCGACCACCTACGCGGGCTGCCCGGGATACTCCACGCAAAATCACCCTTCGAACCACTGGGCGACCGGGGACACGCTCGCGCGGGCGCTGACCGCGATCGTCGAGTTCTACAACGAGACGGGAATCAGGCTCGGCATCAACGACATGAGCCTTGAGTCCGGCGGGCTGTTCGACATCTGCGGGGACTGGCAGCTCACCACTTACTTCGGGCGGTACGGCCCAACGCTGAAAGGACACAAATGTCATCGCGGTGGGAACAGTATCGACATAGATATAAGCAACCTCACGCCCGGACAAGTCGATGCGCTCACGAGTTTGATGGGGCAGTTCGGAGGGAAACGCGTCCGAGAAGGTCCTCTCCACTATCAGTTCCCCGGGCTGGAAACTTGTTTTGGAACAGGGGGCCAATAGACATGCGTTTTTATTTTTTAATCGTTGCGAGTTTCTTTTTCAATCCGTTCGTGCGCGCTCAGACGCTGCCGTTTCCATCAGGAATTCCGCTGACGACGGCAACCATCAGCGCGACTATAGCCTATGATTCGGCCGATGATGTTTTCGTCTATAACTACTTGGTTTCGAATTCCAAACAGAGTGTCGGCGTGGTCAGTGCCTTTTATGTAGACATCTCGACATCGGCGGGCGGAGCCGTTTTGAGTTCAGCCGATCTGACCAACAGCGCCACTGGATACTCTGGGTTTGGTTCTGCGGTGAGCTTATCCCGCATCGTAAAGAACGCGACCGTGCCGGTCGGTTTCAAGTCTCAACCTGCTGGTTGGAATTCCGGATCGACGGCACAGTTCACCGCGGGCTGGTTCGGTCCGCTTCCCCCTGGAGCCCCGATTGCTCCGGGGCAATCGCTCGGCACATTCGTGCTGGTGAGCCATGGATTGCCGGGAATCCGTCATTTTACGGCTAAGCCTCGTTATGACCCTGCTGATTTTCTGCCGGGAATCGATGAGGTTCCGGACGCAATAGCTCAGCAGGTCGTCGATCTCGACAACGAAATACAGCGGGTCATCCAAACGCGGGGATACACGATCGGCCCGGTCCAGCCGCCGAGCCTGACCGACGTCGGCCGGCTTCTGGACTTCGTGGCCTCGCTCAAGCACCAAGCCGCCGCGCTGGGCTGGATTTCCGGCCCCGGCGTCGAGGGCGTCGTGCAAAGCCTGGACGCGAAGCTGAGCGCCGCCAAGGCCGCGCTCGCGCGGGGCGACGCTAAAGCCGCCGAGGGGCAGATCACCGCTTTCATCGACGAGCTTGAAGCCCAGCGCGGCAAGCATTTGAATGACGATGCGTTTTACATGCTTCAAGCCAACGCCCAATTCATCCTCGCCAAGCTGGGGCCATGATCGGCGCCCAAGTCCGCTTCGACCCGAACCCGGTTCCGCCGCGGCGAGACGGGGGTGACGATCACCGCCTCCTTGGCGGACGACGCGGGCGCGTCCACGTCCGCGGTCGTGAGCGTCGCCGTCGCCGATTCCCAGGGGGCCGCGCTGCTCGACCTTTCGACCTTCCCGATCGCGCCCTTCGCGGACCTGACGGGAAACACGCTGCCGACCACCTACGCGGGCTGCCCGGGATACTCCACGCAAAATCACCCTTCGAACCACTGGGCGACCGGGGACACGCTCGCGCGGGCGCTGACCGCGATCGTCGAGTTCTACAACGAGACGGGAATCAGGCTCGGCATCAACGACATGAGCCTTGAGTCCGGCGG
>JAJZQS010000013.1:3813-39697 GCA_021806745.1 bacterium
AAAATCACCCTTCGAACCACTGGGCGACCGGGGACACGCTCGCGCGGGCGCTGACCGCGATCGTCGAGTTCTACAACGAGACGGGAATCAGGCTCGGCATCAACGACATGAGCCTTGAGTCCGGCGGCCTGTTCGACATCTGCGGGGACTGGCAGCTCACCACTTTCATAAACAGCCGCGGCAAAATCGTCAGAAAGGGTCATGCCTGTCACCGTGGCGGCAATAGTATTGATATCGACGCGGGCGGCCTCACAAAGGCGCAGATCCAAAGCCTGACAAAGACAATGAATCAATTCGGGGGGCAAAGAGCCCCGGAGGCATCGATCCATTATCAATTTCCAGGAGCAGAAACCTGCTTTGGGACAGGGGGCCAATAGAACATGTGCTCGCTTTTTTTGTTTGGCGCATATTATTTACTAGCCAATTTCGGGCACGCCCAGACGCCGACCTTGCCACTGGGCATCCCACTGACCACGGCCACGGTCGATGTAACGGTAAAATATGATCCGAAAGAAGATATTTTTGCCTATTCTTATTCGGTCTCGAACTCAAGCCAAAGCGTTGGGGAAATTGACTCATTTGACCTCGATATATCCACGATCGTCGGAGGTAGTTCTCTAAGTTCTAACGGGTTGCTGAATAGCGCCACTGGCTATCACAGCCTAGGCACCACAAAATTAGCCGCTCAGGTCGAAGATGCCACAGTGCCCGTAGGCTTTCATTCCCAACCGCTGGGCTGGCACTCTGGGTCGACCGCGCAATTTACGGCGAGTTGGTACGGTCCGCTCCCTCCCGGCGGCGATATTCCTCCAGGGCAATCGCTCGGCACATTCGTGCTGACCAGCCATGGTCCGCCGGGCATTCGTCGCGTGCTCGTTGAACCCGCCTACGATCCCGATGATTTCATGCCGAGCATAGATGAGTCTTCTGATGAAGAACTCCAGAAAACTGCCGTGCTCATTAAAGCGATACCACTGGCAATCCGCTCTTTAGGTTTTACTGTTGGCCCGGTCCAGCCGCCGAACCTGACCGACGTCGGCCAGCTTCTGGACTTCGTGGCCTCGCTCAAGCATCAAGCCGCCGCGCTGGGCTGGATCTCCGGCCCCGGCGCCGACGGCGTCGTGCAAAGCCTGGACGCGAAGCTGAGCGCGGCGAAGGCGTCGATTTCTTCCGGCGACAAGAAGACGGCGATCAATCAGTTGAACGCCTTCATCAACGAGTTGCAGGCCCAGCACGGCAAGGCGATCAGCGACAACGCGTTCTACCTGCTCCAGCCCAACGCGCTGTTCGTCATCTCAAAACTGGGCTCATGACTTCGACGGAACCATGACGGCGAGCCTGCACCGGCTGATCGGTCGCCTCTGGCGCGCAGGAGAAGCCGGGGCTATACTGGAGCGACGCCGGAGGAGACATGGAATCCTCGCTCGCCTGGACGTTGGTCGCCTCTCTCGCTTTCGCGTGCCCGGCCGCGGCCTCCGGCCGTAGCGCCGCGCGCGGCGCCGCGCGCGCCTCGGCTCGGGCGGCCCGCGTCGCCCGGGCGTCGACGGGACCATCGTTCGCCTCGCCTCAACGGGGAGGCTTTGCGTTGCGCTCGTTTTCGGCCGCGCGCTTCGCTCCGCGCTCCGCGTTTTCCGGATTTTCGGGCCGCCCGCTCGCCTCGGGGTTCGGCTTTCACGCGCTGGGCGCCCCCTCCGGTTCGGCGGGCTCGACGCTTGTCAGCATCCCGCCCACCGGCGGCAGCACGGCCTGGCGCGGCGAGCCGGGGTTCCCGGTCGGAGGAACGATGATGCTGGGAACGGCCCTCGGCGGCGGCTCGAGCACGAGCCTGGCCGCGGTGCCCGCAGGTGCGATCGCGCTGAACTCGGGCTCCGCCGTCGGAGTCGCGGGCGGCGCCGGCGTGACTTGGTCGGCGCCGTCCGGCGCCGGAAATCTCATCGGCGCCGGGGGCGCCACGACGAACTCCTTGCCCGGTGCCGCTGCGCCGCCGCTGGGTCCTCCGGCCGGGCCGGGGCCGTCGTTGGGCGCGCTCAGCCACTGAGCGCGCCTCGCCGCGGCGCGGGTCAAGCGACGAGAAGATGCATGAGGTAGTCGCCGATCCGCTTTTGATCCGGCGAGTGCGGCGGCACGGGAGGCGTGGGAATTCCCCGGAGCATGCGCGCGAATCGGAGGTCGAAATCTTCGAACGCCCGTTCCTCTTGCGGCGTCACGACCGGAAGATGCGTCGACGGCGAACTCTGCCCAGAGGGCGTCGGGTCCGGCGCCCGGAGAAGAATCAGGCCGTCCGATTGAACGGCGATCTCGTAGCGGTTGTCGACCAGGTATAAAAGCAGCGGATCAAGGGCCCGGTTTGGCTGGACAAGCCGCCCCACCTGGAGCAAAACGAAGTCCGGCCGAAAAAGCCCCCGTGAAAAATCCCCGATGTCGAAACTCGACTCGCCCGCCGCCATGATCTTGAGTTGCGCGCGGGCGGGCGCCCACGCGGCGAAATACTCGTCGACCCAAAGGCTGGCGTCCGGAGGGATTTCCGCCGCGACGCCCGGAGCCGCGTGGAAGGCGGCGGGAACGAAGCCTCGGACCAGCGGGCTGACGCTCTCCCGCAATCCGAAGCCGCAAACGAGCAACGCGAAAACGATCAGCCAATCCTCCAAGCCGCGGTTTTTCAGCCGCCTATCGACGGCCGCAATCCCGCGCGCGGTCGCGAACATCAGCAACCCGAAGACGAGCGAGGGATAGTGCAGAATCATGTCGTGCAGCCCGCCCACCGCCAGCATCTGGGGAATCATGGCGACTCCGAAGGCGGCGAATTCCGCGGGAGCAGCCAGCGGAAACAGCCCGGCATGCGCGACCAATTCAAGCGCAGGGCGAAGCCGATCGAAAGGATAAATCATCGACCACAGCGTACGCAGCGGATGCCCCAGCAAGAAAAGCAGGAACTCCCGGTGCCCTTGGCCCGGGAAATCCTTGTAGCGATAAAGCTCGTCATACCAATCGATGGATATTCTCGGGGAAAAAGAGGTCATGAGCTTGCTTTCCGCCAGGAACAAAAATACGGCCGCGGCCAGGAGCGCCGCGCCTGCGCGCGGATTCGATGAGCGGGCACGGCCGTTCTTGAGAATGGCGCATAGCCCCAGGCCCGCCAGCGAGAACGGAAAGAGCTCGCGCGTGACCGCGGCAAGCGCAAGAAAAAAGGCCGCGAGCGTGGGGCGCTCCTGCTCCCAAAAAACCAAGGCCCACAAAAGCAGCGGCGCGAGAAATGCGCCGTCGTTGAGCGCCGCCGTCGATATCTGCGCGCAAGCGGGACAGGCGTAGACCAGCATCATGCCAACGATTCCATCAAGGACGCCGCCGGCGCGCGCCGCGAGAGCATAGACCGCCAACCCCATGGAGCCTATCGCCAAGCACTGGATGAACAGAAGCGGCAACGCGCTTCGCCAGGCCAAAAGGACCGGCGAACAAAGATCGAGCAGGAGAGCAAAATGTATGGAAAGGTAGTCGACACCGTAAACGCTGGAGTGGAACCAGTTTCCATGCAGCGTGCTGAAAGCACGCTGCGTCATCACGGCCGTGTCCTGATCGAACTGAGATCCGCGGTATTGGCAGAACTTGAGAAAACAAAGCAGCGTCGTGAACGAGACGGCCGCCGCCACGGCAACCGCCGGGAGGCGCCTCGCGGAAGCCCCCCCGGGAGCCCACACCCAACTCCGGATCAACAGCCTTCTCGACTCCGGCCGAACCGCAAGGACGGCCGCACCGATCCAGCAGACCCATTGGAGCGCGCCAAGCATCCGCCGATGCACGATCGCCGCTTCCTCCACGTACATGTCGGCGCGGAGGCTGAGCGCGATCACGATAAAAGGCACGGCCAGCAGCAACGCCGCCGTCAGCCGCGCCAAACGCCGTTCGGCGCGTTTCTGCATCATCTGGGAATATACTTAAACTGGCGACCGCGGATCGGGTATGATGCCCGCGTGACGCGGCGCATCCCCCCTTCCGGCATCAACCTCTTCCAGTTGATCTACGTGCTCATCCGTGAGTACGAGCAAAAAAGCGGCAAGGCGCCGCTGAACCTATCGTTGGGAAATCCGGACGGGATTCCCCCGGAGGAAATCCGCCGCCTGGCCGCGAAATACGCCCAGGACCCCGGCTATCGCTACCACACCTACTCCGAGGACAACGATCTCCACGATTTCGCGGCGGGCATGGTCCGCCTGCACGGCGGTCTGGACCCACGCGTGCACCCGCACCTGCGCGCTTTGCCCATCCCGGGAATCAAGACGGCAAGCGCGCTGATCCCGCTCGCCTGCGGTCTGCACCGCGACGGGCGGCGCGGGGATTTCCGCGTCGCATCGAACCTTCCCGCCTACGACGTGATCGGCACATGGGGCCAGCAGTATCTTGGCGCTCGGCGCACGGTCTGGCCGCTGTGCGGGGCCGACAACATGCGCTTGAACCTGTCGCGGCTCAAGGACGCGCTGCGCCGCGACGGCGCCTCCCGCGCCGACTTGATCTTCGTCATCCGCCCCGGCAACCCGGCCGCCGTCGGCGCCGGCCGCGAGGACTGGACCGCGCTCATCGAACACTGTCTTGAAACCGGAGCGCGCTTGGTCAACGACGGCGCCTACGCCGGGCTGGCCGCGCCCGGAGCGCACGTGCCGCTGGCGCAGGTCGCCTGCGGCTATCCGGACTTGGAATGGATGGAGTTGTATTCGGTCAGCAAGTCCTTTAACGACCCGGGCGCGCGGCTGGGCGCGCTGGTGGGCTCGCGCGACTTCGTCGAGGATTTCGCGCTGGTCAAGGGAAACACCGAGTCGGGCCCGGTCCCTTCGGTGATGGCGGCCTACGGCGACTTCCTCTCGGACACGGCCGCCGCGCGCGCGGCGCTCGACGGCATCCACGCGCTCTACGAACGGCGGCTGGCCTTCGTGATCCCGCACCTGAAGGCCGCGGGGCTTCGTGCGGCCTGCGAGACGCAGGCGGGTTTTTTCACGCTGTGGAAGACTCCGCGCGCGGCCTTGGGCCGGGAGTTCCCGGAAGAGGGCCGCCACGAGGCTTTCAACCGCGCGGCGATCTCCGAGACGGGACTGGTCGGAGTGCACTTCTCGGGCTTCGACGAAAGCGGACGGCCGGAGCCGCTGATCCGCTACGCGGTGTGCGCGGACGTCCTCGACGCGGGCTTTCGCGAGCGCTTCGAGGCCGCGCTGGCGCGGCTGCGCCCCGTCTACTGAAGCGAGACGCTCTGCGCGAGGGCGCGGCGGCGACGGGAGGCGCCGAGCGCCCTTTCGAACTCTTGATGGCGCGACTCGGGAGGGCGCAACCACGGCGAAGGGGCCGAGCGTCCGAAGGCGCCGAATGAAGCCGCGCGCGCCCCCGAAGGCGCGTCGCGCAGATCGTCGGCGGCGAAATCGGGAGCATGGGCCGCGCGGGCGCGCGAGCGCCGGACAAACAGCCCTCCGGTGAAGAGCAACGCGGCCGCTCCCAGAGCCGTCCAGAGGCGCGCGCCGCGTTGGGATCGCATGATCCGATTATGGCTCGCGCGCGGCGCGCGCAAAAGGGTCGAAAGTCCCGGCGCCGCTAGGTCCGGGCGCGCGCCTGGGCCTGGCGCAGGCGCACCCCCTTCTTGAGCAGCTTGCGCGTGTCCAGGCTCTCGGGGTCGATGGCGCGCGACACGAGCGTCGCCGCCGCCGTCGCGACGATCACGCCCGGCGCGGCGGGCCAGGCGCGGGTCAATTCCAGCGCCAGAACCACCGCGGTGACCGGCGCCAGGGTGATGGCGGCGAAAACCGCGGACATGCCCGCGACCATCGACGCGCCGGCCGTCCCCGCCCACGCCGGCGCCGCCGCAGCCGCGATCCAGGCCAGCGCGCCCAAGATCCCTCCCAAATACAAGTAGGGGATGAATATTCCGCCCGAGCCGCCCGAGCCGACGGTGAGCTCGCAGGCCAAGGCCTTGCCCGCCAACAGCAGCAGCAGCGTCGTCCACGCGGCCGGCGCGGCCCCCAGCAACACGGGCAAATCCGGATGGCTGTTGCCCAGCGCCTGCGGCACGAACAAGCCCAGCGCGCCCACCAGAAGTCCCCCCAGCGCCGCGCGCGCGGCATGGCGCGGCGCGGCTTTCTCCATGAGCTTCCCCGTCCACAGAGCGGTCTCGATGAACGCCTTGCCCAGCAGGCCCGCCGCCGCGCCGACAAGCGCCATCAACGGCAGGGCGCGCCAATCCCAAGACCCCGCCGCCAAGCCGGCCAGCCACGGACGCGGCCCCATGAGAGCGTCGGCCGACGCCGCGCCTACCGCCGCGGCCAGCGCGACTGCGGCCAGCGGCAGGGGCGAGAAATCGCGCAGCAAGACCTCGATCGCGAACGCCACGCCGGCCGCGGGGGCGTCGAAGACGGCCGCGAACCCGGCCGCGGCGCCCGCGGCGGCCAGGGTCTTTTCGCTTCCCTCGGCGGCGCCGACCCGCCGCGAAACCCAATGCGCCAATCCCGCGCCGAAAGTCACCATCGGCGCCTCGGGACCGGCCGAGCCGCCCGTGCAGGTGGTGAACACGCTGGCCACGGTCTTCCAGGCCGCGTAGCGCGCGCGCACGGGCGTGCCGCCGGCGCGCAGGGCATGCAGGAGCTCCGGCGTGCCGGTGCCCGCGGCCGCGGGCTCAACGTGGTCGATGATCAGGCCGCACAGCAGTCCGCCGAGAGCCGGCAGCGCGACCAGCCAGACCGGCCCCAGCGTCCACGGCCCCCACGCGGCGCGCCGCCCCAGCGCCGGCCAGAAGGTCGCGGCCTCGTAGAGCTTGAGAAACGCCGCGGCCACGCCGCCGGTGCCCACGCCGACGAACGCCGCCAAGGCGGCCGTTCGCGCTCCGTCCCGCGCCGAGTCCCTGCGCTTGTCCACGCGGAGTCCATGGTATCAATTCCGGACATCCGCGTCCGGAGCTCGAAATCGGCGGAGAGGGTGGGATTCGAACCCACGAGGGCCGTTAAACCCTGGCGGTTTTCAAGACCGCTGCCTTAAACCGCTCGGCCACCTCTCCAACCCGGATAGAATAGCCTCGCCGTGCGGCGATGTCGAGAGGCGCGCCTTGCGCGGACGCGGCCATCCCCCTATAATTGCGGCGTGAGCGCCTCGCGCGACCGGCGGCTGGAACTGCTCTTCGACATGGGGCGGCTTCTGTCGTCCAAGCTCGACTTGTCCGAACTGCTCAAGACCGTGCTCGCGCTGTCGGCGGAACTGGTGGACGCGCAGACGGCCTCCTTGCTTCTGCTCGACGAGGCGTCCCAGGAGCTTTATTTCGACGTGGCGCTGGGCCTGGATGCGTCTCTCGCCTCCGTGCGGCTCAAGCTCGGCCAGGGCATCGCCGGCTCGGTGGCCAAGGCGCGCCGCGCCGAGATCATCGCCGACACGCGCCGCGACCCGCGCTGGTCCGGCGCCATGGACGAAAAGACCGGATTCGTCACCCGCTCGATTCTGGCCGCGCCGATCCTGCTCAAGGGAAAGCTCTTGGGCGTGGTCGAGGCCATCAACAAGCGCGAGGGCGACTTCGACGACGAGGACTTGCGCGCCTTCGAGGCCTTCGCCTCGCAAGCCGCCGTGGCCATCGACAACGCACGCCTGTTCGCCTCGCTCAGCGACGAGCGCTTCAAGCTCGACGCCGTGTTCTCGCAGATGCACGACGGCGCCGTGCTCACCGACGCCGCGGGCAAGGTCCTGCTGGCCAACGCGGCCGCGGCGCGGCTTCTGGGCGCGCCCCCGCGGGATTTCGTGTCGCGCCTGGGCGGCCTGGAGACATCCCCTCCGATGCCCGCCCTGCTGACGGACGCGCGAGAGTCCGTACCCTTCGCCGCCGTACGCCGGGAGCCCACGCTGTTCGTTCTGTCGGGAAGATCGACCCGCGCCCCGCTCCAAGGCGGCACGGCGCGCCTGTTCGTGTTTCGCGACGACACCGAGGCCTGGCGCCAGGAGCGCCTCAAGCGCACATTCCTGTCGCTGGTCTCGCACAAGCTCAAGACCCCGGTGGCCGTCGCCCTCGGATTTTCCGACTTGTTGCTGTCGGACATGGATCCCCGGAAGTCCGACCCCGCCAAGTACAGGGCCGTCAAGACCATCCGGGATCAGACCGCGAAGGTCGGCGGGCTCCTGGAAAAGCTTCTGCGCTTCGTGGCCGTTGATGATCCCGACGCCGCGGCAAGCCCCGCCGAGGTTTCCATTGACGAAGCCGTCGCCGAAGCGCTGAACGGGCTGCCCCGCGCGGCCGAGCGCGGCGCGCGCGTGAGCGCGCCCCCCTGCGGCCTGAGGCTGCGCGCCGACAAGGCCTTGCTGATCGAGGCGCTGCGCGAGCTCCTGGACAACGCGATCAAATTCGACCCCGCCCCCGCGCCGGAAATCTCCGTTTCGGCGCGACGCGCGGACGGCCTCGTCGAGATTTCCGTGGCCGACCGCGGCCCCGGCATCCCCCCGGAGGCACGCGAGGCGGTGTTCTCTCGCTTTCATCAAGTGGAGAAGGACTTCACCGGCCAGCAAGACGGCATCGGGCTGGGACTGGCGCTGGCGCGGCGCATCGCCGAGCTCCACGGCGGGACCTTGCTCCTGAACTCCCAGCTCGGCGCGGGCACCGCCGCCGCCCTGCGCCTGCCCGAGGACGGCCCCGCATGAGCCTGCGAGATTTCCCGGCGCGCGATTACGGTCCGGCCGTGGCCGGCGCCGACTACGGCGAGGTCTTTTTGGAGGAGACGACCTGGGCCTCGGTGCGACTGGAAGACGGCCGCGTGCGCGACGCCGGCGCGGGCTCGGACCGCGGCCTCGGGCTTCGCCTGCTGACGCGGCGCGGCGAGCGGGTGGACACGCTCATGGCCTCGGGACCGGACCTGACGCCCGCGGCCGCCGCGCGCCTGCGCGCCGAACTGCCGGTCCCGGCCGGACTGGCGCCCACCTTCCGGAGCCCTCAATGGCGCCCGGCGGGGCCTCTGATCGACCCCTCGCAGGCGTCGTTGGAACGCAAGGTCGAGGTGCTGCGGCGCCTGGACGCCGAAGCCCGCGCGCAATTCCCGGGCCTGCGCCAGGCGACGATCTCCTACGGCGATCGCGTCAAGCGCACTCGCGTCGTGCACAACGAGGGCGCCGATCTCGCGCAGGAGACCGTGTCCACGCTCGTGCGCGTGTCGGTCGTCGCCGAGCGCGACGGACGACTTCAAACGGCCGTGGAGACCGTCGGCGCCCAGCGCGGCTTCGAGTTGGCCGAAAGCGACGAGTGCCGGGCCGCGGCGCGCCGCGCCGCCGCGCGCGCGCGCGAAAAGCTCGACGCGCCCAAGGCCCGCGCCGGGCGCATGCCCGTGGTGCTCGCCGCCTCCGCCGGCGGCACGTTCATCCACGAGGCGATCGGACACTCCCTTGAGGCCGACGCGGTGCAGGAAGGCTCCTCGCCCGCCTACCGCGGCGCGCGCGGACGCGTCGTCGCCCCGGAGTTCGTCACCGTGATCGACGACCCCACCCTGCCTTTCCAGCGCGGTTCGTTCCACTTCGACGACGAGGGCGTGCCCGCCGCGCCGACGACCCTCGTGGGTGCCGGGGTTTTGAGCGATTTCCTGCACGACCGCGTCAGCGCGCTGCGCGAAGGCTGCCCCGCCAACGGCCACGGACGGCGCGAGTCCTTCGATGAACGCCCCTTGCCGCGCATGTCGAACCTCTACGTCGCGCCGGGCCCCGACGACCCGGTCGCGATCGTACGCGGGCTCAAGCGCGGCCTGCTGGTCACGCGCATGGGCGGCGGTCAGGTCAACACCGCCACCGGCGAGTTCGTCTTCGAGGTGGACGAGGGCTACTTCGTCGAGGACGGACGGGTACGGCACCCGGTGCGCGACGCCAACTTGCTCGGCGTCGGCCCCGAGGTCCTGCGCAGCATCGCGGCGCTCGGCTGGGACATCGGCTGGGGAATAGGCACTTGCGGAAAGGAAGGGCAGAACGTGGCCGTCAGCGACGGACAACCGACGATGCTTCTGCCCGACATCGTGGTGGGAGGTCGGCATGACGACTAAGCGAAGGACGGCGGCCGCGCTGGCGCTGGCGCTGGCGGGCGCCGCGTGCGCCCACGAGGCGCCCAAGCCGGAGGTGAGCGTGATGAGCGTCGAGCAGTGGCATGGGATGCGCGGCGGACCCAATGAGCCGGGCGCGCTCGCCGCGACCGACGCCGCGTCTTGGCGCGGCATCTGGAACAGGCTCGGCCAGCCCGCCCCGGACTTCGACGCGTCGAAATTCGTCGGCGCGGCCGTGTTCGTCGGAGAGCGGCCGACCGGCGGCTGGCGCGCGGAAATCGCGGCGACGCAAGACGGCGACGACCTGATCGCGCGCTGGAAGATCATCAAGCCCGGCGGCTTCACGACCCAGATCATCACCGCGCCCTGGCTTGTGCGCGTGTTCCCGCGCCCGAAAGGGCGATTCATTCTGGAGAAAGCTCCCGAGTGAACGCTCGCCCGGCGGCCGTCGCCTTGGCGATTCTCGCCGCCGCTGCCTCGCGCGCGCGGGCGCAGGCGCCGTCCGCGCCGACTCCGTCGGCGTCGGCGGTCAACGACGATCCGACCTCCTTGGCCGTGCAGAAGCGCTTGATCGAGCAGCCCGCGTTCGCCGAGATGATCGCGCAGCGCATCGATCGTTCCAAGCTTGCCGCGGTCATCGCGCCGATCCAAGACCCCGCGCAGCGCCTGGCCGCGATCCGCGATTGGGTGGCAAAGGAGCCGGAATCGGCGGCCAACGTGGCCATCGGCCTCTACGGCGACGACGCGCGCGGCGACACGACCTTCGAGAACGCCCTGCTCGAGCAGACGACGCTGACTCCCGTCGACAACACCGCCGGCAACCGCGGCGTGCTCTTCAACCTGCGCACGGCCGCGCGGCGCTCGATCCTCCTCGACCGGCAGTCCGGAAAACTGTCCAGCGACGAACAGCGCGAAATACTGCGCACGATGTTCGAAGGCACAGGCGCGCAGGCCAACACGGTGCTCAATCCCGCCGAGGGCGCGTCGGCCGCGGCCGGACCCGGCGCCGGCGCCTACGGCCCGGCGACGGGAACCGGCGGAGTGGCGGCGGGATTTTCCGGCTATTACGACCGGCTGAGCGCCGGAAACCTGCGCGGCTACTCGCCGCAGCTGCTGGCCCTGCAAAGCGAGCTCAACCGCCGCCGCGCGCCGGGCGCGCCGACTTTGCCCGAGACCGGAAAACTCGACTACGCGACGCTGGCATATCCGGCTTTCGGCATGGACTACGACATCCGAGGCCTGCTCGCGCGGCTGCGGCGCGAGCGCCTGATCATTCTCGCCAAGCTCGCCGGCGTGACGCTGAGCGCGCGCGACCTGCGCGACCCCGACATCGAAAAAAAACTTCTGTCCAAGATCCCCAACGCGCGCCTGCCCGCGCGGCTGCTCCGACGCGCGGAGTTCATCGCGCGCGCGCGCGCGGCGATGGATGCCTTTCTGGCCGCCGCGGCCGAGGCGCGCGACCCGCGCAAGATCACCCGCGGACTGCTGGCTCGCCTGTCGCGGCTTCAGGGCGAGGCCGCGCGCTGGATCACGGCGGCCTCGCTGGAGGAAGACCAATCTCGCCTGGACGAGCTCGACGGATTTCTGACGCCCGAACTTCTGGCGCAAATCGAGGCCGCGCCCGACGCCGACGCGGTCAAATCCGGCTACCGCCAACGCGGAACCGAACTGCAGACGCGCCTGGCCGGCGCGCACGCGGACGCGCAAGCCGCCGAGGACATCCTGACCGGCGTGAACTGGAGCTCCGGCCTGGCCGCCGCGGCCGCGCGCATTTCCTCCGAGCGCGCCGCGCGCGCGGAACTGGCTCGGGACATCCCCCTCTATTCACGCGCCCCCGGCCGGTTCATCCAATCCTCGCCGATCCAGCCGCGCTGGCGAGTGTGGCTTGACGACGCGGCCGTCCAGTGGCTGCCGGCCAGCGCCTACGCGCGCTCCGTCGCGTCGCGCCGCTCCGCGGCCGCGCGCTGGCGGGGGATATTCGAGATGATCTCGCGCTCGGAATTGGCCGGCGCGGCCGACGCCGACGCGCAGTTCGAGCCGCCGGCTCCTTGACGCGCTACGCGCCCGGACGCAGCGCCGGGATCAGGGCCTTGATGCGCGGCAAGGCCTCCTCGGCGGCGCGCTCGCCCGCGGCGATGATCTCCGCGGCGCGGCTGAGTTCGGTCCAAGAGAAGCCCTTGAGGTCGGGGTGCAGCACGACGTCGGCGATTTCCTGCCGGGATTGGGACACCTCGTATTCCATCGTGTAGATCATCTGGAAGAACACCTCGAAGAGGTTCGGCGCCTTGAGGATGCCGGGTAGGGCGGCGTCGCGCCAGGACAGAAGGCTGGAGGGAGCCTCCGGCCGGGCGCGGCGGACGCCGTCGTGACGGGGGCGGTCGCCGGCGGGAGTGGTCAAGTTGACGGCGATCAGAATGTCGGCGCCAAGACCCGCGAGTACCCGCGTGGGCACGGGGTCCACCAGGCCGCCGTCCACCAGGTAGCGCCCGTTGTGGGCCAGCGGCGCGAAGATGATCGGAAGACCGGCGCTGGCCCTCACCGCCTCGGCCACGCGTCCCGATTTGAGCACCACCTCTTCGCCGGTCTCGATGTCGGCGGCCACGCACGCGAAAGGGATGTCGAGATCCGAAAATTCCCGGGAGCCGAAATAGGAGCGCAGAAAGCGCAGGAGCGTCTGCCCGGCGAAAAATCCGGAGCGCGGGATGGTCATGTCCCAAAAAAGGTTCTCGTAGACCCAGGCCGAGTCGATGCGCAGCGCCATCGCCTCGATCTCCTCGGGCTCGTAGCCGGCCGCGCAACAACCGGCGATCACAGCGCCCATCGAGGTGCCCGCGATCACGTCGATGGGAATGCCCTCGCGCTTGAAGACCTTCAACACGCCGATGGTCGCATGGCCGAGCGCCGCTCCGCTGCCCAGCGCCAGGCCCACGCGGATTCCGCCCAGGCGCCGCGCCAGGCGCGCGGCCGACGCCGCGGCGCGCGCGCCCGGAGGCCGGCCCAGTTCCCAGGCGATCATCACCCGCTCGGCGCCGACGAGCAGCGGCGCGTCCTCGGGCTCAAGCTCCCCCAACCACAGGCGCAGCACGCGCGCGGGCTCGGGCACCAGCGCGGGGACCTCGGCCTCCATCTGCCGGAACTGCGGCCGGCGCTCGTCGCAGCCGGCCATCAGCACTCGGTCGGCCTCGGCCAGCGCGGCACGCTCGACGTCGCCGCGCGCGCCTCCCGACAGGCAGACGAGCGCGAAGTCGTGGCCGCCGCGCAGCGAGTTCAAGAACAGATACAGCGAACCGAACAGGCGCCCGCCGAGCGCGGCCGGCGACACCGACAGGATTCTCGATCCCGATGGATGCTCCTGGGCCAGCGCCGACAACGCGGCCGGATCGCGCAGGTTGGCCGCGCGCAGTTCCGGCTCGCCGACCGGCGCGGGGTTCAAACCCGCGGCGCGCGCGATGGCGCCCGGCTCGGAGGCCAGATCCAGGATCAGGACGCGACGCCGCGTCTGGAGAGTCAGCGCCTCGCCCAGCGCCCATGCGAACGCCGCGCGGTCGGCTTCAGGCAGCGCGCAGTCGAGCACGATCAGCCGCGCGTCGGAGCCGGGACGCGTGGGGCCGGAACTTTGCGCGATCAGCCTCTGGGCCAAAGTGCGCGACAAGCCCAGGAGGATGGTGGGGTGGTCGCGCAAGATTTCCTCGAACCCCTTGCGCGGGAGCTTGAGCAATTCGCTGGTGGCGTCCAGGCGCACGGTGGAGGTACGCGGGATCCCGGTCAAAAGTCCGGTCTCTCCGGCCACGTCGCCTCGCCCCAGGAAGGCCACGACGGTCTCGCGTCCCGCCAAAGTGCGCAGGCGGCGGCACTGACCCGACACGATCAGATACATCGCGTCGGGATCGTCGCCCTCGCGAAAGAGCGTCGCGCCCTTGGGCAAGGACAGGGGCTGGAGCTGGGCCGAGATCTTGCCCAAATCCTCGGCCGAAAGTCCGGCGAACAGCGCGATGCGCTTGAGAAACGGCTCCCAGGAGGGGATTTCCTCTGGCTTCACGCGTCGCCTTCCGTTCGGGCGGTCGCGGTCATCGCGGTCCCTAGCGCCGTCGCGCCAGGCAGGCGAGAAGTCCGATGACGGTCTTGGAGTCCTTGATGCGCCCGTCGAGGGCCATGGCCACGGCCCGCTCGAAAGGGACCGTGACGCAGCGCAGGAACTCGTCGTCATCGGTGTGCATGCGGCCGGGCGTCAGCCCCTCGGCCACATACATGTGCAAGACCTCGTTGGCGAACGCGGGCGTGGGCCAATAGCGCAGCAGCGGCGCGATGCGCCGAGCCTTGTAGCCGGTCTCCTCGTCGAGTTCTCGCCTGACGCACGACAGCGGAGACTCGCCGCGGTCGAGTTTGCCGGCGGGCAATTCCAGCGTGACCTCGCGCACGGGATGACGATACTGGCGCACCATGACGACGGTGCGCTCGTCCAAGAACGGAACGACGCCGACCGCGCCGGGATGGTCCATGTACTCCCGCGTGGCGGTCTTGCCGTTGGGCAGACGCACGGTGTCGACGCGAAAATCCACCGCGCGCCCCTTCCAGACCGTCTTCTTGCCGACGAACGTCTCCACGAGTCCCGCGTCGGATCGATTCACGCGCGGATTATAACAAACGCCCCGCCGTCGATCTTGCGCATCCAGCCTCCCGCGGAGCAGGTCTCAGCCGACGCGGCAATTCGTATAATGCCCGGGTCGACGCTCCCGCCTCGGCTCGTCGACAATCCCCGATGTCCAATCCCGAGTTCGTACACCTGCACAACCACAGCGAGTACTCGCTGATGGACGGCGTCATCCGCCTGACCGACGCCAAGGGCAGACCCTCGCAGACGCTCCAGGACCTGGCCGCCTCCGGCGCCAAGGCCTTCGCGGTCACCGACCACGGCAACATGTACGGCGCCGTCGAATTCTACACCGCCGCCAAGGCGGTGGGGCTCAAGGCCATCATCGGCTGCGAGATGTACATCTCCAAGGGCTCGCGCTTCGACCGCGGCCACTCGCAAAAGGAGAACTGCCACCTCACCGTTTTGGCCAAGAACTACGAGGGCTACCAGAATTTGATGGAGCTGTGCTCCATCGCCTTCAAAGAAGGCTACTACTACGATCCGCGCATCGACAAGGAACTGCTGGCCAAGCACTCGAAAGGCTTGGTGGTGCTCTCGGGCTGCCTGAAGTCCGAGCTCAACCAGGCCGTCTTGTCTGGCGACCTGGCCCAGGCCGAGAGGCTCGTTACCTGGTTCAGGGACAGCCTGGAAAAGGACGGCTATTACCTGGAGATCATGGACCACGGCCTGGACAAGCAGCGCCAGGTCACCTCGGCCTTGCTCGAACTGCACCGCCGCACCGGCATCGGACTCGTCGCCACCAACGACTGCCATTACGCCCTGGCAGCCGACCACGAGGCCCACGACGCCCGCGTGTGCATCGCCACCGGACGCAAGCTCACCGACACCGACCGCCTGAAATTCGACAGCCGCGAGTTCTACATCAAGAGCCCCGCCGAGATGCACAAGCTCTTCGGCGGCATGGCGCCCGAAGCGTTGAGCAACACGCTCAAGATCGCCGAGATGTGCAACCTGAAAATCCCGATGGACCAACTGCTCCTGCCGGAGTTCAAGGTTCCCGAGGGCTACAACCAAGACACCTACTTGGAGCACTTGTGCGCGCAAGGCCTGAAGGAGCGCTTCCCCGCGGGAGTGCGCCCGGAATACAACGACCGCCTGGCCTTCGAACTCGGCGTCATCCGGCGCATGGGATTTTCCGGCTACTTCCTGATCGTCTGGGACTTCATCAAGCACGCGCGCTCCATCGGCGTGCCCGTGGGACCGGGCCGCGGCTCCGGCGCCGGGGCCCTGGTCGCCTACGCGCTGCGCATCACCAACGCCGACCCGCTGAAATACAATCTCCTCTTCGAGCGCTTCCTGAACCCGGACCGCAAGTCGATGCCCGACCTCGACATCGACTTCGCCGACACCGGACGCGACAAGGTCATCGAGTATGTGCGCCAAAAATACGGCGAGGACTGCGTCGCCCAGATCATCACCTTCGGCTCGCTCGGCGCCAAGCTCGTGGTCCGCGACGTAGGGCGCGTGCTCGACGTGCCGCTGGCGCGCGTCGACGAGATCGCGAAGAAAATTCCCACCGGCCCCAACGTCAACTTGAACGATGCCATGCAGACCCCGGAACTGCTTGAGTTGGCCAAAGACGAGCAGGTCAAGCGCCTGCTCGACTTGTCGCTGAAGCTCGAGGGCCTCAAGCGCCACACCGGCGTGCACGCGGCGGGCACGCTGATCACCAAGGACCCCGTCGTGCGCTACACGCCGCTGGCCAAGGGGGCCAAATCCGACGTCGTCACAACGCAATACGACGGGGACTGGTGCCCGAAACTCGGCCTGCTGAAAGTCGACTTCCTGGGCCTGCGCACGCTGTCGATCATCGACGACGCCGTCAAGTTCGTGCGCGCGCGCGGCGCACCCGACTTCGACATAGACGCGGTCCCGCTCGACGACGCGAAGACCTACGAGCTTTTGCGCACCGCCAAGGCCCTGGCCGTGTTCCAGCTCGACAGCCAGGGCATGCGCGACCTGATCTTCCGCATCCGTCCGACGACCTTCGAGGACATCGCCTCGGCCATCGCGCTTTTCCGCCCGGGTCCCATGCAGTCGGGCATGCTCGACTTGTTCGTCGACTGCAAGCACGGCCGTCAGGAGGTCAAATACGACCACCCCCTGCTCGAGTCGATCCTGAAAGACACCTACGGCTGCATGGTGTATCAGGAGCAGGTGATGGAGATCTCCAAAAAGCTCGCCGGCTTCACCCCCGGCGAGGCCGACGGCCTGCGCAAGGCCATGGGCAAGAAAATCCCCGAGGAGATCGAAAAGGTCCGCGAAAAGTTCGTCAAGGGCGCGGCGGTCAACAAGATCGCGCCCAAGCTCGCCAACAAGATCTTCGACCAAATGGCCAAGTTCGGCGGCTACGGCTTCAACAAGTCGCACACCGTCGCCTACGGCATCGTTGCATTTCAGACCGCCTACCTGAAGGCGAACCACCCCGTCGAATTCATGACCGCGGTGCTGACTTCCGAGATCGGCCACTCCGCGATCGGCGCCGAAGACAAGGAAAACAAGCTCGTCACCTACATCGACGAGGCCAAGCGCATGGGCCTCAGAATCCTCCCGCCCGACGTCAACAAGTCGCGCGCGAAATTCGACATCGAGGGCCAAGACATCCGTTTCGGACTTTTGGCGATCAAAAACGTCGGTTCGGGCGCGGCCGAGGCGATCGTCGCGGCCGCGAGGGAAAAGCCCTTCACGAGCCTCGACGACCTCTGCGCGCGCGTGGATCTGCGCGCGATCAACAAAAAAACGATCGAGTCCCTGGTCAAGGCCGGCGCGCTGGACTCGTTGCGCCCCGGAGAGCCTCCCGGTGCGGCGCGCGCGCGGCTGCTGGCCGAAGTCGACGCGGTCGTCGGGCGCCAACAGCGCGTGCGCGCGGATCTCGACAAAGGACAGGGACTGCTGTTCGGGGCCGGCGCGGCGACGCCGCCGACGCCCGCCCCCGGCACCCCGGATTTCTCCGTCAAGCCGCTGTCCGAACACGACACGCTGGCCTTTGAGCGCGAGGTGCTGGGCTTCTACATATCCGGCCATCCCCTGCTCGGCGTGAAAGCCCAGCTCAAGGCCGTGGCCACTCATGAGATCGCCCAACTCAGCGCCGCGATCACCGCTCCCGTGCGCCTGGCCGGGATGATCAGCAAGACGCGCAAGATGGTCTCCAAGAAAACCGGGGAACCCTGGGTCATCTGCACTCTCGAGGATCTCAGCGGCGAGGCCGCGCTGTTGTGCTTCCCGAAAATCTACGCCACCGGCCTGTCTCACATCGCCAAGGCGGGGGCCCTCGTGGCCGCGACCGGACGACCGTCGTTTCGCGGCGAGGACGGCGAGGGGGCGTCGGCCGAGATCATCGTCGACGAAATGTCGCCGCTGGATTTGGCCGTGTCGCGCTTCGCCAAGCGCCTGCGCCTGCGCTGCGACGCCGCCGCCGGCGTCGAAACGCTGGAGGCCCTGCGCGACGCGCTGGAAGCGCACCGCGGACCGTGCCCGGTCGCGCTCGTCCAAGAGACCGCGGAAGGATCCGCGATCCTCGACATAGACCAGCGCGTCATTCTGAGTCCGGCGCTGTTTTCGGCCGTGGAGGAGCTGTTGGGCGAGCGCTGCTGGAGCATCGACGCCGCACCTCCCCCCGCGCCCGCCGCCCGACGCTTCGAGCGCCGCGCGCCCGCAGCCTGAACGCGCCAAGACGGCTCCTTATAAATCTGCTAAAATCCGGCCCTCCGATGGCGGAGGCCTATGGCGGATAAAAAGAAAATTCTCGTCGCGGACGACGATCCGGATTTGCTCGACCTGCTGAAAATGGACCTGGATTTCCAGGGCTACGAGGTCACCGGGGCCGTCAACGGCAAAGAGGCCCTGGAAACCGCGCTGAAGGGCGTCTTCGACCTGGTGCTGCTCGACGTGATGATGCCCTACATCGACGGCTACCACGTGGCTTACGAACTGACCAACAAAATGGGCGATCGGTCTCCTCGGATCATGATCATGACCAGCCGCGACACGGTCAAGGAAAAAGGCATCGCGCTGATGAGCGGGGCGATGGAGGTCATCCAAAAGCCGTTCGAGATGAAAAACCTCCACGAGCGCGTGGCGGCTCTCCTCGCCAAATCGGCGTGAACGCGCGCGCGGCGCTGCTTATGGCCGCCCTTCTCGCGGCCGCCGTCGCCCGGGCGGACGACGCCACGGTTTCCTCCCCGCGCATCCGCGAGAAATCCTCCTCGGCGGCCGCGTCGAGCTCCGGCCTTCAGCCCGACATAGACGTGATCGACGCGCCGACCGCCGAGGTGCTCGACTACGGCGGCTATTCGTCCCGCTCGCGCTTCTACTCGAACGGGGGACTGCTGGAGTACGCCTCGTTCGGCGTGTATCCGGGACTCAACCTCGGCGCGTCCGCCTCGGCCGACGGATTGATCGGCAATGAAAAAGTGGTCCGCGTACGCGCGCCGGCCGCGCAGATCCGCTACCGCTTCTACGACGGCGACTCCACGCTCCCGGCGATGGCCGTCGGCTACGATGGACAAGGCTATCTCTACAACTCGCAGACCCAGCGCTACGACGAACGCCAGCGCGGCTTCTACGTGGTGGCCACTCGCGAGATCGGCGTGCCCGAGCTCCAAATTCATCCATCGATCAACGTCTCGGACTTCAACACCAACCGAATCTACGGAAGCCTCCCGCTGACTCTCAACATCCGCGACAAGGCCGCGCTTCTGGCCGAGTGGGACAACATCGCCAATTTCTCCGACAGCCGCGTCAACCTCGGACTGCGCGCGTACCTGACGCCGAACTTCGAGGTGGATTTCGCCGTACGCTCCATCGGCGCCGGCGGTTATTTCTCGGACGGCCAGCGCCGCGGGCCGGAGCGCGTCGTCCAGCTCAAATACGCCGGAAATTTCTAGACTCGAACGGAGGTCTTGCCATGGCCAAGCGCATCGCGATCCTGACCGGGGGCGGCGATTGCCCCGGACTCAATCCCGCCATCCGCGGCGTCGTCTTGAAGGCCGCGCGGCTAGGCTACGAGTGCGTCGGCATCCAGGAAGGCTGGAAGGGCATGATCTCTGCCGACGCCAAGCCGCTGACGCCCGACGACGTGCGCGAGATCGTCGGCAAGGGCGGCACGATCCTGGGCACCTCGCGCACCAACCCCTATAAGAAGGAGGGCGGCGTGCAGGCCGTGCTGGAAACCTTCAAAAAGCTCGACTTGCACGCGCTGGTGGCCCTCGGCGGCGAGGACACGCTGGGAGTGGCGGCCAAGCTCTACAAGGAGCACAAGGCCCCCGTGATCGGCGTGCCCAAGACCATGGACAACGACCTCAGCGCCACCGATTACACCTTCGGCTTCGACACCTCGGTGACGGTCGCCGTGGACGCCGCCGAGCGCCTGGTCGACACCGGCCGCTCGCACCGCCGAGTCATGGTGCTGGAAGTCATGGGCCGGCACGCCGGGTGGGTGTCGCTGTTTACCGCCATCGCCTCCGGAGCCGACTTCTACTGCCTGCCCGAGCGCCCGGTCGACGTCAAGCAGATGTGCGCTAAGGTCAAGGCCGCTCACGCCAAGAAGAAGGTCGCGCTCGTGATCGCCTCCGAAGCCGTCGACATCCCCGGCGAAAAGAAGGAGGAGAAACTCGACGAATTCGGCCACATGCTGCTCAAGGAACGCGGAGTCGGAGAGCGCCTGGCCAAGATCATCGAGGCCGAAACCAAACTCGAAACGCGCCACGCGGTGGTCGGCCACATCCAGCGCGGCGGCGCGCCGACGCTGTTCGACCGCATCCTGGGCACCCGCGTGGGGGTCAAGGCCGCCGAACTCGTGCACGAAGGCCGCTTCGGCCACATGGTCGCTCTCAAGGGCGACAGCGTCGAGCCGGTGAGCCTGGAGGCCGCCACGGCCAAGCTCAAGACCGTCACGCCTGCATGGCTGGCGCTGGCCGACGATCTGCTCTGAATATGGCCGAACCCCAGGGCGCGGCACGGCCGTTCCAGCGCAAGACCGTCTTGATCAAGCGCTCGCTGCAGCTGCGCTACATCGGCATGGTCTTTCTGAGCGTTCTGGCCGCGTCGATGATCGTCGGCATCGACGTCTACTACTCGCTGGCCCGGGTGATGGCCGTGGAGTGCCCGGTGGCCGTCGCGGGGCTGTCCCGGTTCAACGGCGTTCTCGCGGTCAAGGTCGCGCTGTATCTGGCGCTGATGCTGGTCGTCTCGCTGTATGTCTCCCATCGATTCGCCGGGCCGATCTATCGCTTCGAAAAGAGCGCTCAAGCGGTCTCGGGCGGAGACCTCACCCACCGCGTCAGCCTGCGCACCGGCGACGAACTGCTGGAACTCCAGGAGGAGTTCAACGGCATGATCGCCGCTCTCCAAGCGCTGGTGCGCAAGGACCGCAATCTGGCCGAGCGTCTGGCGGAGCGAGTCGGCGAGATCGCCCAGAAACTGCCCGAAGAGGCGCAGGCCGCCCGCACCGATCTCAAAGACCTCCGCCTCGAACTCGAACACCTGACGCGCTCGTTCAAGGTCTAAGACCATGCGACGACTCCTCGCCGCCGCGCTCTGCGCCTCGCTCGCGGCGCCGGCGCGCGTCGCCGCGCAGGCGTCCAACCAGGACGCCCCCGGGACCGCCGAGCGCTCCTACACGCTCGATGACGCGCTACGCCTGACGCGCAACGATCCGCGCCTGCAGTCGGCCGAGCAGGGACTGGTCATCGCCGGCGCACGCGTGACCCAGGCCGAGCTCGCGTTCTTGCCCGAAGTGGGCGTCCAGGCCAGCGCGACGAAATACAACTCGCTCTATCCCTTCGCGCTCTCCAACGACTTCCGCAACATCCTGCTGTTTCCCAGCGACCAGCAAAATCTCTACTCGAGCGGCGCCTACTTCAACTTGCCGCTCTACGAAGGCAAGAGAACGCTGAACACCCTGCACCTGACCCAGGCCGCCTACCAGCAGGCCAAGACCGCCCGCGACACCGTGCGGCTGGATTTGACGCTTCAGGTCAAGGAAGCGTTCTACTCGCTGCTGCTCGCGCAGGAAAAAGCGAAGGTCGCCAAGGATTACGAAAGCGCCGTCTCGGCCCTGGCCGCCGAAAAAAACCTCGGCGACTGGGACGCCATCGAGGCGCAGGCCGCGCTCGCGGCGGCGAACGCGCGCGCGGCCGACGCCGGCCGAGACCTCGACGCCGCTCGGCTGGCCTTCCTCAAGTCGCTTCACTTGGAGCTCGACACGCCGTTTCATGTGGTCGGCAAGCTTGAAACGCACCCGGTCAGCGTCGCGGTCGACAAGGCCGTGCTCTGGGCCATGGACCAGCGTCCGGAGCTTCAGTCCCAAACCTACAAGGCGCAGATGGACGCGATCGGCGTGAACCTGGCGATGAGCCGCCGCTACCCGAGCGTGTTCGTCGCCGGCGACTACGCGCTGACCGCGCAGGAATTCCCGCTCAACAAGAACAACTGGGACGTCTCCTTCGGCGTCAAGCTGCCGATCACCTATGATTTCTGGAGCCAGCTCGCGCAGAAGCGCGCCGAGCAGCGCCAGGGTCAATTGACGCGCGCCGAGCTTCAAGACAAAGTCCGCCTGGAGGTGCGCCAGGCCGTCGACAATCTCCGCTACTGGCAAGACGAACTGCCTCGACGCGAACGGCAGTGGCACCAACTCGAGAGGATGGTCGCGGCGGCTTCCGGGAAGGCCGGCGGCGTGCTGACGAAGATCCGCGCGCACGAGGGTCTCGACGACCTGAGGCTGTCCTACTTGACCGCCGTGACCGAGCACCTGCTCGCGCAGGCGCGCCTGGAGCGGGCGGTCGGCCGGGAGGATCTCTCGCCTTGAGGCCGCCCGCCGCGCTCGCGCTGGTTTTTCTGGCCTGCGCGAGCCTCGCGCGGGCCGCGCCGGATCTTTCCGCCGACGCGCTTCTGCGCGATCATCTTTGGCGCGAGGTCCGCACCGCCGCGCCGGACAGACGCCCGAAAGTCGGGCTCGTGCTCTCGGCGGGCTCGCTGCGCGGCGTGGCGCACGTCGGCGTGATCCGCGTGCTCGAGGACGCGGAATTCCCCATCGACGTCGTCGCCGGCACCTCGATGGGCGCGGTCGTCGGCTCCTTCTACGCCGGGGGCGTGCCGATGGCCAAGATGTGGTCGATCGCCAAGGGCCTGCGCGTGGATTCGGGCAACAACCTCTCCGCACGGCGCCTGATCTCCCTGTTGCTGTTCGACCGCCTGCTGTCGTCCGCCAACGCCGAGCGCATGATCCGCAGGACCTTGGGCTCAAGGACATTCGCGCAACTGCTCAAGCCGTTCGCCTGCGTGTCGATGGACATCTACACGGGCGAGGCCATCATCTTCCGCGACGGCGACGTGGCCACCGCCGTGCGCGCGAGCATGAACCTGCCCGGCATTTTCGAACCGCTCGAATATCGCCACCGCTTCTTGACCGACGGGGGAGTCGTCGACTACATTCCCATCGACGCGGCCCGCCTGCTCGGCGCCCAATGGACGCTCGCCAGCGTCACGGAGACGGACTTCACCGCGGCGCGCCCCAAGAGCGTACTCGACGCGCTTGAGCAGGTCATCGACATCCGCGGTTCCTATCTCTCGCGCGAGCAACGCAAGCAGGCCGACTTCCTGATCGAGCCGCCGGTGGGCCGAATCGGCATGTTCGACTCTCAGCGCATCCCGGAAGCCCTCGACAAGGGCGTGATCACGGCCGCGCGGCGCCTGCCCGCGGCCGAGGAAAGCCTCATTTTGGCCTCGATCCCCCTGCTGGAGCCGGGCTGGGCCGCCGACCCGAGGCTTTTCCGATGAGCCACTGCGCGGCTCTCGCCCTCGCGACGGCGCTTCTGGCGCCCGCCCCCGCCGCGGCCTGGTGGTGGCCGCTCGGACCCGCCTACGGCCACCCGTTGAAGCCGATCGTCGCGCTCGAAGGCGAGGGGCATTTCGCCGCGGTGTTGGACGCACTGTCGCCTGCGTTCCTGCAGAACCTGCGCCCCAATGACCTGCGCGACGCCTACTTGATGCGCGGCGAATCCTTCGAGGCCTTGAACCGACCCGACGCCGCGCTCGGCGAGTATCAATTGGGCGTCAGTCTTTTTCCAAAAAGCGTGGCGCTCCTCGTCCACGAGGCGTCCCTGCTTCATCGCGACGAGCTCGACGAGCACGCGCTCGTTTTATTCCAGCGCGCGTTGGTCTACGACCGCAAGAACTGGCGGGCTCATCTGGGCTTGGCCGAGATCGACCGCCGACTGGGATTTCTCGACCGCGCCGTGACGCAGTATTCACTGGCGCTTGAGGAAGACCCGTATGACGCCGGCGTCTGGCGCGACGACGCGGAGGTCCTTCTCGCGCGCCGCGAGCCCGAGGCGGCCGAGTACGCGCTTGGACGCGCGCTGGACATCGACCCGAAGTCCTCCGACGCCCATGTCCTTCTGGCGTTCGCCCGCCGCGCGCAAGACGATCTCCCCGGCGCGCTCGCCGAACTCGATGCGGCCGCCCGTCTCGGAGCCGGCGTGGGCGTTCTGCGCGCCAAAACCCTATGGCTCATTGAAGCCGGACGCCCGGCGGACGCGGCGGTCGAGGCTCGCGTGCTGCTGGCGAAAGCCCCGGGAGACCCGGCGGGTCTTTGGGCTCTGGCGCGCGCCGCCCTCCCCTCCTCGCCAAGCCGCGCGGCCGAGATTCTGGCTCCCCTGGCCTCCGCCGATCCGGAGGCGCCGTTTTCCGCGCGCGCCGCCGCGGCCTTGCGCAAGGCCGCTCTCCGCCCGGACCGCGTCGCCGCCAAGACCTCGCCATGATCGTCCGCTTCTGGAAGATGTCGGGCGCGGGCAACGATTTCGTGCTGCTGGACCGGCTGCCTCGCGCGCGCTCGGCGCCCGCTCTCGCGCGACGGCTGTGCGACCGCCGCCTGGCGGTGGGCGCCGACGGGCTTCTCGTGGTCTCGCGGGATGCCGTCGGCGCGCGCGTCGGTTATTGGAACGCCGACGGCTCTTCCGCGTTTTGTGGCAACGGTACGCGCTGCGCCGCGCTGTGGGCGCACGAACGCAAAATCGTGCGCGGCGATTCTTTCGCGATGCGAACCATCCGCGGCGTCCTGAGCGCGCGCCTCACGGGTCCCAGCCGCGCCGAAGTCGCCATGCCCCAGCCCGCCCGCCCCGGCTCGCCGCTGCGCCTGCGCGCCGCGGGCCGCGCGTGGGTCGTTCATCCGGTAGACTCCGGCACCGCCCATGCCGTCGTCTTCGTCGATGACGCCGAATCAGTGGACGCCGAAACCCTCGGCCGCGCCCTGCGCCGCCATCCCGCGCTGGGGCCCGGCGGCGCGAACGTCGATTTCGTCCAGGCGCGCGAACGCGGCCTCGTCTTGCGCACCTATGAACGCGGCGTCGAGTCCGAGACCTTGGCTTGCGGCACCGGCGTGATGGCCGCGGCGGCCGTCGCCCGCTTTCTGGGGCTTGCCGGCGACCGCGTCATGGTGCGCGCGCGAGGCGGACTGCTGCGCGCCACGCTCTCTCCCGCAGCGGCGCTGGAGGGGCCGGGAAAGCTCGTCTTCACGGGGGAAATCGACGCATGAAATTCGAGGGATCATACTGCGCTCTGGTCACGCCGTTCGACGCGAAGGGGCGGCTTGACGAGGACGCTTACCGCGCGCTGATCCGCCGCCAGATCGCCGGAGGAACCTCGGGGCTGGTGCCCTGCGGCTCCACCGGCGAGGCCGCGACGCTGACCGGCGCGGAATACCGCCGCGCGGTCGAACTCGCCTGCGCGCAGTCCCACGGCGAAGTCCCGGTGCTGGCGGGCGTGGCCTCCAACGCCACCTGGCGCGCGATCGAGATCGCGCGCGAGGCCGAGGCCGCGGGCGCCGACGCGCTGCTGGTGCTGGCGCCCTACTACAACAAACCCACGCAAGAAGGGCTCTACCTTCATTTCCGCGCGGTCGCGCGTTCCACGCGCCTGCCGGTGATGCTCTACAACGTGCCCGGGCGAACCGCGGTCAACGTGGCGCCGACGACCGTCGCCAGGCTCGCGCGAGACTGCGCAAATGTGGTCGCGATCAAGGAAGCCTCCGGCAGCCTCGATCAAGTCGGAGAAATTCTCAACGCCGCGCCGAGGAACTTCGCCGTGATGTCGGGCGACGACGCCCTGACGGTGCCGATGATGTCGGTGGGCGCGCGCGGCGTCGTGTCGGTGACGGCCAATGTCGCGCCGCGCGCCGTGGCCGACATGGTCTCGGCCGCTCTGCGCGGGGATTTTCGCGCCGCCGCTCGCGAGCATCTTCGCCAACTGCCGCTGACCAAGGCTTTGTTCCTGGAAACCAACCCGATTCCGGTCAAGGCCGCGCTGGGACTGCTCGGGCTCTGCCGCCCGAACGCGCGCGCGCCCCTAACGCCGTGTTCTCGCCCCACACGGGAGGCGCTCAAGAAAGCGCTGGCCGAGGCGGGACTGAAGGGCGGCTCTTAATATTCCTGTCCGAGGCCGCGGCTCAGCGGGCGGTTGACGGCAAAAAAGATCAGCCCCGAGCCGATTCCAAGCGCCGTGAGCAGAGTGAAGAACGCCTCCTTGGTCATCACGTTGTAGTAGCCGCCGATGAAGCCGGCCAGATAGTTGCCGAAGAAGCTCGACAGAAACCACATGCCCATCATCATCGACACCATGCGCGGCGGCGACATCTTGGTGACCAAAGACAGCCCGATCGGCGACAGATAGAGCTCGCCCATCGTCAAAAGCCAGGTCGTGGACACGAGCCACAAGAGGCTGCCTTTCTGGTCGGGCGCGACCAGGCGCGAGGCGGCGATCATGATGACCATCGACAGGCCGAGCAAAACGCAGCCGATCCCCATCTTGGTGACGCTCGAGGGCTCCTTGCCGCGCTTGCTCTGCCAGCCCCAGAACATGTCCATCACGGGGGCGAACGCGAAGATGAAGAGCGGATTGAAGGCCTGATACCAGGTCGAAGGCAGAGTCAGACCGAAGAAGGTCCAGCGCGTGTTCTGGTCGGCCCACAACTGGAGCGTATTGCCCTGCTGCTCGTAGACGGCCCAGAACACGATGTTGATCACGCACAGAAACACCAGCGCGCCGATCGACTTCCATTCTTCGGAGGTGGTCTGGACCTTCTCGACCGGAGCGTCCGCGGATTGGCGCGCCATCATCTGGTCGGGCGGCAACAGGCGCTTGCCGAAGTGGTAGATCAAGAGCCCCGCGACCATGCCGACACCCGCCGCGCCAAAGCCCCAGTCCCAGCCGACGGTCTGCCCGAGCGTGCCGCACACCAGCGGCGAGAAGAACGCGCCCAGGTTGATGCCCATGTAGAAGATCGTGAACGCGGAATCTCGGCGATGATCGCCTTCCGGGTAGAGCAACCCGACCTGGGTCGAGATGTTGGGCTTGAAGCAGCCGTTGCCGAGAATCAAGAACAGCAGCGCCGGAAAGAACATGCTGCGCAGCGCCATCAGGAAGTGGCCGATGGCCATGAGCACGCCGCCGATGTAGACGGACTTGCGCTGGCCGAAGACCCGGTCGGCCAATATCCCGCCGAAAAACGGGGTCAAGTAGACGAACGCCGTGTAGAGCCCGTAGATCTGGGACGCCAGGGTGTCCACGGAAATCTCGCCCCGCATGCCCATCATGTGGACGAAAGCCTGGATGCCCGCGCGAATCGGCGCGTAGCCGAACACGACGGCGCCGTGGTCGGCCTGAAAGATCAGCACCTTGGTCATGTAGAGGATCAGCAGCGCGCGCATCCCGTAATAAGAGAAGCGCTCCCACATCTCGGTAAAAAACAAGACATACAGGCCCTTCGGATGGCCGAACCACTCCCCCGACTTTGGAGACGGCGCGGGCGCGAAGGCTTTCAGGTCTTTGAGCGGGGTCATTCTTTCCTCCGAGGACGGCGCTTTCGCGATTGTAGCTTTTCGCGCGCGGCGCGCTCGCGCGACAGTATCCAGCGCGCCGCGTCGGCGGCGTCGCGGCGCACCGCGTCGGGGCGCGCCTCCGGGAATTTTCCGTCGCGTCCGGCCTTGCCGGTGCGCACAAGCACCGCCGCGCAGCCGGCGTTGCGCGCGGTCTTGATGTCGGTGGTCGTGTCGCCGATCAGATAGCTGCGCCCCAAGTCCAGGCCGAACCGCGCGCGCGCCAAGCGAAGCATACCCACGCCGGGCTTGCGCATCGGATGCGCGCTGTCTGCCGCGTGCGGCGAATAGTAGAGAGCGTCCCAGCGCGCGCCTTGACGCGCCAGGCGGCGCTTGAGCTCCCGGTGGATCGCGCTCAAGCGCGTCCGACTCAGCAGTCCCCGGGCGACCCCGGACTGATTGGTCACCACGATCACGCGAAAGCCCGCCTCGCGCAGCGTGCGCATCGCCCGCGCCGCGCCGGGCAGCACTTGCAAATCCTCGACGCGGCGCAGATAGTCGACTTCCCTGTTGATCACGCCGTCCCGGTCGAAGAACACCGCGCGCGCCATCCCCCCGCCGCTCACCGTGCCATTCTATATTTTCGCCGCTTCCCACGCGGGTCCGCGATGGGTAGAATGAAGCGTGACCGCCAAGGAAGCCGCGCGCCGAGCGTCGCTGGCCGTCGTCTCCGCGATGTTCTCTCTCGGCGCCGCCCTCAAGCCCAAACAGGAGGCCGACCCCATGCAAGCCGACAAGACCGCCGGGCGCGTCTACGACTTCGAGATGAAGACGATCGACGGCAAGACCCAGTCCCTGTCCGTCTACAAAGGACACCCGTTGCTGATCGTCAACACGGCTTCCCTGTGCGGCTTCACGCCGCAATACACCGACCTCGAGAACCTCTACAAAAAATACTCGGGGCGGGGCCTGCGCATCGCCGCCTTCCCGGCCAACGAGTTCGGCGCACAGGAGCCCGGCGGCGACGCCGAGATCAAGAAGTTCTGCCTGACCAAGTACTCGGTTTCCTTTGATTTGTATTCAAAAATCATCGTCAAGGGACCCGGCATCCACCCGCTCTACAAGTACCTGACGACGGAATCCGGGCACCCCGGCGACATCCCGTGGAACTTCGCCAAGTTCCTCATCGACGGACGCGGGAAAGTCGTCGGCCGCTTCGAGCCGCAGGACAACCCGACCGGCAAGTCGATCACCGCCGCCGTCGAGGCCGTTCTGGTCGGCGGTTCAAGCGCGCAGTAGCCGACCGACGATCCGCGCCGCTTCGCGCCGATCGCGCGAAGCAAACAATCCGGCGCGAGCCCTCGTCAATGCCCGCCGCGCGGCGCGCGCCACGGCCAGCGCCGACGGCGGGACGAAACTCGCCCACCACAGCACCTCGCGACGCGCCGCAGCGCCAAGCTCGCGCGCCAGAAGGGCGCGCGCGCTCTCGGGCTTGAGCGACTTCCAAAGGTATCCGGCGACCTCGCGCGCGACTTCCCGGCGCCTCGCTGCGAGAACCTCGGGCGGCGCGCCGGAAGATCCAAGCGCGACCATCGCTTCCTCAAAGTCGCGCTCATGGTCGCGCGTGATTTGGCCGTCGTGCAGGAAGCGCACCGCCAGCGGTCGGCGCAAAACGCCCACGCGCGCCCCGGCCGAGAACATCCGCGCGTAGAGCTCGGTGTCTTCAAGAATGCGCAGATCTTCCCGAAAGAAACCCACGCTCTCGAAGAGGCTGCGCCGCAGGCAGACCATCGTCGTCACATACGGCAGCCAGCGGTCTCCAACCGCATACCAGCCGGGCACCTTCCCTTCGGGGATCTCGCGCGACGGATCAAACAACATCCCCGTCAACACGCCCCAACGGTGAACGAAAGCGTTGGTGAACCAGAAGTCCGTCTCGGGCCGCGCCGCGATCGCGCGCGCCAACGCCTCCAGCCGGTGGGGCAAGTAAAGATCATCGGAGTCGAGAAACGCGATCCACTCGCCGCGCGCCGCGCGGATGGCCTGGTTGCGGCAGGCGTGCTGACCGCGATTGTCGCGGTTCCAGAAAAAACGCAGGCGCTCGTCCAAGAAACCGCTCATCGCCTCGCGCGTGCCGTCGCGCGAGCCGTCATCGACGAACAGGCATTCCCAGTCCGCGCGCGTCTGCGCGAGCACCGACCTGACCGCGGCGGCGGCCGACTCGGCGCGGTCATGGGACGGGATCACTATCGAAAACATCGGCCCGCTCATCTCGGTCCCAGGTCCGGCCAGCCGTCGCCGAAGCGCTTGCGATAGACCGCCGACGCTTCTGCCGGGAACAAAACGACCTTGCGCACGCCCCCATCCACGGCGGACGCCACGGCGCGCGCCAAACGACGCTCGACGCGGCGCAGCGCGCGCGCGTCGGCCGCCGTGACTTTCGCATCGACGACCAATTCTCCGGGCATCACGGTCTGACGCCAGGCCAGCAGCCCCGGCACGGCAAGCCCGTCCAGGAGCGTCTCACGACCGGACAGGCGGAAGCGATCAACTTCAATGAGCGCCGCGGCGGCGCCGGTCGCGGCCGTCTCCTCGATGGGCGTCGGTCTCTGGGGAGGCGGCAAAATCGGAGCGCGCTCCGGCTTGGTCTCG
The DNA here is from genome assembly GCA_021806745.1 of bacterium. Lineage (GTDB taxonomy): Bacteria > Elusimicrobiota > Elusimicrobia > UBA1565 > UBA9628 > GWA2-66-18. Next base: position 33,951 of record JAJZQS010000013.1, read on the forward strand.
GAACGCTGGAGCTCGGCGTCTGACAGCAGGAGGCTCGGCGTGACGACGGACGCCGGCACTCCCGCGTCCAGGTCGGACGCCTGCGGGTCGTCGCCGGCCGCGAGCACGCTCTCGGCCATCACCAGCGGCGTGCCCACGAGGTCCAGATCGCGAACCCGCACGACCTTGCCCGAGTCCGCCGCGACCAAGTAGACCGCGCCGAGCAAGCGGATCGAACCCTGGCCCGACTCCCCCTCGCTCCAGCCGCGCAGACGCCGCACCCAAAGGCCGTAGGGCTTGGCGCGCCTGCGGCACTCCGCTCGCAGCCGATCCAGCAAGGCGCTTCTCGTCACGGGGGCTTGCGTCGTCAGGAAAAGGTTTCCCGGCGCGCCCGCGGGCATCTGCCCCAGGGGCGCGCGGCCGTGGCCGTTGGAGCGGGCAAAACCCTTGACCGGGTAGCGCGACAGGAGAAATCCGCGCAAGCGCCCGCGCACGATCAGCGGCGCGTGCTGGGCTGGAACCCCTTGGTCGTCGAATTGATAGGCACCGAACAACGGCCGTCCCCGGAACGAACTCTCGGTCGGGTCGTCGATCAACGAAAGGTCCGCGGAGAGTACGCGTTCGCCGAGGCGGCCGCGAAAAGTCTGAGCACCGCTCGGGTTTCTCTGCTCCTCGCCCGAGAGGCTCTCGCCCAAAGCATAGACCACGGCCGCGGCCGCCGAGGGGTCGAGCAGAGCCGGCGCGCTGAACGGCGAGGTGGTGATCGCCGTACGCAGTTCGGCGAGGTCCCGGACCATGTCCTCGCCGGCGCGGCGCAATTCGTATTCGCTCGGAAGGGCGTCGGGCCCGCGCGCGTGCCAATCCCGCGAGACGGTCTCGCGGTAGCCGTCCGAACTCAGCGCCACCGCCTCCGCCTCGATCTTGGCCCAATCGTCGGTCTTGTCCACGAACAGCCCGTCGGTGGAGCGCAGTCTCGTGCGCAGGCGACGCAAGCCCGCGTGAGTGTCCGCCTCCAACAGCCACGGCGCCGCGCGTAGCGGGTCGCCGAGCGCGCCCGACAGCAGCCGCAGCCGCTCCAGACTCCAAGGCCTCGGCGCGGCCGCCGAGGTGCTGACGATCGCGGTCTCGGCGGAAAGATCATCGGTTTCGTAGTCGGCCCGCCCGCGCGTGATCGTCTCCGCCTGCTTGTTCAAGAAATCCGAGGTCGCCGATTTATAGTCGCCATCGAACATGCGCCAAAGCGCGTGGCGGATGGCGAACTCGTCGTCGCTCATCGCGATCGGCGTGCCCAAATAATCCGCGCGCGGAGTCTCTGGGTGGTTGTCGAGCGCGGGCGAGCCCACGCGCACGTCGGCCATCGCGATGCGCTGGCGCATCGTCGCTTCCGCCCGTGGCGCCCCGAGGTGGCTCCACTCGTCCCAATCCGACAAGTCCCACACCGTCAACTGGGCGAAATAGATCGGCGGGTAACCATCCTCGCGCAGATCCCGGCTCGCGCGCGTCAATTCCGCGCTCATCGCGCGCTCCAGGCCCGGCTGGGCCGTCTCCGGCGGCGGGGGCTCGGCCGCCGCCGCGGCCAGCGCCAGCGCGGCGGCCAGGCTAGCGAGGATCATGGAGCGGGGACGGAAGGATCGGCGGCAGCACGCGGTCCTCTGGCAGACGCTGGAGCTCAATCTCGGAAACAAGAAGGCTCGGCGCGATCTGACTGACGGGCACCCAGCCCGACTCCGCGCCGCAAACGAAGCCGTTGGCCAGCGTCGGGTCGTTTCCCGCGGCGACGATCCGATTGAGAATCACCAGCGGCGTGCCCACGAGCTTGACCCCGCGCACGAGCGTGCGCGCGCCGGTGGCCGCGTCCACCCGATAGACGAGGCGCGGCCGCACTTCCAGGGTCTGCGCGGACTCCCGGTTGGTGGGGTTTTCCCCGCCGGAGGAGCCGACCAGCAAGAACCCGTAGGACTTCCCCTGGGCGCGCAAAAGCGACAGCAATCGGCGCTGGAGCTCGTCGAGAGACACCGCCCCGTCGGCCTGGACGATCAGGTTGGCCATTCGTCCGGTCGGATGCGAACGCCAATCGGATCGGCCGTGGCCGTTGGTGTCGGCAAATCCCTGCACCGGCCAGCGCGACATCAAGAAATTCCGCAGCACGCCATGGTCGACGAGTACCACCCGCTGGGCGCGCGAACCCTCGGAGTCGTAGTCGTAGCTTCCGTGCAGCGGCGAGCCGGCGAACTCCTTGAGCGTCGGGTCGTCGATGACGCTCAGGAACGCGGGGATGATCGGTTTGCCGACGAGGTCGCGGAAAAGCTGGCTTTCGTGAGGATCGCGCTGGCGCTCGCCCTCCAGCTTGTGTCCGAGAGCTTCGTGAAACAAAACCCCGGACATCTCCGGATCCAGGATCGCCGGCGCGGTCGCCGCGTCCTGCACCGGAGCACGGCGCAGGCTCGACAACTCCTCGGCCAAGGCGCGCACCTTTTTTTTCAGCTCCTCGCGCCGCGGCGCGTGGTCGAAGTCGACGAGCGGGATGAACAGGCTGTCTTCCAAGCGCATGCCGTCGTCGGCGCGCGTGGCCACGTTGACGTGAATCTCGCTGGGCATGCGCTCGGACGGCGTCAGAAGTTCCGTGCCCTCGCTGGTGACCAGGAAGCGGCGCACCCACCACGCCTCAAGATCGACGCTGGACTCCTGGATCTGCGGATAATCGCGCAAGATCGCGCTGAGCTCCAACGCCAGTCGGCGCAGGCGGCCACGGTTGAGGCGCGGGCGGGGGATGGCCTGCGTCTCGCGCACCGGGGGCGCCGGCGAAAAGTCATCGAGCGGTCGCGTCACCAGTTCGGTGGCGCGCTTGGCCTTCTTTTCCAGCCAACCCGCGACGGCGCTCTTGTAGGCCTGGTCGGTGAGCAGCCAAAAAGTCTGACGGAGAACATCCGGGGCCGTCGGCGAGGGCAGGTTGACGCCCTGATAGCTCAAATCCACGTTGTCGAAGGATTTGTCGCCGTAGCGCGCCTCCGCGTACGCGATGCGATACTGCTCCAAATCGTCGGTGGTCAAGGCTCCGAGCGAAGCCACCGCCTCGTAATGACGCGCGTCGTGCAGGCGGTAGGCCAAGAAATACGGCGGGCCGAATTTTCCGTCGCGCAGGCGCTCCAGGCTGCGCGTCATCTCCGCGCGCAGGGCGGCGAACACGCGCTCGGCGGGCTCGGGAGAATCTCCCCAACTCTCGCCGAGGACCGGGGCCGCCGCCAGGGCCAGACCCAGCGCCAGCGCGGCGCTAGCCCTTGCGGGGCGCAACCTCATAACCGGTGAAAAACGGGCGCCCGGGCGCAGCCGCGGGCGCTGGCCCGGAGACGGGGCGCAGCCTCTTCTCGATTTGCGCCAGCCGGTAGACGACCTGCAGGTTTCTCTGCGCCTGAGTGTCCCCGGGTTCGAAGCTCAGGGCCAGTCGATAATCGCGCTCGGCGCCCTCCAAGTAGCCGGGCGCCTTAGGGTCGGCCTGGTGCGCGAGGAATTCCGCGTTGGCGAGGTTCGTGTAGGCTTCGGCGGCCTCGTGCGGCTCTTGCGCGGTGGCGTGGCGATGCACCCAGACCATCGAGCCGGAGGCGTCGGGCTCCTGGACGTAGGGCTGGTAGGACAAGATCGTTCGCCGCAGAAGTCCGTTCTTGAGCAGCGCGGGGTCGACCGCGCAGGCCTGCGCGTCGATGAGCTCGTGGTAGGTGCGAATGGCCTCCGGGTAGCGCTTGCGCATCATGTAGATCTGGGCGATGCGGTAGTAGTTGGGCGCGTAGACCGGGTCGATCTCCTCGTAGAGACGGAAGCGCGTCATCGCCAGATCCAGGTAATGGTCGACCTCGGCTTGCGGATGGTGTTGATCCATGGCCCACTGCGCGCGGCGCAGGTGGAGGTTGCCCACCTGGTGATGAGTCTGCACGTAGTTCGGCGACAAGCGCCGGACCTGGTTGTACCAGTACAGCGCGCGCTCGTAGTCGTCCATCGGAGCCGTGCCGGGATCACCCCACTCCGGCATGAAGACCTTCTCCATGTTGAAGCGATCATTGAACACATTGCCGAGAAAATATTTCGACATCACGAAATCGGGGTTGAGCTCGGTGACTTTCAAATAATTCGAGATCGCCGGCCCCCAATCGTGGTCCTTCGAGAAATAGATGGCCAGGTTGTGGTGGACATCGGCTCGGAAATACCCCCAGAACTGGTAGAGCGGAAACAGCGCGGTCAGCACGATCGCGGGCACGACCGGAGTCTCGGAGAGGAATATGAGCCTGAGCATCGCCCAGCCCAACGACAGCATGCATCCGGCGAATGTCACCCAGGCCAGCCACCACTGCAGGAGTTCACCCGGCGGGGCGGACATCACGCGATCGAGAGGCCCCAGGATCGCGGAGAACTCGCCGAACATGCCGGCGAGCGTGGCTCCCGGCGCGGCGGCCGCGCGATCGCGCAAGAAGGCGAAATAGACGATCCCGCCCGCCGCCGCCAGGCGCGCGGGCCAAATCAGCAGTTCCGACACGGTGCGCCAGGCCGAGGGGCCGTCCTGCTCGGCTTCGGACGCGCGCGCGTGAAGCTCGTAGAGCGCTCGCCCGCGGGCGATGTTGACGATGAGCCCCGACAGCAGCCCCAGATACACGCCCGAGGAGACGAAACGCAGGCTCACGTCGAAGAAGTTGTGGCCGAGCATGCCGCAAAAAGACACCAGCAGTCCGGCCAAGTCCCACGCGCGCGGCGGCGGTCGTCCGTCTTTGAGCGCCAACGAGGTGGTCAACTGCCCCAGGGATCGAAAGCCGACGGTCAGCGTGCTCAGGATCAGCCACAGGAATATCCCGAGACCCAGGATGCCGTGATCCAGGAACTCCTCCAGATATTCGTCCTCGGCGTGATCGGTCTCGGTGTTGTGCTTGCCCTCGATGTGGAAGATCGGAGGCCGGCGGAAGGCCGGATACAGCGGCGGAAACGCGCCCACGCCGGAGCCGATCAGCGGGTGGGTGCGGATCATCTCCCAAGTGGCTTCCCAGGTGAACAGGCGGAAATTAATGGAAACGATGCGCGTCTCCAGGTCGTGGGCGGTGTAGCCGACCAGCCCCAGCGCGCCCGCCGCCGCCGCCCCCAGCACGTAGGCGCGATAGGGCCGAGCCTGTTCCTTAAAATGCGTCAGCGCCAGGACGCCAAAGAGCACGCACACGATCGCAAACCCCAGCCACGCGCCCTTGGTGCCCGTGGCGAAGAGATTGAGCAGCAGGAGCAGCATCAGCGGCACCAAGCTCCAGCGCCGCGTCTTCAGGAACTGGGTCAGAATGATCGGGAAGATGATGACCAGGAAGTCGCCGTAGAAGTTCGGGTTGCCGTAGGTCGAGAACACGCGCGGCCCGAAAGCTCCGCGCCAGACGAACGGATCGATGCCCGAACCCACGCCCGGGGGAAACGCGCGCGTGTCGATGAACTGCAGCGTGCCGTAACCGACGGCCACCCACGCCGCGCGGATCAGCCAACGAAAAAGCCCCGCGACCGCGTCCTGGTCGAACTCATAGATCGCGATCAGCGCCACGATCACGTAGAACATGTGGCGCAGGAAGAAGTCCACGCTGACCATGCGGTAGGGCGCATGCCAGAAAGAGAAGACTCCCACCGTCAGATACGCCAAAAACGGCGCCAGCGTCACCAAATCCTGGCGATTGAACGCCGAGCGCCCCGCCAGAGCCAGCCGGCACAGCCATAGGGTGAGAAGCCCCAAGCCGCCCATCTGCATCATCGTGATC
>JAJZQS010000112.1 GCA_021806745.1 bacterium
GCGGGGGCGACGCGGACGCAAAGGAGGTTCAAGAATGAAGCGATCGCTGTGGATGCTCGTGGCCGTGGTCGGGCTGGCGTCGTTCGCGCAGGCGGGCGGCCAGAACGACGCGGGCTGCGGTCTCGGCGCCCAGTTGTTCAAGGACAATCGCCCCGTGGATCAAATCCTCGCGGCGACGACCAACGGGACGTTCGGCAACCAGACGTTCGCGATCACGACCGGCACGCTCGGCTGCTCGTCGGGCGGGCTGATCAAGTCCTCGCGCGAGCGCGAGGTGTTCACCGCGGCCAACCTGCGCGTGCTGGAGCGGGAAATGGCGGCGGGCAAGGGCGAGTACACGGCCTCCCTGGCGGCGCTGTCGGGCTGCCAGACCGCGCCGTTCGAGGCGTTTGCCAAGTCGCATTACGAGACGCTGTTCCCAAGCGCGAACACCACGTCGACCGACTTCCTGATCCACCTGGACCAGGCCATCGGCTCCGACGCGTCGATGGCCAAGGCCTGCGCGCTCTAACGCGAGCCGGCGCTTGAATCGGAGGGCGGGCGGTCCATGGATCGCCCGCCCTCTTCTTTTTTCGGCTTTGGCGCTGGCCGCCCCGGCCGCGCGCGCCCAAGCGCCGGACGCGCAAACGGCCTTGGCGCGCGCGCGCGCCGCGTCTCTTTGGAATCGCAAGGAGTGGCTGAGGCTCGGCCATTGGCGGCCGTCGCGGTTCCTGCGCCGGCTTGAAAGCGACGGCGGCCCGGCTTTTTTCCTGGCCCCGGACGGAGCCCGTGACCCGCGCGCGGAGCTTCTGGCCGAGGTGCGCGGGCTCTACGCGCCCGAGCCGGGCGGAGGTCTCCAGCACCCGCGCTGCCGCTTTCCCGCGCGCGCGGCGTGGCTTGAGTCGCAGCTCGGATTGAAGGAGTCCGAACTGCCGCCCGCGGACTGCTCGCGCTACTTGGATTGGCGCCGGCGGCTGGACTTGAACTCGGTCTCGCTGATTTTCGCCTCGGCCTACATGGACAACCCCTCGTCGATGTTCGGCCACGCGTTCCTGCGCCTGGAGCGCGCCGCGGTGGGTCCCGACGCTCGCCTGCTCGACAACACGCTCAATTACGCCGCCGACACCGGCGGCGACGGCGGGCTCGCGTTCGCCTTCAAGGGCCTGACCGGGCTGTATCCGGGCACCTACACGACCTTGCCCTACTACATGCAAGTCGACGAGTACAACGACATCGAAAGCCGCGACCTCTGGGAGTACCGCCTGCACCTGTCCAGCGCCGAGGTCGACCGGCTGGCCGCTCACATCTGGGAACTGGGCCCGACCAAGTTTCCGTATTATTTTCTCTCCCGCAACTGCGCCTATCAGCTGCTGCCCGCACTCGAGGCCGCCGCCCCTCGGCTGACTTTGCTGCGCGGCCAGCCGCTGATCCTCGCGCCCAGCGAAACCACGCGCGCGGTGCGCTCGGTTCCCGGCCTCAGCGAGCCGGGCGTCTGGCGCCCCTCGCAAGGCACCGTGCTCGCCGCGCGACGGCGCCTGATGACGCCGCGAGAGCGCCGCGCCGCGCTCGCCTACGCCGACGGAAGACTCGACGACGGCGACCGGCTCTGCGCGGACCTCCCCTCGTCGGGGCGCGCGCTGGCCCTCGACGGCGCCATGGACATACTCGCCGACCGCGTCGGCTACTCCCCGGACGCTCCGCCCGCCGTGCGCCGGCTCGAGCGCGAAATCCTCGTGCGCCGCGCGCGCGTGCCCGACGCGCCCGCCGAACTTCCTCCTCCCGACGACAACGCCCCGCCCGACGAGGGCCACGCGCGCCACCGCGTGGCGCTGGGCGGCGGCGCCTCCAACCGCGGGGGATTTGCCGAACTCGATTGGCGCGCCGGCTACCACGCGCTCGACGATCGCCCTCAAGCCTATTCTCCCGGACAGGAATTCGACGGCTTTGACGCGCGCGTGCGCTATGACGAGAAGAACCGCGACGCCTACATCCGCCGGCTCGATGTCGTGAACATCCTCTCGGCGGCCCCCTGGGACGGCGTCTCGCACAAGCCGTCGTGGAGCGCGGGCACGGGGTTGGACACCGCCTATGAATTAAACCGCCGCCCTTCCTCGGAACTCGTCTACCAAGGCCACCTCGACACCGGCGCGTCCGCGCGCCCCTGGCCGGGCGCGCTGGCCTACGCGCTCGTCGGCGCGCAGGGCGCGGCCGGCGCGGCCCTGCACGACGGCTTTCGCACCGGCGGCGAGGTCCGCGCGGGACTGTCGTTCGACGCGACGCGCAGCGTGCGCGCGCTCGTCGACGGGGCGCTCACCGCGCAGCCCTTCGGCGACCGCACGCCCGCCGACCAGGTTCGCGGCGTTCTGAACTGGGCGCTGAGCCGCGACTCGGCCGTGCGCGCCGAGGTCCTGCGCCGCGGGCGCTACGAGGAGAGCGGACTCTATGCGAGTTGGTACTATTGAACGCGCCGCCGTCGCCGCGCTGGCCTGCGCGCTGACGGGCTGCACGAACTTGTTTTTGCAGCCCGACCGCGCGCTGCACCTGCGGCCGGAGACCGTCGGAGCCCAATACCAGGTCGTCGATTTTCCGTCCGCCGACGGCGTCAAGCTCTCCGGCCTGTGGTTTCCCGCGCGCCCCGGCCCGGCCAAGGGCGTGATCGTGCAGTTCCACGGCAACGGCCAAAACGAGACCTCGCATTTTCTCTACGTCTACTGGCTGGCGCTGGCCGGCTGGGACGTGCTCGCCTTCGACTATCGCGGCTACGGCGCCTCGGGAGGGGAAAAATCGCTCGACGGCGCCGTACGCGATGGAGAGGCCGCGCTGGCCTACGCGCGGCGCCGCGCGCCGGGGCTGCCGCTGGTCGTCATCGGCCAAAGCCTGGGCGGGGCGCTGGCGGTGGCCTCGCTGGCGCAAGACGGGGGCGCGGGACTGCGCGCGCTCGTTCTCGACTCGACCTTCGCGTCCTACCGCGCGGTCGCTCGCGCCAAACTCGCGCAGTCCCCGCTCACCTGGCCGCTTCAGCCGCTGGTCTACGCGCTGATCTCGGACCGCTGGGCGCCGGAGCGCTTCATCGCCGCGCGCGCGCGCGTGCCGCTGCTGGTCATGCACGCGCCGCAAGACCCGGTCGTGCCCTACGCGCAGGGCCGCGCGCTCTACGAGTCGGCGCCCGGCCCCAAGCAATTCTGGGTCATCCCCGGCCGAGGGCACCTGCTCGCGCTCGGCGACGACGGCGGCGTTTACCGGCCGCGGCTGCAGGACTGGCTTGACGCCGCGGTCTCGCGCTGACGCGTCACGGCTTGGCCAGCGCCGAGCGCAGAGCCTCGCGCATCAGCAGCCGCGCCGCGGGATCGGTCTCCACGCGCAGAGCCAGTGAAAGCGCGCGCCTTTCGGCGCGAGTGCCGATCTCGCCGATGGAAAACGCCGCGCTGGCGCGCACGCTGGCGTCGGGGTCCAGCAGCGCCGCCACCAACGCGCGCCTGGAGGCCGGCGTGGGCCGAGCCTGGAGCGAACGCGCGGCCTGCTGGCGCACCTGCCAGGCCGGATCGGCCGAAAGCGAGGCGCACAAGGGCACGTCCGAGCCGGGGAATTTTCCCAAAGCCACGGCGGCGGCGTAGCGCACCGTCCAGGCCGGGTCGCGCAAAAGCGCGTGCTCCAAATCCGCCGAGGCCTCCCGCGCGCGCAATCGTCCCAACGCGATGGCCGCCGAGGCGCGCACCGACGCGTCCGGGTCGCAGAGCGCCTGGGACAGCGACGGCTGGGCGCTGCGATCTCCCACGCGCCCAAGACCCAGCGCCGCGGCGGCGCGCAGGGAAGCGGGCTGGTCCAGGCGCAGCAAAAGCCCCGACAGCGGGCCGATCGCCTCGGCGTTGCGCGGCCGCGCGGCCTCGCGCACGGCCTCCAATCGGGCGGTCAAGTCGGGCTGACGCAGGCCGCGCATGAGCCAGGCGGCGGAAGGCGGGGCGGCGTAGGCGTCGCGCAAATCCTCGCCGTCGCGAGTCAGACCATCGAGCGGATCGTCGGGGGCGCCGAGTTGGCTCCAGCCGGGAAAGGCGGTGGCTCGCCCCGGCGCGGACGCGGGGCCCGCGGCGCGAGCGGAGACGACGCACAGCATCGCGATGACGGCGAGGGGTGTCTTTGCCATGGGGCCATAGTCTAGCAGAGCGTGGCTGGATTTTCCAGGGGGATAACTTGTGGATATCCTGGGGATAGTCCGGTATAACCGGTGGATAACAGCCCGACCCCTCAGCGGGCGGAGAAAACGAACGCGTAGCGCCGCTTCGCCGCGGCAAAGCCCACGGGGTTGAAACGCGCGTGGTCTTGCCTCAAACTCCCGAACAGACGGTCGAAGACGAAAAAGCAGATGCCGTAGTTGTAGGCCATCGTGCCGTCATCGGTCAGGCGCAGGTGGTGGATGTCGTGCAGGCGGCGCACGCGGCGAAACCAGGCTCCGATCCCCGGAAGATTTTCCCAGCGCGAGCCCCGCACATGCATGCGGTCGTGCATGACGCCGAACATCCCGTAGCCCCAGGCCAGCGCCGTCGCCAAAAATGCGGCCTCATGCCCGGGGGCGGCGCCTGCGGCGCGCAGCGCCGCCGCGGTCGCCGCCAGAATCAGGCCCAGCGGAGCCAGCCACTCCAGGCCGATGCCGACGACATGGGCGCGGCCCTGCGTGGAGCCCAGGTACTCGGAACTCGGGCGCAGGGAACGGTCGGGCGAGTAGACGACGAGGTGGTGAATCATGTGCGCCCGGCTCAGGAAGCGAATGCGGTGACCGTGCAGAAGAATGTGCACCCAATAGCCGACGAACTCCGCGTACACGCAGGCCGCCGCAACCCAATAAACCCAGTTCATGCGCCCTCCCCGGCAGTGTAGCCTCGACTCAGGGCGCGTTCAAGGCCCGGGGCGCCGGCGACGCGGACTTCTTGGGCGCGCTCATGCCCGCGGCCAGGCGCACGCTCGCGCCGAAAGTCTTGAGCGGCTCGCCGAGCGTGTGGCTGACCATGCGCACGCAGCCGAGCGCGCAGCCGGCCTCGCAGGGCTTGTGCCGGTCGTTGGACTTCAGCCGCGCGGGCGTGGCCGACATCAAGTCGAAGGCGGCGCCGCGTTGCTGCGCGCACCACTGGACCGCGCCCGCCGAGGTCACATACAGGAACTTGAAGCCGCCCAGGCATTTCCAGGGACGGGAGAAATCCCCGCGCAGCATTTCCTTGAGGTGGTCGCCGTAGAAATTGACGCCTTCGAACACGCCGTATTTTTCCAGCAGGTCCAGATACCTCTCCCCGCGGATGGCGATCCGTCCGCCCTTGCCGTGCATGATCGAAAACCCGAAGGCGAACGGGAGATCCTTCAACTCGCGGCGGAATTCGTCGTAGCTGTCGAGGTTTTCCTCGTTGAGCACGGACTGGATTTCCACCTGGAACTTCGCCGTCTCGGCCAAAAGCCTGAGCTTGGGCAGGACGGACTTGAGCGCTTTGTCCGACCACGCGGTGGGGCGCAGGGTGTCCACGGAAACCTGCATGAAGTCCAACCCCGCGGCGTTGAGGTCCAGAATGGAGCGGCGCGTGAGCAAAAAAGCGTTGGTGATGATCGTGGCGAGATTGGAGCCGCCGCGCTTGGACTTGGCGTGGCGCACGAGTTCGGCGATGTCGGGGTGCAGCATCGTCTCGCCGCCCAGGAAATCGTAGACGAGCACGCCCAACTCGTCGAGTTTGTCGACGCGCGCCTTGAGCGTCGACAGCGCCACCGGCGGCGCGCCGGGCGCATACTCGTCGCAATACGAGCAAGAAAGGTTGCAGTCGTCGGTGACGACGACTTGCGCATACATCGGCCGCGAGTCGAACACCCGCTTGGCGCCGGTGAGCACGAACTTCTTGTCGACGGCCATGCGCCATTATACAACGCCCGCCGCCATCACGCGTTCGTCACGCGCATTTGACCTCGCCGCACTGCCCCGGCCGGGACATGCCGTGCTACCGTTGTTCTCGCCAACGAAATGCCGCGCCAATTCAAGGAGTCCCGATGAACCGCCGATCCGTCCTCACCGCGATGGTCGTCCTCGCCGCCGTTTCATCCGCCCAAGCCCAGATCTACTCCGCCTCGCTGCACGCCGGTCCCTCCGCGTACCGCCTCGTCGCGACCTTCGAGCCCGCGCAAAAGCTCGAGGCCGTCGGCACGATCGACAGCATCCCGTTCATGGACCAGCCCAACTACGGCCAGGCCCCGATCGGCACCATCATGGTCTGCAAGGCCCGCGAGGCGTTCGCCCTCGGGCGAGTCCAAGTGGCCCTGCAGGACTCCATGGGACGCACGCTCGAGCAGAAGTCGGCGCAAGCCGTCTTGCGTCTGGAAAACTCGGACTGGTCGGGCAAGGGCGACTGCGCCCTGCCCCTGGGCGCGGCCGGAAACGACGCGTCCCTGGACGTCGACGATGTTCAGTTGAGCATCAACGATCCGCTGACCTCCTCCGGCTATGGGCTTGCGTCCATCGACGTTCAGGTCGCCAATCCCATGGGCCTTCCCGGAGCTTCCGTGACCGGAATCGGCGGTGCCCGCGTGCAGTTGAGCGGCGCAAGCCCCGAGTCCGTGCTCTCGCGCCTGGTCGCGATCGTCTCGCCGCGCGAACTGACCGCCGACGGCAGCCCCTATTGGGGCCGCACGGTCCGCATCGCCTTCGCTCCCGCGAGCGCCCAAGCCCTGCGTCTGTACGCCGAGTCCGACGAGCCGACGATGGTTTCCGTGGTCGGGGGAGAGCCCAAGGGCTCGGTCGCGCCGCGACTGCTGCCCGGCGGCCGCCTCGGCGCCGAGTTCACGGACGCCCAAGGCGACAAGCTCGAGTTCGCCTTCCGCCACGGGGTGACGATCCGAAACGGCGCCATCTTCTACGAAGGGCAAGCCGTCGGCCGAGCGCCCGAAGGCGCGGCGCCGACGCTCGACGCGGGCTGGACGCTCGGCTACGCCTACGGCGGCGTCATCGACGCCGACACCGGCGCCGACCGCGCGTTCGTCGACGTCTTCCTCGAATACTCGCCGGCGCCGCGTCAAAGCTTCTGCCAAATCCGCGGAGATTGCCCCGGCGGCGGACGGTAAGCGCCGTCGAGCGCGAGGCGGGGCGGGCGCCGGGTTTCGGCGCCCGCCCCTTGATTTTCCCGCGCTCGCTCCGCCATAATACCGGCGCAGGACGGCGATGGAGTTCGCCGACAACCGCCCGCCGCATCCGGGCTGATGACTCCTACCGCGCGCGGTAGGAGTTTTTTCATGTCCGCCGCGCAGGAGGCCGCGATGAGCAAATGGCTGTGGCTGTCGCTGGGCGGAATTCTGGGAACCTTCGCGCGCTACGGCATGGGACTGTGGGTGCCGGGCGTGGCGGGCGCGGATTTTCCCTACGCGACTCTCGCCATCAATCTGACCGCGTGCCTGCTCATCGGGCTGTTCCAAGGCCTGGGCGCGCGCGGAGCGCTGGGCCCGGACGGCCGGCTGCTGCTGATGACCGGCTTTTGCGGCGCGTACTCGACTTTCTCGACGCTGATCCTGGAGTCGGGCAACCTCGCCGCCGACGGACAGGCCGCGCGCGCTCTGGTCAACTACCTGGGCAGCGGCG
>JAJZQS010000113.1 GCA_021806745.1 bacterium
TTCGCAAGGTCCACGGGGGAACTGACCATGGGCCGCTTGCTGCGTCTGCTCGCCGCGGACTTCCCGTCACCGCGACTTGCCGCATCGTCATGAGCCACATTTCAAAACCCCATGAACTTGGAGCGCCCGCCGCCTGGCAAATTCCGCGCGCGCGGGCTACACTAAGTCCAAGCCGCGCCGCGGCAAAAGGGAGAATCATGAAAATCCTCGTTTTGCTCGTCGCGCTGGCCGCGCTCGGCTATTGGGCGCACGGCTTCCTGCTCCGGCGCCAAGCCGACGAAAAGACCCGGCAGGCCAACGCCGCCGAGCGCTACGCGGTCACGCTCCACGCGCAAGAGCAGCACGCCCAGGCCGCCGCCGCGCAGGCCAACGCGCTGATCCAATCCCAAGAGAAGGATGTGCAGGCCGCGACGCAGGGGCAATGACATGGACATCGGCGCGCTCATCGGCAGCGTCTCGCTGTCCAACATCATCGGCGGCTTGATCTTTTCGGGCATCGGCATGGTCGCGCTGGCCACGGGCAAGCAGGAGATGAACGTCAAGCTCATGCTCGTGGGCGCGGCGCTGACGGTGTACTGCTTTTTCGTCGACAGCACCCTGCTGCTCTACGGCATCGGCACGGCGCTGACCGTCGCCGCCTACTACGCGCGCGAGTAGCCGCCTCGAACTGCTATAATGACCGCGCGGTCACAACCGCGCCCCATGCCCCCCGCACGAGTCCGCCCCGTCGTACGCGATCCCGACGCCAAGCGCCGCCGCATCCTGGAGGCCGCCCGCCGCCTGCTGGTGGAGCGGGGCTTTGCCGACACCTGCCTTGACGACGTGGCGCGCGAGGCCGAGGTGGCCAAGGGCACGCTGTTTTTGCACTACGCCAACAAAGACGAGCTTTTTTTCGCGGTCTTTTCGGAGATGGTCGAGTCCCTGCGCCTGGAGCTGGAGGTGCTGGGCAAGACCGGCGTGGGCGGCAAGGAGCTCTTGGTCGCGCTGGCGCGCGCGCTGCTGGGCCACTTCGACCGCCACCGGGATTTCCTCGGCCAAGTGGGCGCGGGGCGCCTGCCCGGCTGCGGCGAAATGTCCCAAGGCCGCCTGCGCGCGCTCTACGCGCGCAACCACGAACTCGTCAAGTCGCTTCTGCGCGCGGCGTCCAAGGACGGCGGCGCGTCGCTGCGGGCGCCCGACTACGCCGCGGCCGCGCTCATCGGCCTGTGCCGCAGCGCGTCGGTGCGCAAGTCCATCGAGGGCCACGACCGCCCCCTGGAGGCCGAGGCCGAGCGCGTGGTGGGTTTCTTCCTCAACGGCGCGGGCCTGACGCTGTAGCGCTATTCGTAGCGCAAGGCTTCTATGGGCGACAGCAAGGACGCCTTGCGCGCCGGCCAAAGCCCGAAGACGAGTCCGGTCCCCGTCGAGAAGACGAACGCCAGCAGCACCGAGCCCGGCGAGACCAGCGCCGCCCAGCCCGCGAAGCGCGACACCGCCACCGCGATCGCCGCGCCGAGCGCGACGCCGGCCGCCCCCCCCACCGCGCCCATCGCCGCCGCCTCGATGAGGAACTGAGCCAGGATCGCCCGGCGCGCCGCGCCCACCGCCTTGCGCAGGCCGATCTCGCGCGTGCGCTCGGACACCGAGACCAGCATGATGTTCATGATGCCGATGCCGCCCACCAGCAGCGCGATCGCGGCCACAAAGCCCAGCAGAAGCGAGAAGGTCTTGGTGGTGCCCGTCAGCGCGGACTGGATGTCGGACATGTTGCGCATGCCGAAGTCGTCGTCCTTGAAGGCGGGGAGGTGGTGGCGGCGGCGCATGGTCGTCTCCACGGCGTCCATCACCCCGTCGACCGTGCCGGGCCCGTCGGCCTCGATCCAGATGTAGTCCAGATAGAAGCGCCCGAACAGCCGCTTCATCGCCGTGCGCAGCGGCACCAGCACGATGTCGTCGCTGTCGTGGAAGCCCGAGGAGCCCTTGACCGGCAGCACGCCGACGATGCGGTAGTCGGTGTGGTTGATCTTGATCGTCTCGCCCACCGGATTTTGCTTGGGATCGGCAAAGAGGTTCTTGAGCACCGTCTCGCCGATGACGGCCACGCGGCTCAAGCGCCGGTCGTCGTCGTCGGTGACGAAGCGGCCGTAGTAGGGATCGCTGGCGTGCATGGACGCGTAGAGCGGCGTCACGCCGGTGACCTGCGTGCTCCAGTTCTTGTCCTTGTAGACGATCTCGGCGTTGCCGCTGACGTCGCCCTCGGCGCGCCGCACGTGGGCGAGCTTGGAGAGGGCCTTCACGTCGTCGAAGGTGAAGCGCGTGTAGGTGCCCTGGCCCGCGCGCACGCCGCCCATGTTGGTGGAGCCGGGAAACAGCACGATCAGGTTCGAGCCCAGCCCCGACAGGCGCGACTCGATCGCGTGCTGGGCGCCGCGGCCGATGGCCAGCATGGCGATCACCGCCGCCACGCCGATGAGAATGCCCAGCATCGACAGCGCCGAGCGCACCTTGTTGGCGGCCATCGCGCGCAGCGCCGACGCGGCGTACTCGCGGGCCTCGTCAAGACCCAGCGCGGGCGGGCGCAGCGCGCCGTCCAGGGCGCTCGCGGCCGCGGGCTTGAGCGCGGGCTCGGGCGCGTTGCGCTCGTCGCTGACGATCGCGCCGTCCTTGAGGCGGATGACGCGCCGCGCGTGCGCGGCGATGTCGGGCTCGTGGGTGACCATGATGACGGTGATGCCGGAGGCGTTGAGCGACTTGAGCTCGCGCAGGATGTCCTCGGCCTGGTCGGAGGCCAGGTTGCCGGTGGGCTCGTCGGCGAACAGGATCCGGGGCCGGTTGACGAGCGCGCGCGCGATGGCCACGCGCTGCTGCTGTCCGCCGGAGAGCTGGTTGGGCGCGTGGTCCAGGCGGTCGCCCAGGCCCACGCGTTCGAGCACCTCCTTGGCGCGCGCGTCGCGCCCGGGCGCGCCCGCGTAGATCATGGGCAAAGCCGCGTTGTGCAGCGCGGTGGTGCGCGGCAGCAGGTTGAACATCTGGAAGATGAAGCCGATCGTGCGCGAGCGCAGGACCGCGCCCTCGTCGTCGGACAGCCGCGACACGTCTCGGCCCATGAGCCGGCAGGTCCCCGAGGTGGGGCGGTCGAGCAGGCCCAGGATCTGCATCAGCGTGGACTTGCCCGAGCCCGACGGGCCCATGATGGCCACGAACTCGCCTTGCTCCACGCGCAGGCTCAGGCCCTTGAGCACCGTCAGCCGCCCGCCGCCCACCTCGTAGACGCGCGTGAGGCCGTCGGCCTCGATCAAGGACATCAGTGCCCCGCTTTGCGCTGTCCCGCGTCCGACTTCTTGAAGGAGCCCATCGACAGCGGGCTGGACTTGGGCTCCTCTTGCGGGACGTATTTGGCCGAGATCACGAGCACGGCGTCCGCGGCCGACAGTCCCGAGACGATCTCCGCGTCGGAATCGGTGCGCAGGCCGACCTTGACGATCCGGCGCCGTCGGGTCCCGTCGGGACCGGCGACGAGCACGCTCGAGACTCCGTCCTTGTCCTGGATCGCCGCCGCGGGCACGAGGAGGGCTTTCGGGTGGCGATCGACCACGAAGCTGACGTTGGCCGACATCTCCGAGCGGTAATACGAGGGCACGCGCCGCAGGCGGATCTTGACGGAGTATTGGATCACGTTCGAGACGTTCTTGCCTTCGTTGAGGATGTCGAAGACCGTGCCCTGCTCGGTGCGGTCGGGATAGGAATCGAGCACCACGCTCACGGGCATGCCGAGGTGGATCTTGCCGATGTCGGACTCGTCGACCTGGGCCACGACCACGAGCACGTCCGACATCGCGTAGACCACGGTGGTCGCGTCCACGGTCTGCCCCTCGACCACGTTCTTCAAGATGATCACCCCGGGCAGAGGCGCGATGACGGGCGTGGCCTTGTAGGTGTCCTCCCATTTTTTAAGCATCTCCGGCCCCTGCGCGCGCGCGCCGTCGAGGATGGCGGCGCGGTCGGTGGAGCTCATCCAGGCGATGATCTGTCCCTGCGCGACCTTGTCGCCCTCGTCGACGAGGAGCTTCTCGATGCGCCCCGACATCATCGGCTTGATCTCGACGCGGTGGTAGGGCAGCACCGAGCCGGTGGCGTCGACGGTCTCCTCGATGGGGCCCACGCGCACGGCCGCGCGCACGGCGGGCTCGGGCGGCTTGGCGCTCAGGCGCCGGCGCGCGTAGTAGCCGCCCACGGCCAGCGCCCCGACGACGGCCACGGCCGCGATCGTTCTCATCTCATTCCCCCAGGGCCTTGCCCAGCGCCTGCTCCCAGGCCGCCTGCGCGACCACCGCCGCCTGCCAGTCGCTGATCGCGGCCTGCTCGGCGCCCACCCACTGAGTGACGATGACCTGCCAGTTGTCGAAGCTCAGAAGTCCGGCCGCGTAGCGGACTTCGCCCTCGTCGTTGCGCTGGCGGTAGGATTCCAGGATCGCCTGCTCGCCCACGGCCGTGTCCACCGCGTTGGCGTAGGACGCCCAGGCCGTCTCGAGCGCGAGAGCCGCGTTGTTGCGCGTCGAGCGCAGGGTCTCTTCTTGGGCGTTGAGCGCGCGCTTGGAGGACTTCACGCCGAAATACGCCGCGGCCGGTCCTCCCGAGAAGATCGGGTAGCTCAAGTCCGCCCCGGCCGACCAAAGGTAGTAGGCGTTGGGAAACTCCGTGCCGCCCTCGCGGTAGCGCGCGTAGTTCAGCGAGAAAGTCGGATACAGCACGGACTCGGAGTTGGCCACGGAGGCCTTCGCGTTTTCGACCGCCGCTTCCTGAACGACCACCGAAGGGACGCTTTCCAGGTAGTCCTGCAGGCGCGAGGGCAAGTCCGGGGGTTGCTGGGCGACGAGCGTGCCCGTGACGGTGACGACCTCGAAGGGATCCTCGTCGGGCCCGCCGCCCAGGTAGCGGTCCAACTGCTTGGCCGCCGCGCGCAGGTTGCGCAGGGCCTGCTTGACGCTGGCCTCGGCCACCAGCGCCTGCGCCTTGGCGTTCATCATGTTGCCCTTGTACTCGCGCCCGGACTGGTAGCGCAGGGTCACCTCCTCGGCGTTGCGTTCCTGGATGTCGGCGATGCGCCGCGTCATCGCCAGGCTTTGCTGGGAGAAGTAGACGTTGGCGAAGGCCGCGCGCAGGTTGTAGCGCAGGGCCGCCGAGGCCTGGCGTTGGGCCGCCTGGGCCTGCGAGTAGCCCGCGCGCGCGGTGCGGATGGCGGCCACCGCGCCCATGTTGAAGACGTTCCAATTGGCGACGAGCTGGCCGGTGTAGAGTCCCTGCGCGCCGACCGTGACGCCGTTGAAGTTGTTGTTGCGCGCGTAGGTGTTGGACAGGGTCACCGAGGGCAGGAGTTGGTTGTAGCTTCCCTCATAAGCCGCAAGCCCGGCTTTGACCGAGTACTCGGCCGAGGTCAGCGAGGGGCTTCTGCGCGCCGCCAGCGCCACGCAGTCCTCCCAGCTCAGCGTCAAAGTCGGCCGGGGCTGGGGCGGCAGGGGCGCCAATTGCGAGGGCTCGCGCGCGGCCGCGTCCTCGGAGGGCGGCGGCGTCGAGGACATCGGCGCGGCCGACGCCGCCCAAGCCGACATCGCGGCCAGCGCGGAGAAAACCCAGATCTTCATTGACATGACCGAGCGGTCATTGTGGCTTTTTGACGCGCCGCGTTCAACCGAGTGTCGCGCGCACGCTAAGAGCCCGGCCTAGGCCCTAAGACCCAGGCGTCCCGCGCGCGGCGCGGCGACACTGGGAGCATGATCGCGGCCTGGGGACTTGCCGCATCGCTCGCCTGCGCCGCCGCGCCCGCGCGCGCCACGCGCACGAGCGCCGACGCGCTCGCCGCCTCCGCTCGGGATTTTTCCGAGTTCGAGCGGCAGGCCGACGGCTCGCGGCGGCGCGCGGACGCCTCCGAGCCCGTCTTCGCGCCGTCAGAAAGCCCGGCGCGCCCGGCCGCGGCGCTCGCGCCTCGCCGTCCCTATTTCGCGCCCCTCGCGACGCAGCCGCCGGTCGCGGTGTTTGTTCCCCGAGACGGTTCGTCCCGTCCGTCCTCGCCGCTGCCCCCGATGACGGCGGCCGCCCTCGCGGGCCTTTGTTTCTTGGCGCTCTACGCGATTGCTCCGGCGCCGACCGAACCCAGCGTCTCGCGCGAGCCCTCCGGTCTCGTCATGGCGCCCACGCGCAGACCGCCCTCCGTCGCCGTTCTTCCCGCGAAGTCTCCCGACCCCGAACCCTTTGTCCCAGCATCCTTCGCGATCACCCCCCCGCCTCCCGCCCCTACGCCCGCCGTCGTCTCGGGGACTTGGCGCGCGATCAGCCAGCGCGAGCAGTCGGAGATCGAGCGCTGGAACGCCAGCACCGAAAAGGCGCAGGGGCGCGCGTCGCTGGAGCAGTGGCTTGACTCGCGCGCGTCGCTGACGGCCGACGAGGCCTCCCTGCTCAAGAAGAAGCTCGGCTTTTGCTGATCGGCGCACGCGCGACGGCCGCCCCTTTTTCTCAGGGACGGCCGTTTGCGAAATTGCGGCGGCGCGCTCAGCGCAACTTCCGCGCGTCGATGATCCCGCGCCCCGCCTCGTCGGCGGGCGCGCAGCCCTCGCGCGAGCACAGCGGCGAGGCCGCGCTCTCCAGCGCCGCGCGCACGCCCGCCGGCCCCTTCGCGCCGCGCTGGATGGCCAGGGCGGCCAGGCCCGCGACGTGCGGCGAGGCCATCGAGGTGCCCGAAAGCACCGCGTAGCCGCCCGGGACCGTGGAGAGGATGTCGACTCCCGGCGCGATGAAGGCCACCTGCGGACCGCGGCTGGAGAAGTCGGCCACGGCGTCGGCGCGGTCGCTGGCGGCGACCGCGATGACGCCGGGCTCGCCGGCCGGGTAGCCCACGGTGTCGTCTCCCGGGCCGGAGTTGCCCGCCGCGCAGACCACGACCACGCCCTTGGCCAGCGCGCGGCGCACCGCGCGCTCAAGCGCGGGGCTCTGCACGGGGCCGCCCAGCGACATGTTGATGACCTGGGCGCCGTGCGCCGCGGCCCAGTCGATGCCGGCGATGATGTCCGACAGCGCGCCCTCGCCCTGCGCATTGAGCACTTTCACCGGCATCAAGGTCGCCCGCGGCGCCACGCCGTAGACGCCCTGCACTCCTCGTCCGGCGATGGTGCCGGCCACGTGCGAGCCGTGCTGGTTGTCGTCCATCGGCTCGCTTCCCGGCGCGACGATGCTCGTGCCCGCCTTGAAGTCGCAGGCCAGGTCCGGGTGCGTGCAGTCGATGCCGGTGTCGACGACGGCGACCTTCACGCCCTCGCCGGCGCCCTGGGGCCAGGCCGCGGGCGCGTCCACACGCGCCACGCCCCACGGCACGCGGACCCCGCCGCCGCGCGCGGCCGCCGCGCGCTGGGCGCGCAAGGCCGCGCTCAGCGAGGCGCGCAGCGCGCCCGCGTCGAGCGCGGGCAGTTCCTGGAAGGAGCCGGGAGCGTCCAGCAGCCAGTTGCGATAGACGTCTTGCTCC
>JAJZQS010000114.1 GCA_021806745.1 bacterium
GCTGCATCGCCGTCCACGCCTGCGCGAGACTGGGGGGCAGGTAGGACGAAATCCCGTCGGCGCGGGTGGGAGCGGCGCCGAGAGTCAACGCCAGAAACAAGGCGGGAACGATTTTCATCGAGGGGTGCCTCCGGAACATTCGGCGTATTCCAAGGATTACATCCTAACACAGGATGTCACAAAAACGCAACAACGGCATGGGCCCATTGGCTCTCTTCGCCTGGGTCTTTCGGCGCGAACCGGCGGCACTCAAGTCCCGGACGACGCGGGCGGGAGTCGCGATATAATCACGCCGAGAGGTGAAGCGATGAGGTTCATTTTGGCGTTGTCGTTGTTCGCCGTCGGCGCACGAGCCCAATTCGAGGCGAAGATCGCTCCGTCTTTGGACGATTCGTCGATGCCGGGCGTTCGGGAGGCTTCGATTTCGGGCGCGCCGGCGGCGGTTTCGATCGCGGTTTTTCCCGCCGCGTCCCTTGAGGATGGCGCTCCCGCGCTTGCGGCCGCGCCCGCGGCGGCGGCCCCGGCGGCTGTTGCTGCCGCGCGCGTGCCGAGCGCGCGGGCCCAGGCCCGGGCGCTTGCGCAATCTTCGTCGCGGAGTCTGGCCGCGAGCAGCGCCGCGGCCATGGACGGCTCGAAGGCCCCGGCCGGCGCGGCGGCCGAGGGCCGCGCGCTGGCTCGCGCGGGCAAGGCGCAGATACTGAAGCTGCGTCCCACGCAGATGTCCGTGGGCCTGCGCGAGGTCGACAAGAAGATCGCGAAGCTGAAGTCCAGGGACGGCAAGAAGTACTTGAAGTCGATGCCGGTGCCCATCGTCTTGGGTCCGCGCGGACACGTCTACATGATCGACCACCACCATCTGGCCCGCGCGGCGTGGGAGGCCGGCTACAAGAGAGTCCACACCACGCTCGTCGCCGACTTGTCCAAGCTCTCCGACGCGCAGTTCTGGAAGACGATGAAGGAAAAAAAGTGGGTCTATCCTTATGATCAACTCGGCGGCGGTCCGCACAACCCCATCGACCTTCCCGAAAACGTCCGCGGCATGGCCGACGATCCTTATCGAAGCGTGGCCGGCGAGGTGCGCGAACGCGGCGGATACCGCAAGAGCGAAGCGCCGTTTTCCGAATTCCTGTGGGCGCAGTTCTTCCGCTCCCACTTGACCGTGCATCCTGTCTATCACGGCTTCGAGCAGGCGATGGCGCAGGCGATGAGGCTTGCGCGATCGCGCGCGGCGCGCCGTCTCCCGGGCTGGATCGGCGACAAGAAAAAATAGATCCCGCCGCAGTTCGCGGGCCGCGGGCGAGCCCGCGCGCGCCGTCAATGCCGCAAGTCAGTCGAAGTCGGCGCCGCAGGCGGCGAGCGAGGGCAGTGCGGCGTCCTTGGCGCTCAGGATCGGCGCCGCGCCCAGGTCCGGCCAGCGCACGCCGATGTTGGGGTCGTCCCAGCGCACTCCTGCGTCCACGCCGGCGGACCAGTGGTCGGTCACCTTGTAATGGACGTCGGCTTCTTCGCTGAGCGCGAGGAATCCGTGCGCGAAGCCGGGGGGGATCCACAGCATCCGGTTGCCGCGGTCGTCGAGCTCAAGCGCGGCCCAGCGCTTGTAGGTGGGCGAGCCGCGGCGCAAATCCACGGCCGCGTCGAACACCTTGCCGCGCAAGCAGCGTACAAGCTTGCCGACCGGGCGCGATGGTTTTTGGAAATGAAGCCCGCGCAAGACGCCGCGGCGCGAGCGCGAGAAGTTGTCTTGCACGAGCGGGGGCAGGCCCGCCGCCGCCCAATCGTCGGCCCGAAACGACTCCATGAACGCGCCGCGCTCGTCCGGGAACGCGGGGCCTTCCACGAGGATCAGGCCGTCGAGGCCGCCGAAGGGGGAGAAACGAAACGCCATGGGCCGATTCTAGCCGTTCGCGGCCCCGGCGTCTACTGGGACTAAAGGCCTATTTTGAAATGGGTCTTTAGTCTCTGTCATGCTGGGCCCCAAGGCACTATGATGCTCGTGACGCGGCCGCCCGGGGAATTCGGCAGGCATCGTCTCCGCACCGCAAGAATCGCCGCACGAGAACGGGGGACTGATGACGCCGAGGGCTTCTCTGGCCGCGCTTGCCGCGGTTTTTTTCCTGTCGTGGACCGTGCCGGCCGGCGCGCAGTCTTCCGATGATTCGTTTGCTCAAGCCCTGTCCGCGGGCGCCGACGCGGCGTCGGCGGGCGCCGCCTCGCAGCGGCGGGCGGTCGCGAAAGAGGCGATCCCGGAACTGCTGGCCGCGCGCGTCTCTCCGGACTTCTCCTTCACGCCCGGGCATCTGTGCACGCCGAGCGACCCCAACTTCGACGGCTACCGGTATCCGGAGCACATCGCCCACTGCCGCCGCAACGTGACCGAGCGGATGAAGGAGATCGTGGCCGCCCATTACGGAGTGCCGAAAAGCGACTGGGGCAACTACGAGTTCGACCACCTGATCCCGCTGGCCGTCGGAGGCGACAGCTCCATCGACAACCTCTGGCCCCAGCCGCATGGAAACCCGGACGGCAGCCAGGGCAAGGACCGGCTCGAAGACCAGCTCTACCATGAGATGGCGGCCGGCTCCATCACCCAAGCCGCCGCCGTGCAGCAGATCTACGGCTGGTTCCAGAACCCGGCGATTTCGGCCTCCGGCGGGGCGCTGGCCGCGCGCTAAGGGGCCAACGCCGAATCGCCGGGGCGGCGGCGCAGCACCGCCTGCACGCGCGCGACGAGTTCGACGAAGCCGAAAGGCTTGGGCACGTAGTCCGCGCCCCCGCAGTCCAGGCCTTCGGCGATCTCGGCCGCCGATTTGCGCGCGGACAAAAACACGATCGGGATGTCCGCGTAGCGTCGCTGGCCCTTGAGTTCCCGGCAAAGGTCCAGGCCGTCGGCGTCGGGCAGGTTGCGGTCGAGCAGGATCAAATCCGGGCGGAAATCGAGCAAGTGCTCGCGCGCGGTGGCCGCGTCGGCGGCCACGCGCACGTTGAAGGACTCCTGCTCCAGGACGTAGCGCACGAAACTGGCGGTGTCCTCGTCGTCTTCGACGATCAGTAGGTTCATGGACTCTCCCGCCCATAGTCTGGCCGGAAAACCCGCCGAGCGCCATGAAAAAATCGGCAAAGGGCGGGCTAAAGATCGGTAAATTCGCCAGACGAGCGATGCGACGAAAATCCCGGCGCGTCCCATTTTCCGCATCCACCCCCCACGAAAAATTCGCCCTTTCTTCATGCGAAATTAAGCGCGCGGCGCTCCGTCGGGAGCTACCCTAAAAGGCGAGAGGGCGCATGATCACCGAACAGACGCGCTGGACGCCGGGGCAGGGCTGGAGCCCGCAGCCGCCGGGGAGACTGCCGCAGGCGCAGTTGGCGTTTCTCTTCGCCGAGCGCGCTCTGCTGGAGGGGGGAGACCTGGCGCGCGAGATACGCGCGCTCTACCCGCGGGCCGTCGTGCTGGGCTGTTCGACGGCAGGGGAGATCTTCGACGCGGAGGTGCGCGACGGGGGCGCGGTGCTGACGGCGGTGCGCTTTGAATCCTCGCGCGTCGCCGGGGCCCACGCCGAAATCGCGGAGGCCTCGGACAGTTTCGCCGCCGGCGCGCGCCTGGCCGGCGCGCTGAGCGCAGAGGAACTGCGGCACGTGCTCGTGCTCGCCGACGCGCCGCCGCGCGTCAACGGCAGCGAACTCGTGCGCGGGTTGGCCTCGGTCCTGCCGCCGGGGACCACGATCACCGGCGGAATGGCCGCAGACGGAGAGCGTTTTTCACGAACGCGCCTGATTTGGGACGGCGAGGCGCGGGGCGGCGCGGTCGCCGTCGGCCTCTACGGCTCTCGCCTGACGGTGACCTGCGGGTCGCGCGGCGGCTGGGACCCGTTCGGTCCCGAGAGGCTGATCACGCGCTCGCGCGGCAACGTGCTCTACGAACTCGACGGCAAGTCGGCGCTGGAACTCTACAAGCTTTATCTCGGCGAGCACGCGCGTGAACTGCCCGCCGCCGCCATCCACTATCCTCTGGCGCTGCGGGGCGAGGCGGGGTGCGCGGGCGTGGTGCGCAGCGTGCTCGCCGTCGACGAGTCCGACCAGAGCATGACTTTCGCCGGCGACGTGCCGCAGGGCGTCTACGCGCGGATGATGAAGGCCAACTACGACCGCCTCATCGACGGGGCCGTCGGCGCCGCCGAGGCCTGCCGCAAGGCCCGTGGCGGGCCGGCGCAATTGGCGCTGATGATCAGCTGCGCCGGGCGCAAGATGGTGCTCGGTCAGCGCGTCGAAGAGGAGCTCGAGGGCGTGCGCGACGTGCTGGCGCCGGCGGCGCTGTGCGGGTTCTACTCCTACGGGGAGATCGCGCCCTTTGACGGAGCGTCGCGCTGCGAGCTGCACAACGAGACGATGACCATCACCACGCTCGCGGAGGAGTCCTGAGATGAGCGAGCCTCTGCACAGCCTTCTGCGCCGGCAATTGCGCCGACACTTCGGCGCCGAGGACGCGTTTCCGCCGGAGGCGGCCGCCTTCGTGGCGGCCGTCGACGCCGCCTACCGCCTCTCGGACGAGGACCGCGCGCGCTTGGAGCGCTCGCTGGATTTGAGTTCCCGGGAACTGATCGCGCGCCACGACGAGCTGCGGGCGATGCTGGCGGCTTTTCCCGACGTGATCTTCCGCCTCGCCGTCGACGGAACGATTCTGGAGTTGAACGCGGGGCGCCCCGGCGACTTGCCCCTTGCGCCGCGCCAGTTGCTCGGGCGCAAGGTGCAAGACGGACTGCCCGGCCCTCTTCGAGAGGCGTTGGAGCTCGCGCTTGAGCGCGCGGCGCGAAGCGGCGAGCCAGCCGCGCTCGAGTACCCGCTGGACTCGCCTCAGGGGCGGAGATATTGGGAAGCGCGCATCGCGCGCTGCGGCGACGACGGACTTCTGATGGTCGCGCGCGACATCACCGAACGGGTGACGGCGCAGGAGGCTTTGCGCGCGCAGGAGGAGCGGCGGCGCCAGTCGCAAAAGCTCGAGGAGATCGGCCGTTTGGCCGGCGGAATCGCGCACGATTTCAACAATCTGCTGACCGTCGTCCTGGGCTTGGCGGACTCTCTGGCCGCCGAACTGCCCGAAGGGCCGCAGCGGGCGGACGCGTTGGAGATCCTGGCGACCGGTCGCCGCGCGGCCAATTTGACCCAGCAGCTGCTGGGCTACTCGCGCCGGCAGATCATCTCGCCGCGAGTCGTCGATTTCAACGAGATCGTGCTGGGCATAGGCAAGCTGCTGGGGCGCGTCATCGGCGAGCACGTGGAGACCGCCTATCAACTGGGCTCCGGGCTCAAGCCCGTGCGCGTGGACACGGGCCAGATGGAGCAGTTGCTGGTGAACCTGTGCGTCAACGCGCGCGACGCGATGCCGGAGGGGGGCACCATCACCGTGGAGACCGCCGGCGTGCGCGTCGACCGCGATTTCGCGCGCGAGCACGCGGGCTTGGCGGAGGGGGACTACGTCCGCCTGACCGTGCGCGACACGGGTCAGGGCATGTCCGCGGACGCGCTCGCGCACGCATTCGAGCCGTTTTTCACCACGAAGGAACCCGGGCACGGCACGGGACTTGGCCTGGCCACCTGTTACGGCATCGTGCGCCAGAACGGCGGCTGCATCACGGTCGCCAGCGCCCCCGGCCGTGGCGCGAGGTTCGACGTCTATCTGCCCTGCGTCGAGGGCGCGGCGCCGGCCGCCGCGGCCGCGCCGCCAGCGCCGCCGCGCGCGCGCCGAGGCGAGACCCTGCTGCTCGTCGAAGACGACGCGTCTGTGCGCCGGATGACGGCGCGCGCGCTGCGCCGGCAGGGCTACGAGGTGTGCGAGGCTGGCGACGGCGAGCAGGGCCTGGAGCAGGTCCGGGCCGACGGGGAGGGGCGGCTGAGCATGGTCATCACCGACGTGGTCATGCCCAAGCTCGGCGGCGGGCGCATGGCGCGCGAAATCCTTCGCCTGCGCCCCTCGGCCAAGATCCTGTTCGTGACCGGCTACACCGACGACGCGACGCTCGGCCGCGGCCTCGACGAGAGCCAAATCCTGCGCAAGCCCTTCACCCTGGAGGCCTTGGTGCGCCGCGTGCGCCAGACGCTGGACGCGTAGGTCTCAGGCGCGCGCGGCGGCCTTGCCGGCGGACTTCTCCAACTCGCTTTTCCAGAAGGCCCGTCCCTCGGGCGGCAGCGTGTAGACCGGGTCCAGGTACTCGTAGCGGCGCGTGAGCGCGGCGTCGTCGTCGGCCTCGATGCCGGTGCGGTAGTTCTTGGTCCAGTAGGAGACGCCCTTGACGCGGTCGTAGTCGGCGAGCTGGTGGATCCAGCGCTTGCCCACGTAGGGAACGTCCACGGTCACTCGCGGCGTCGCAAATCCCGGCAGATAGCCCATGATGTCGTGCTGGAGCTTGAGGCCCTCGGCCACCGACAGCCGCCAGTGCTCGGAGTTCGGGATCATGTCGGCCATGTAGAAGTAGTAGGGCATGATCTTCGCGTGGTCGAGCAGCATGAAGCAAAGCTCGAGCATGTCCTTTTGCGTGGAGTTGACCCCGCGCAGGAGCACGCCCTGGTTGCGCACGTCCCGGTAGCCCATCTCCAGGAGCTTGCGCACCGCGCGTCCCACCAGCGGCGTGACTTGGGCGGCGTTGTTGACGTGGGTGTGGACGGCGATGTCGACGCCGCGCTCCCAGGCCTTCTTGGCCAGTCGATCGAGCGCCTTCAAGACCTCGTCTTGCAGGAAGTGCTGGGGCAGGCCTTGCAGGCCCTTGGAGGCCAGGCGGATGTCGCGGATGTTGGGGATGTCCATGAGCGCGGACACGAAGGCTTCGAGCTTCGCGATCGGGACATTGGCCACGTCGCCGCCGGAGACCACCACGTCGCGCACGCTCGGCGTCTTGCGCAGGTAGTCGAGCATGGCCTCCCAGCGCGCGTCGGGGGCCATCGCGAACTTGTGCTTCTCGATTTGCGGCACGGAGTTGCCGACCAGGTCCATGCGCGTGCAGTGGCCGCAGTACTGCGGGCAAGTGGAGATCATCTCGGCCAGAACCTTGGTGGGGTAGCGGTGCGTCAGGCCCTCGGTCGCCCACATCTCGGACTCGTGCAGGCTGTCGCGGCTGGCGCGGGGGTGGTTGGGCCACTCGGGGTGGCGGTCCGAGAACATCGGCAGCATGTAGCGGCGCACCGGATCGTTGCGCAAGTCGCGCTCGTTCATGCAGTTGAGCATCTGGGGGGGCACGAGCAGCGACATGGTCGCGCGCTCCTTCTGGTCGCGCGCGATTTCCGCGGCGAGCTCATCGGTCAGGAATTCGCCCAGCGCGTCCTTGAGGTCCTTGAGGTTCTTGATCGAGTGCTGGCGCTGCCAAAGCGCGCTTTCCCATTCGGCCTTGGTCACGCCCTTGTAGCCGGGCAGGCGCGTCCAATCCGGCTCCACGAACTCGCGCTTGAGCGGATAGTGAAACGGCTGTCGGTT
>JAJZQS010000115.1:0-5015 GCA_021806745.1 bacterium
CGCGCGCGCACGATAGCACATTTTTTTCGGCGGTCGCGTCGGATTCAGTCCTGTCCCAGCCCCAGCAGGGCGCGCAGGCGCGCGGCGGCGCGGGATAAGACGGAGTCGGGGCGAGAAGGCTCGGGCGCCGGGGTGGGAGTCGGGGCGGGCGGCGGCTCTTGTCGCGGCTGCCGTCGGGTCCCGGCGACGGACGGCGAGAGCGTGGCGACGGGCGAGGGAGCCGACGGCGCCGACGGCGCGGGCGACGCGCGCTTGGGCGCGGGTTTTTCGGAGCGTGTCGCCGATGGCTTGGCCTTCGGCGGCGCCAGGAGAACGGCTAAATCTTCCAGGCGGATTCGAGATGCGTCGAAATTGGCCGGGGCCTTCGCGGGCGAGGGGGCGCCGGGCGCGCTCAAACGCGCGAGCTCGCGAACCATGCGCAGGGCCGACTTCACGTAGACTTCCTTTAATTGGCGTTGGTGCGAGTAGCTGTCGTGGAGCGAGGGGAAACGGGGATGAGAGTAATTGCGGTGCTTGCCGTCACGGCGCTGGAAGCCGAAGCCCGTCAGCAGCGCGTCGATGTCGTCGGCGCCCCAGCCCGCGGGAGATTCGCTCATGCGCGCGTAGAGCTTGAGCGCGGTCGCCGACGCGCCGGGAAGGCTCAACGGATCGGCGGCGGGTTCGCCCGCGGCCGGCGGCCCGGAAGTCAATTGCGCGGCCAGCGCGCCCGCGCGAGCGCCGATGAGTTCGTCTCGCGCCTTTACCGCCCGCAGGACGGCGCGCTCGTAGGACTGTTCCACTTGGGCGCTCGTCGCCGGATCGAGAAGCGGGCCGTAGGAGGCGCGCAATTCCGAGAGCTTGGCCACGGTGTCGTAGAGCCGGGCGCGGCCGTCGCGGTCGAGCGCGTGCCCCGGGGCGCAGAGCGCGCGCGAGCGCGCGTCGAGCTCGGCGGCGGTCTGGCGCAGTTCGTCGCGCGCCGCGTCGGCGGCCAAATCCAGCGCGGCCCTTTTTTCCGGCGCCGGCAGGGCGGCGAACGCGGCGGGGGTGATTCCCAGCGCGCCTTGGAGTTGCGCCGCCACCGGAGCCAGCGCGCGGCTGGGCTCGACGCTGGGCGCGGCCAGCGCGAGGAGATCGGGTGCAAGGGCCGGGGCTCCCGGCGCCGGGGTCAGCGCCGAGCCTATGGCCGATGTCCAGGCCCGAGAGGCCGCCGGGTAGACCTCCGGCGCCGCGGTCTCGACGACGGCGGCGCGCGCCGCCGAGAGGGCGCTCAGCAGCAAGACGAGTGCGACGCGCGAGAACTTCATGCCTTTGAGGATAGCCGACTTTGGCCGCCTTGTGTAGGGGGCGCAAGTCCCGAATTCGGTAAAGCCGGGGTAAATAAAAAAGGGGTGAAGAAGGTAAAAAATCGGTCAGGCGATCTTGCGCGTGCGCCGCGGCCGGTCTACACTGTCGGCATGAGCGAACGCGCGGGCTTGGAGGCCGGCCGGAGCCGGGCGCTGAACCAGGTCGTGCTGGGAGCGCTTTGCGCGGGAGCCGCGTGGGCGATCCTGTTCGCCGATCTTTCGGGAAAGGGCTCGCTGGTCGCGTCGCTGGGCGAGGCGGCGCGCGAGATGATCCCGCAGGCTCGTCCGGTCGTCTCGGCGCGGGTGTATCTTCTGCCGGCCAAAGCCGAAGACGAGGACGTGCGCGAGCAAAACGAGATGCTGATGGTCCCCGATGATTCCGGCCGCCCATTGCGCGTGATGGTCGAGGATCGCCCGGTCTACGCCGTCGCCGCCGCGCCGGCGCCGGCCTACGCGCCCCAGTTGCCCGGCGCTCCGCGCCCGGGGCTCGACGCCGCCTCGCGCTGAGGTCAGCGCCGGCGTCGGCCGGCGGGCTTGGACGCCTTCTCGCGGGAGGCGGTCATCGAGCGCAGTTCGTAGAGTTGGTCGCGCAGCAGCGCGGCGGCCTCGAAGTCCAGAGCCTCGGCCGCGGCCTTCATGCGGCTTTCCACCTCGACGAGCAGGGCGGGAACGTCGCGCGCCGACATCGGCTTTTCGGTCTCGCGCAGCAGCATCAGGCCGTCGCGCTTGGCCGCGCTCTGGAATTCCTCCAGTTCCTCGACGGCCTTGACCACGGTCTTGGGCGTGATGCCGTGCTCGGCGTTGTAGGCCGTTTGCTTGGCGCGTCGGCGATCCATCTCGTCGAGCGCGCGCCGCATCGAACCCGTGACCGAGTCCGCGTAGAGCACCACCTGGCCTCCCGCGTTGCGCGCGGCGCGCCCCGAGATTTGGATCAGCGTGGTCTCCGAGCGCAGGAAGCCCTCGTGGTCGGCGCCGAGGATGGCCACCAAGGACACCTCGGGCAGGTCCAGCCCCTCGCGCAGCAGGTTGATTCCCACCAGCGTGTCGAAGGCTCCCGCGCGCAATTCCTGGAGGATTTGGATGCGCTCCAGGCTGTCGATGTCGGAGTGCAGGTAGCGCGCGCGCACGCCCTTGGTCGTCAACCACGACACCAGGTCCTCGGCGGTGCGCTTGGTCAGCGTGGTCACCAGCGCTCGCTCCTTTTTCGCGGCGCGGTCCTTTAGGCGGACCAGCAGGTCGTCGAGTTGTCCCTCGGTCGGGCGCACGATCGCTTCGGGGTCGATGAGGCCGGTCGGACGCACGACCATCTCGACGATCTCGCCGGCGGACTTCTTGAGCTCGTAGGGGCCGGGCGTCGCAGACACGAATATGGTCTGGCCGGCGAGCTCCTCGAACTCGGAAAATTTCAGCGGGCGGTTGTCGAGCGCGCACGGCAGGCGCCAGCCGAAGTCGACGAGCGTCTGCTTGCGCGCGCGGTCGCCCTCGTACATGCCGCCGATTTGCGGGATCGCCACGTGGGACTCGTCGACGACGAGCAGGTAGTCCTTCGGGAAGAAATCGATCAGACAGTTCGGACGCGCGCCGGGCGGACGGCCGCCGAGCGGACGCGAGTAGTTCTCGATGCCGTGGCAGAAGCCGAGTTCGCGCAGCATCTCCACGTCGTAGCGCACGCGCTGCTCGATGCGCTGGGCCTCGATGAGCTTGCCCGCGGCGCGGAAGTAGGCGACGCGCTCGCGCAGTTCGGCCTCGATCTCGGCGATGGCGCGCTCGCGCTCGGCCGCGCCGGTCACGAAGTGCTTGGCCGGGTACACCCATTCGCGCGAGAGGTCCTTGATCTTGGTCCCCGTGACCGGGTCGAACTCGGTCAGCGCCGCGACCCCGTCGTCATCTAGGCGTACGCGAAGGGCGCTTTCCATGTAGGCCGGATAAATGTCGACGACGCCGCCCTTCATGCGGAATTTTCCGCGCGTGAAATCCGTTTCGTTGCGCTCGTAATGGACGGCGACCAGGCGCTCGGCCAGTTCGTCGCGCGACACGCGCCAGCCGACCTCCAGCGGGATCGCGCGCTTCTCGTATTGCTCCGGAGAGCCGATGTTGTAAATGCACGACACCGAGGCCACCACGATCACGTCGCGCCGCGCCATCAGCGAACTCGTCGCTTTCAGCCGCAGGCGGTCGATGCGTTCGTTGATCGAGGAGTCCTTCTCGATGAAGGTGTCGGTGGAGGGGACGTAGGCCTCGGGCTGGTAGTAGTCGTAGTAGGAGATGAAGAATTCGACCGCGTTCTCGGGAAAGAAGGCCTTGAACTCCGAATAGAGTTGGGCGGCCAGGACCTTGTTCGGCGACATGACCAAGGTCGGCCGGTCCAGGCGCGCGATCGCGTTGGCGATCGCGAAGGTCTTGCCCGAGCCGGTGACGCCGAGCAGAGTCTGAGCGCTCGCGCCCTCTCCCAGGCGCGCGCACAGCGCGTCGATGGCGGCAGGCTGATCGCCGGCGGGACGGAAGGGCGAGCGCAGGCGGAAGGCGCCCATCGCGCGGCCTAGCGCGGCCGCGGCGCGGGGGCGAGCACCGGCGCGCCTTCGCCGCCGACGCTGGAGCCGCCTTCCTGCAGGGCCGGCCCGTTGAGCGGGGAATACGGATGGTCGATGATCGGACCCTTGATCTTGATGAGCGTCCGGTCCGCGTCCAGGGCGTTGGCCTCGATCTTGAATTTTCGGGCGTCGCCGACGATCGTGAGCGTGCTCAAGTCCAGGTGGCCGGCCATCGCGGCCTTGCGCGCGGCGCCGTCGGGCGCCGTCGCCAGCAGCGTGTCGAGGTCGTTGGCGTAGGTCTTGCGCGCCCGGCCGTAGTTCATCTCCAGGCCGTAGAGATAGAGGACATCGGAGATGGTCGCGTAGCGTCGGCGCTGAAGCTCCAGCATCGGCCGCAACCATAGGGCCCAACCCGCCGCCGCCAGAGCCGCCCCGGCCAGCAGGGAGCCGACCAGCATCGGCAGCGACACGCGCGAGAAAATCCTTTGCGTCCAAGGCCGGCGCGGCTCGGGGTCGGGCATGAGGGGATTATGGTCGTCGGGGCGCTTTGTGTCAAGCGAGTGCTAACATAGACGCATGCAACGCCGCCCTTTGGGCCGCACCGGCCTGCGCGTGTCGGTGCTGGCGCTGGGGACGATGAATTTCGGTTCCGATTGGCACGGGATCGGGGCGATCGACGAGGCCGCCGCGTCGGCGCTGCTCGACTTGGCTCTGGAACGCGGCGTGAACCTGCTCGACACCGCCGACGTCTACGGCCGTGGCGCGTCCGAAAGCATGCTCGGGCGGCTGCTGTCGCGCGGCGGGCGTCGAGAGCGCGTGCTGTTGGCCACGAAGGTCTGCGGGCGCATGGTCGTCGGTGATTCCTCGACCGAGGGCTTGTCCGCGCGCTGGATCGCGCGAGCCCTCGACGACAGCCTTCGCCGACTGCGCACCGACCGCATCGATTTGTACATGGCGCACGCGCCCGACCCGAAGACCAGGATCGAGGAGACACTGGAGGCGTTCGACCGCGCCGCGCGTGCGGGAAAAATCCGCTTCGCGGGCGTGTCGAACTTCTCCGGCCGCGAGCTTTCGCGCGCGCTCGCGGCCTCCTGGACCGGGGGGCTGATCCGCCCGGAGTTCGACCAAGTGCAATACAGCCTGGCCTGCCGGGGGCCGGAGG
>JAJZQS010000115.1:5115-7434 GCA_021806745.1 bacterium
GCGCGACTTGCGCCGCTGGTGGCGCCTGCAGACCGCCACTCGCTCGCAGGCCGCGGCCATCCGCGCCGAGGACATCCTGCGCCAGATCGACCGCGGCGCGGCGATCCCGGGCCAGGATTTCGCCGAGCGCCGCCGCGAGCTTCTGCGCGAAGTCCGCGCGGTCGACGATCGCCTCGCGGCGTCCGCTTCATCTTAGCTAGACTCACCGGGTGAGCCTGGAAGCGCGCGTGCGCGCTTGGGTCTTCGAGCGCCGCAGAGCGGTGGTCTTGGAAGCGCTGTCGGTCGCCTGCGGCGGCGTGGCGGCGTTGGGCGCCTGCGCGCTGGCCGACCGAGCGCTGACCTTGCCCGCCGCCGCGCGCTGGGCCGCGTGGCTGGCCGCCGCGGGCTGGGCCGCGAGGGCGGCGGCCTCCGGAGCCGCCGCGGCGCGGCGGGCGGGCGGGGCGCTCGAGGCGGCGGCCGCGGCCGAGCGGGCGTGGCCGCAGGCGAGTCCGCTTCTTTCCTCGGCGTGGGAACTGCGTGAAAGCGCGCCCGCCCCGGGCGCGTCCGCGGCGCTGCGCGCCGAGCACCTGGCGCGCGCCGACCGGGCGGCCGACGGCCTGACCGCCGACGCGGTCTTCGCGTGGCGTCCGTCGCGCGCCGCCCGCGCGGCGCTTCTGGCGGCCTGCGGCGGCTTGGTGGCCTCGGCGCTGGCTGGAGCGGCGTCGCGGCGGCGGGCGCTGGCGCCGTGGGACGACGAGAGCCTGGACCGCTGGGTGAGCGTGGCGCCGGGCGATGCGCGCGTGGACGAGGGCTCGGCGCCGACGATTCTCGCCTCGCCCACGCCCGCGGGAGCGGCTCGCGGCGTGCGCGCGGCCGATCTCGAACTGGACTTGCGCTCGGACGGCGGGCGCTGGGAGGCGGCGCCGTGGACGAGGCTGGACGGCGGCGCGGCGCAGGCGCGCTTGGCGCCGCTGACCGCGCCGCTCGACTATCGCGTGCGCTGGCGCGGCCTGGCCGGCACGCCCCGGCGCCTGACGCCGGAGCCTCCTCCGCGCTGGCGCTCGCTGACGGCGACGGTGCGCTCCTCGCGGGGCGCGCGCCGCTTCGATCTCTCCTCGGGCGAGACGATCCTGGCCAAGCGCGGCGACTGGGTGGAGTTGGTGGGCGAGCCGAACGCGGCGCTGTCTTGCGCGGCGCTGGCCGCTCCCGGCGAGCCGTTGGCGGCGATGGCGCCGCGCGGCGGGAACTGGAGCGGGGGATTTCTGGCGCGCCGCGACGGAGAACTCGCGTTCGCTCTGTCGTCCGCGGACGGACGCCGCGATCCCGCGCCGCCGGTCTACGCGGTGCGCATCGAAGTTCAAGCTCCTCCGACGGTCGAGTTGATCTCGCCGCCGGCGCCTTTGGTCGCCTCCCCCGACGACGACCTGCCCGTCTCCTACGCGGCGCGCGCCGACGGCAAGATCTCGCGCCTGGCATTGATCGTGCGCGTGGCGGGGCGCGCGGAGGCGTCGGTGCCCATTCCCATTCCCGGCGGGCCGAGCGCGGAAGTTCTGGGCGATTTCACCTGGCCGTTGTCGTCGTTGAAATCCGGCGAGCGCGCCGCGGTGCTGGTGCGGGCGTGGGACGACGAATCGCCGCCGCAGCGGGCGGACTCCGCCGAGGGCTCGGTGACGATCGTGGACTCCGCGGGCTTGAGGCGGGCCGCCGCCGACGCGGGCGCCCGCGCCGAGGAGGCCTTGCGCCGAGCGCAGGGGCTGGCGGAACTCGCGCGAGACGCGGCCGGGCGCGGGGAGGTGCAGGCCGCGCGCACCTACCTGGAACGCTTGCGTCCGGCCTGGGAGCGCGCGAGCGAGGCCTTGCGCCAGCGCGCGCAGGCGATGAACGCCGACCCCGACGCCGACGCCGGAGCGGTCGACGCGGCCGGCCGCGCGGCGCGGGAAGTGAGCCGCGGCGGCGACAGGGGGCTTGCCGCGGCGTCGGCGGACATCGACCGAGGCGAGACGAAATCGGCCGCGGAGGAGGCGTCCGCGCTCGCCGATCTGGCCGCCGCGGCGCGCGCGTCTCTGCGCGCCGCGGCCGACGCGCGAACGCTGCGGGAGATGTCGCGCCGGGCGCGCGCGGCGCGCGACGCGATCCGGGCGGCCTCCGATCCGTCTTTCGACCGGGAACGCCTGAGAGAGGCTTTGGCCGAGGTGCGCCGCGCGCTCGACGAATTGCGCCGCGCGGCGCGCGCGCTGCCGGCGCCGACCGGCCCGCGGGACTCCGACGGCGGCGCGGCGCTGGCGCAGGCGAGCGCGGATGCCGACGCGTTGGAGCGCGCGCTGGCCGCGGGAGACGCCG
>JAJZQS010000116.1 GCA_021806745.1 bacterium
GTCGCGGCGGGGGCGGCGGCGGCCGGAGGCGCGGGGCGCGCGGGGGGCGCGTTGGGCGGCACGGGCGCTCGCGGGGGAAGAGCCGGAGCTCCGGGAGTTGCGGGGCGCGGCGCCGGCATGCCGGGAGGCGTGGCCGGCCTGGCCGCCGCGGGAGCGGACGCCGCGGGCGCGGGAGCGGGCACCGCCGGCGCGGGAGCGACGACGGGCTTGGGCGCGGGCGGCTTGGGAAGCGAGGCGCCCGCCGCCAGGCGCGTCACGGCCGGACCCGCCGTGGACGGTTTGCGTTTCTTGAACAGAGAAAACGCCGAGACGAGGTTGGACGACGGTGGAGCGATCGAGCCTTCCTCTTGGGAGGAGCGCACCTCGGCCGCGGCGGTGGCCACGCCTTCGACCTCGCGCTTTTTCGCGGTCTTTTTCGGCGCGGCGGCTTTCTTGGCCGCGGGCTTCTTATCGGCGCTCTCGTCCTTTTCGTCCGCGGATTTTTTCGGCGAGGTCTTCTTTTCCATGCTCGTTGATTTCCGAGGTCATGATAGCATTTTCGCGCTCAGGCCTGCTTGGCCTCGCCCAGGGACGCCTTCGCGGCGGCCACCACCTTGGCCGCGGTCTTCTCGCCAAGGCCCGATCGGGAGGCCAATTCCTCGGGCGTCATCGCCGCGAGAGCGCTCGCGTCGTTGAGACCGGCCTTGGCCAGAGCCTCCCGCGTCTTCGGACCGACGCCATCCAAGGCGGCGGCGCCGCCCGCGTCCGACGGCGTCGGCTCGGGCGCAGCGGCCTTCTGCGACAACGCTTTGACCTCGAGCGTCCAACCGGTCAGCTTCTGCGCCAGGCGGATGTTCTGTCCGTCCTTTCCGATGGCCAGAGCCAAGTGCTCGTCGGCGACCAGCACCTCCGCGACGCGATTTTCCGCGTCGGTGACGCGGACCTGCGCGATTTTCGCCGGCGCCAGCGCGTTGGCCAGCGCCTCCTCGGCGACCTCGGCGTAGGGGATCAAATCGATGCGCTCGCCGGCGATCTCGTTCATGATCGAGCGGATGCGCGAACCCCGCAAGCCGACGCAGGCCCCGATCGCGTCCACCTTGGGATCGTTGGACTTGACGATCACCTTGGCGCGAAAGCCCGGGTCGCGCACGAGGTGGACGACCTCGACGGTCTTGTCGGAAATCTCCGGGATCTCCAACTCCATGAGGCGCAGCAAGAACAGGGAGTCCGCGCGCGAGAGCACGACCGCGGGCCCGCGCTGCGCGCGCTCCACGCGCAAAATGACCGCGCGCACGCTGCCGCCGATCGCGTAGCGCTCGCGCCGAATCTGCTCGCGCAAGGGCAGGATCGCCTCGGTCTTGCCCAGGTCGACGATGATGTTGCGCTCCTGGAAGCGGTGCACGGAGCCGACGACGATCTCGCCCTCCTTGGGCTTGTATTCGTCGTAAAGCTTGTCGCGCTCGACTTCGCGCACGCGCTGGCTGAGCAGCTGTTTGGCGGTTTGCGCGGCGATGCGGGCGAAATCGGCGGCCGGAGCCTCGTAGGAAATCTCGTCGCCCACGCGCGCTCCCTTCTTGAACTTCTGCGCGGCCTCGACGCTGAGCTCCAGGTCCGGCTCGGTCACGGTTTCGACGACGCGCTTGACCACGCGCGCCGAAAACGCGCCCGTCTCTCGGTCGATCGACGCGCGGATGTCGGCGTCCTTGCCCACGTGCTTGCGCAGCGAGGAGGCGACGGCCTCCTCGATCATGCGCAAAATCTCCTCCACGGGGATGTTCTTTTCCCGCGCGATCTGCTCCAACGCCGTCATCAACTCTGATTTCGCCATCGTCTATACCTCTTTCGCGTTCGCTTCGGCCGCGTCGTCCAGGCGCACCTCGTCGACCCCGGCGCGGGGAAACGACTTCACCTGCGCGCCGACGCGCACGGCGATCGCGCCGTCCTTCAGGCCTTCCAACACTCCCGCAAATCGTCTCTGGCCGTTGTCCGGGATTTTCAGCCTCAGCTTCACCGCGCGGCCGCAAAAGCGCTCGAAATCCTTGTCCTTTTTGACGATCCGGTCCAGGCCCGGCGAGGAGATTTCAAGCACGTAGGACTGCTCAATGGCGTTCTCGTCGTCGAGCATCGCGCCGACGCGGTCCGAGAAGTAGGCGCAATCGTCGAGAGTGATCCCTCCGGGCTTGTCCAAGAACAGGCGAAGAACCCAGCGGTGGCCCTCGCGGCGCCACTGCAAGTCGACGAGTTCCCCGCCCTCCTGCTCGATGAGCGGGGTCACCAGCGTCTCGATGTCTTTGGCGTCCATGTTTTTAATCCGTCGATCAATAAAAAAAGCGGCTCGCCACGCGCGGCCGCCGGCAAAAAAGCGCGCCCCCATGACGCGGGGGCGACGCGTTTATCATAGCATAAAACGGACGAACCGTCCCGCTGCGCGCACGGCGCTAGGAGGCTTGCGTCAACAGCGCCCGGACCCGGGCGGCGGCCTCGTCGAGCTTCCAACGCTCGGAGGCGGGCGCCGCGCGGCGTTTGTACTCGACTTCGCCCGCGTCCAGCGTCTTTCGCGAGACCACCAGGCGGTGGGGCACGCCGATCAGGTCGATGTCCTTGAATTTCACGCCGGGCTTGCCGTCGCGATCGTCTTCGAGCGCCTCGACGCCGACGCGCGAAAGCTCCGCCATCAGTCGGTCGACGGCCGGGCGCACGCGCGCGTCGTCGAACTCGTCGAGCACCACGACCGCGCAGGCGAACGGCGCGATCTCCGCGGGCCAGATGATGCCGTCCTTGTCGTGGCCCTGCTCGATGGCGGCGGCCACGACCCGGCTGACGCCGATGCCGTAGCAGCCCATGACCATCGTCTGGGGCTTTTGCGCCTTGTCCAGGTACTCGGCCTTCATCGCCTTCGAGTATTTTACTCCCAGCTTGAAGGTGTGGCCGACCTCGATGCCTTTGTAGAACTCGGTCGCGGCGCCGCAACGCGGGCAGGGATCGGCCGCGGTGGCGGCGCGCAGGTCGAAGAATCCCTTGTGATCGGGCAAGTCGCGCGCCAAGTTGAAGTTGTCGACGTGCTTTCCGTCCTTGTTGGCGCCGTTGACTCCGTTGAGGATCGCGCGCGTCGCGAAATCGCAGTAGACCGCGACGCCCGGGTGGCCGTGCGGTCCGGCGTAGCCGACCTTGCAACCCAGCGCCTGCTCGTATTGCGCTTCGCCCGCCCGGTACAGGGCCGGTGAGCCTACGGCCGCGGCCAGCTTGGCCTCGTGCAGCTCATGGTCGCCGCGCATCAGAGCCAGGATCGGAGTCTTGCCGTCGAGCATGTAGAGTTGGGTCTTGAAGAAATCCGTAAGAGGTCGGCCGACCAGCGCGGCCACGTCCGCGCAGGAGGTCTTGTCTTGCGTGTCGAACTCCGTCAACGGCTTGAAGAGCGCCGGATCGGGCGCGAGGTATTGGTCCTTGACCTCGGCGCGCTCGATGTTGGCGGCGTAGTCGCACTTCGAGCAGGAGACGATCGTCTCCTCGCCGGTCTCGGCCAGCACCATGAACTCGTGGGAAAAGGAGCCGCCGATGGCGCCCGACTGGGCCTCCACGGGCTTGAACTTCAGGCCGCAGCGCCTGAAGACGCTCTTATAGGCCTGGACCATGACGCCGTAGTAGGCGGCGGCGTCGGCCTCGTCGGCGTGGAACGAATAGGCGTCCTTCATCAGGAACTCCCGCGCGCGCATCACGCCGAATCGGGGGCGAATCTCGTCGCGGAACTTGAGGCCGAACTGGTAGAACATGGCCGGCAGTTGGCGCCAGGAGCGGATCTCGCGTCGAGCCAAGTCGGTGATCACTTCCTCCGCCGTCGGCGCAAAGCAGAACTCCGCGTCCTTGCGGTCCTTGATGCGCAGCAGTTCCTTGCCGTAGACGCCCCAGCGGCCCGTCTCCTCCCAGAGCTGCTTGGGCTGCACCACCGGCAGCCACACCTCTTGGCCGCCGGCCGCGTCCATCTCCTCGCGCACGATCCGCTCGACGCGGCGCAGCGCGCGCAGGCCCAGCGGCAGCCACTCGTAGATTCCGCTGGCGACCTTGCGGATGAGTCCCGCGCGCTGCATGAGCTGCGCGGAGACGTTGTCGGCGTCCGACGGGGCCTCGCGCAGGGTGGGGATGAGGAGCTTCGAGTATTTCATGGCCGCGCGCTCGACTCGGCGGCGGGATGGGCCTGTCGGGCCGCCCGTTCGGCCCGGATGCGCAAAACGTCGTTGTAGGTCGCGAAGGCCAGCAAAGACAGAAGAAAGGCCAATCCCGCCGTCTGCAGGCGCTCGAGCGCCGCGGGCGAGGGACGGCGCCCGCGCAGGCCCTCCCAGAGGTAGATCGCGCCGTGGCCGCCGTCGAGTATGGGCAGCGGCAGGAAGTTGAAAAAGCCGATCGCCACGGAGATGTAGCCGATGAAATACAGGAAGTCCTCCCAGCCGCCGCGCGCCGCGCGCGCGACCATCTGGAAGATCCCCACGGGCCCGGCCAGATCGGGGCGCTCGCGCCGGCGCAGCTTGCCGGCGATCGTCGTCACGGTCTGAGAGGTCTGCGACCAGCACATGCCCGCCGCCTCCTTGGCCGCCGCGGCCAGGCTCGCGGGCCGGTAAGACATTTCCGGCAGGATGCCGATGAGGCCGCGCCGTCCGTCATCGTCAAGGCGCGGAGTCAGCGTCACCTGCAGACTTTTGTCCTTGCGCAGGATCGTCAGCGTCACGGCCCGCTGCGCGGAGCGGTGGATGGACTCGGCCAGGTCGTCCCAACCGGCCAAGGCTCGGCCGTCGAAAGCCGTCACGCGGTCGCCGATCATCAGCCCCGCCGCGTCGGCGGGCATGCCCGACATCAGGTTTCCGATCACCGGCTGCGAGGAAGGGTTGGGCAGGCCCTTGCTCCAGATGAGACCCGTGTAGAGCGCGAAGGCCAGCGCGTAGTTCATGACCGGGCCCGCGTAAACGATGAGCAGGCGCCGGGCCCAGGATTGGCCGAAGTACTCGTCCGGCTTGGGGGGGGCGTCGGCGTGCGCGTCGGGGTCCTCTCCGGCCGGCTTGACGAAGCCCCCGAACGGAATCGCGCACAAGGAAAATCGCGTGCCGCCGGAACCGGTCACGCCGATGAGCTCCGGTCCGAATCCGAACGCGAATTTTTCCACGCGCACGCCCAGGCGCAGGCAGGCCAGATAATGGCCGGACTCGTGGATGAAAATGACCAGCCCCAGCGCGAACGCGTTGGCCAGCAGAGTGAACGCCCCCAGGTGCAGCCAGTGCAGAACGCTCGTCATTTCAGGTTCTCCTCCGCCTTTTTGCGCGCCCACTCGTCGATCTCGACGACTTCCGCGAAGCCCGGCAGTCCGCCGCTGACTTGATAGGCCGCCATCGTCCGCTCGACGACGCGGGCGATGTCCGTGAATTTGATTTTGCGCGCGATGAACGCCGAAACGGCCACCTCGTCGGCGGCCGACAGGACCGCGGGCATCCCGCCGCCTTTTTGCGCGGCCTCGCGCGCCAGCGCCAGGCACGGGAAGCGCGCGAAGTCCGGCTTCTTGAACTCGAGATTGCCGATCGCGGTCAAATCCAAAGGCTCGACGACGCGCGTGGTGCGCGCCGGGAAAGTCATCCCGTATTGGATCGGCAACTTCATGTCCGGCAGGCCCATCTGCGCGAGCACGGAGCCGTCGGAAAACTCCACTCCGGAGTGGAAGATCGACTGCGGGTGGATGACGATCTCCACCTGCTCGCGCTTGAGGCCGAACAGGTTCATGATCTCGATGAGCTCGAAGCCCTTGTTCATGAGCGTCGCGCAGTCGACGGTGATTTTCTTGCCCATCTTCCAGGTCGGATGCTTGAGCGCCATTTCCGGCGTGACCTCGGAGAGGTCGCCTTGGTATTTGCCGAACGCGCCGCCGGAGGCGGTCAAAATCACGCGGCGGATCGTCTTCAAGGGCGCGGCCGCCTTCGGGTCGGGATTGAGGCCCTGGACGCACTGGAAGATCGCCGAGGGTTCCGAATCCACCGGCACGATGCGCGCGCCCCAGCGCTGCGCCTCGCTCATGAACTGCGCGCCGGCCATCACCATCGGCTCCTTGTTGGCCAGAGCGACCGTTTTTCCCGCGCGGATGGCGGCCAGCAGCGGCGCGAAGCCCACCCCGCCCACAAGCGAGGTCAGCACGACGTCCACCTCCGGGTGCGCGGCCATCTCGCACAGACCTTCCACGCCCGGAGCCAGATGCTTCGTCGCGCCGTTGACGCGCGCCTTGAGGTCCGCCGCGGCCTTCGCGTCGAACATGGCCACGCTCTTGGCGCCGAACTCCTTGGCCTGGGCGGCGACGAGCTCCGCGTTGGAGTGCGCGGCCAGGCCGAACACCGACAAGTGCTCGGGCATCTCGCGGATCACGTTGAGCGCGTTGACGCCGATGGAGCCCGTCGAGCCCAGAATGGCGACTTTTCTCATGGCTTGAAGCTCAGCGCGTAGTAGACGGCGGGAGCGCAGAGAATGAAGGAGTCGAAGCGGTCGAACACGCCGCCGTGGCCGGGCAGCAGGGAGCTCGAGTCCTTGACGCCGGCGTCGCGTTTGATCATGGACTCCGCCAAGTCCGACAATTGCCCGCACGCCGCGATCAAAGCCCCGAGCCCCAATGCGCGGGGCGTGGTCAGCGCTCCAGGCAGGACCCAGCGAGAAAACGCCGCGCACACGGCCAGAGCGGCGGCCGCTCCCGCCGCGGCGCCTTCCCAGGTCTTTTTGGGCGACAGCGCCGGGGCCAGAGCGCGGCGTCCGAACGCGCGCCCGGCCGCGTAGGCGGCGGTGTCCATGCACCAGACGGAGACGAAGGTCATCGCCAAGAACGCCTCGCCGTGCGGGCGCAGGCCGCGGATGAGGGCCAGGTGGGCCGGCATCCAGCCCGCGAACGCGGCGCCAAACAGCGTCAGAGCCGCGCGGTCGAGGGAGTGCGTCGATGAAAACAGCTCCACGAGCGCGACCAGCCCCGTCGAGGCCGCCAGGGTCGGTCCCAGCGGCACGGTCAGCGCCGCGCATGACGCCAAGGCCGCGCCCGCGGCCACGGTCGTGGCGAACTGCACCGGGCGCCCGCCCAGACGCAGGATCAGCGCGTACTCGTAGCAGCACAGCGCCGAGACGCCGACGATCAGTATCGAGAACGCCAAGCCCCCGGCGTGCGCCAGCCACAGCAAGAGCGGAATTCCGACGAGAGCCGTCAGCACGCGGGGCAGCAACATTCGGTGATTCTATCAAATGCGCCCAAGGCGGCGCCTCGTCGCGCAGCTACGCCTTCGTCGACAGCCCGCCGAAGCGGCGGTCGCGCTTCTGGAATTCCCGGATCGCGGCGATCAGGTGCTCGCGGTCGAAGTCCGGCCAGAGCACCGGAGTGGCCACGAATTCCGCGTAGGC
>JAJZQS010000117.1 GCA_021806745.1 bacterium
CGCGGATCTTCTTGCCCTCGGCGCGGCTGCGCGCGCGGTAGCCTACCGGCAGTTCCAGGAAGGTCTTGCCGCGGCGAGCGAGCTTGGCGATGATTTCCCAATCGTAATCGAACACGTCGCTGCGCAAGGTCAGCGCGGCCAAGTCCGCGCGACGGAAGAACTTGAACATCGTCGCACCGTCGGTGAGATTCGTGCCGTAGAGGAAGTTGAACAGCGCCGTCAGGATCGCGCCGCCGGAATTGACGAACAGCGCGTAGGCGCGGTCGCCCCGCGCGGGATCGCGGAACAGCCAACTGCGCGGCGAGCCGAGCTCGCGCGAGCCCATGACGATGTCGGCGCGCCCCGCGAGCAATGGTTCGATGAGGCGCGGGTATTCGGCCACGTCGTATTCGAGGTCGCCGTCTTGGATCAGCACGAAATCCCCGGTGGCCGCGGCCAGGCCGCGGCGCACGGCCGCGCCCTTGCCGCGGGGGGCGTCTTCCAGGATCACCGTCACGCCCGGCCGCCCTTTGAGCGATAGCGCGAGCTCGCGCGTGCCGTCGGTGGAGCCCCCCTCGACGATGACGATCTCCTTATCCAGGCCCTCGGGAAGGGCCACGGTGAGCACGCGCTCGATGAGGACCGGGAAGGTGGCGCTTTCGTTGTAGACCGGGATGACGATCGACAGCTTCACGGCGCGCGGCTCACGTAGACGATCTTGGAGCCCTCGGGCTCGAACGAGATCGGGATCTCGCGCCAGCGCGACAGCGCGCGCCGCACCGCCGCCTGCCGCGACGGTCGCGCGAACAACAGCAAAAATCCTCCGCCGCCGGCACCCAGGATCTTGCCGCCGTCGGCTCCGGCCGCGCGCGCGGCGGCGTAGGCTCGGTCGATGTCGGGCGTGCTGGCCCCGGAGGAGGCCGCGCGCTTGAGCGCCCAGCTCTCGTCGAGGATCGCGCCCAGGTCCGCGACGCGGCCCGCGCGCAGGGCCGCCGCGCACTCGCGCGCCAGGTCGCGCTGTCGTCGCAGGCGCTCGAATTGGCCGGGAATGCGGGCGCGAAAAGCGCGCAGGATCGTCGAGGCCTTGCGCGTGACGCCGGTGTAGAACATCAGCAGGCGAGACGACAGCTCGGCGCGCGCGCGCTCGCCCAGGACCACGGGATCGACGCGCACGGTCTCATCGGGCATGAACTCGATGTGTTGAAAACCGCCGTAGGCAGCGATGTACTGATCCTGCTTGCCGATGGGCTCTTTCAAGCGCGCGATCTCCACCGCGCAGGCCTCGCGCGCCAGTTCCTCGGCGCTGCGGTACTCTCCTTTATAAGCGTGCAGGGCATGCAGGACGCCCACGGCGAAGCTCGACGAGGAGCCAAGGCCCGTGCCGCCGACAATGTCGGCCATCGAGGTGATCTCCACGCCGCGGTCGATGCCGGTCAGGCGCAGGCACTCGCGCAAGATCGGGTGGCGGATGTCGGAAACGCGGCGCACGAGCTCGGTGCGGCGATACTTCAAGATGATCGAGTCGTCGAAGTAGCGGTTGACGGTCACATACATGTACTTGTCGATGGCCGTGGTCAGCACGGCGCCGGGCTCGGTCCGGTAGAACGCGGCCAAATCCGTGCCGCCGCCGGCCAAGCTCACCCGAAACGGCGTGCGCGAGA
Source organism: bacterium (assembly GCA_021806745.1). Lineage (GTDB taxonomy): Bacteria > Elusimicrobiota > Elusimicrobia > UBA1565 > UBA9628 > GWA2-66-18. The sequence continues at coordinate 1,641 of JAJZQS010000117.1, forward strand.
TGATCACGCGCGCTCCAGCCGCGCCCGCGCGCGCGCCAGGCGCTCGGGCGTGCCGAGGTCGGCCAACTCTCCGCCGGCGCGCCAGCCGACGATCTCAAGGCCCCGGCGCAGGGCCTCGGGAAAGGCGTCGCGCCCGAAATCGCTGGGGCGCTCGCGCGAAATCAAGTCGAGCACCGGGCCGCGCACCGCCCACAGCGCGGCCAGCGCCGGCGCGCAAGGCGGGCGCGCCGCGGGATCGCGAAACAGCGCGCTCACGCGCTCGCCCTCCAGCCGCGCCAGGTCCGAGTCGTGCGGGTGGTCGGTGTCGATGAGCGCCAGCGCCGCCGCGGCGCGCGGCCGCGCAGCGAAAAACTCCGCGAACGCGCGCAAGTCGGCCGCGACGAGCAGGTCGCCGTAGACCACGAGCATCTCATCGCCGAGCTCCTCGCGCAGGTCGGCCACGGCGCCCGCCGTGCCGCGCGGCGCGCTTTCCACGTGGTGGCGCAGCCTCACGCCCAGGCGCGCTCCGTCGCCGAAATGGGCCACGACGGCGTCGGCGCGGTAGCCCAGGCACAGGTCGATGTCGCGCCAGCCGGCGTCCCGGAGCGCGACGACGAGGCGCTCCAGGATGGGCCGTCCGCCCAGGCTCAGCATGGGCTTAGGAAGCGCGTCGGTGGCCGCCCCCATGCGCTCGCCCCGCCCGCCCGCGACGATCACCGCCGGGATCACGCGGCCTTCTGCTTCAGGTAGAAAGTCAGGATGTGCGCCACGGCCATGTGCATGTCCTCGATGACGCCGTACTGGTCCGAGGCGATGAGCAGGACCTCGTCGCACAGCGACTTCAGGCCGCCGCCGTCGAAGCCCAGCAGCCCCACCACCTTGGCGCCGCGCGCGCGAGCGAGCTCCGCGGCCTCGATGAGGTTGGGCGAGTTTCCGCTGCCCGACAGCAGCAGCACCACGTCCCCGGGGGAGAGAACCGCCTCCAGTTGGCGCGAGAAAATCCGGTCGAAGGACTCGTCGTTGGCGGCGGCGGTCATGAAGGCGGCGTTGTCGGCCAAGGACACGCACCTGAGCGGCGCCGCGCCCGGCCGCGCGGCGGTCTTGCCGAAATCGCAGCCGACATGCGCCGCGCTGGCGGCCGAGCCGCCGTTGCCGCACACCCAGATGAAGCGCCCGCGCTCGCGAGCCTGCTCGAGCGCGGCGGCCACGCGCGAGAGCGCGCGCAAATCCAGCGCTCTCCACTGCTCGAGCGCGCGGTCTCGATACCAGCGCGCGAAGCCCGCCGCGTCAAGTCCCCCGGGACCCAGGGCATGGGTGGCCCCGGGTTTGGTGCCGCGAATCGTGCGCCGCGCCCGGCTCATGGGGCGGATTCTATCAAAATGCGCCGAGGGCGCCTCGAAGCTCTTGAAGGTCGAACGGCTTGGACAGCTTGCGCGCGGCTCCCGCCTCTCGCGCCAGACGGGCGCCGTCCGCGTCGCCGAACAGCGCCACGACGCGCGCGTCCGGCCGCACCTCGCGCAACCGCGCGCACGCATCCATCTCCCAACCGGCCGGCGCGTAGAGGTCGAGCAGCACGATGCACTCCTTCTCGCGCGCGGCGGCCTCCAGCAGTTCCCGGCCGTCGCCGGCGGCGACGGCTCCGTGGCCCATGGCCGTCAGCGCGCGGTGCAGGAATCGGCGAAACAACGGATCCCGCTCCAGGACGATCACCCGCATGTTCATACTGTAACAGGTTTTATGAACCTGTCAATAGGTTTTAAAACAACTTCTTCGCCGACGCCAAGAGTCCTTCAATAGGGCGCCATGGAGAAAGTCTACCGGGAAATCGGCGCCCGAATCCGCGCCCTGCGCCAGGCGCTGCGCTTGACGCAGGCGGAGGTCGCCGAAAAGATCGGCATCGACTCGTCTTTTTACGGCCAGATCGAACGCGGCGCCAACGCTCCCAGCCTCAAGACATTGTTCGCGATCGCCGCCGCGCTCGGCGCCGAGCCGGCCCATCTCCTGCCTTCGGTGCGCGGCAGGGCAGGCAGGGACCCGTTGATCGGCGACGCGCTGGAAAACCTCCTGTCCAAGCTCGAGCCCGCGCGGCGCCGCTTCGTCGTGGGCATGGTCCGCGACCTCGCCGACGAGCTCAAGCGGCCGTAGGCCGAAAATCGCGCGGCATCCTTCGTAGAGGCAACGCCGGGCTCAGCTCCGCCCAAGGCGCGCTCAATCCGAGTCACTTTTCGGTAAACGCTCGTTTTAGGTCTTGCGCGCCGACAGCCGCGGGGTTAGTCTAAATGCGGCGCTTGCGAGGAAATAAAAAAGAATGACTGCCATCAACCGCCGCATCGCCCCCCAAACGGTCCGCTTCTCGCTCTGCGCCGCGCTCGTCTTCGCGGCGCGAGCCTTCGCGCAGAATCCAGCCCCCGCGCCCGCCTACCCCGACATCCGCCACGCCCTGGCCGCGCTGAAGGCGGCCAAGACCGACGACGAACGCCGCCGCGTCTATCAAGCCATCCCCCAAGTCCCCATCGCCGACCACGACGACATGACGGCTCTCTACGAAGAAGCCCGCTCCCGCCAACGCTGGGCGCCCGTTCTCGCCTCAAGCGCCGCCTTCGACGCCTACATCCGCGACGCGCAGGTCCTCAACGAGCGCTTGAGCACGGCGACCGACTCCAAGCTTGACGGCGACGTGGCCGCGCTCATCGAAAGGGAAGCCGCCGACCTGCCAAGCTCGACGCTGCCCATTTTGCCCGTCGGCCACATGACCCTGGGCGTCGGCGCGCGCTCGCTGCTGCGCGTGCAGCGCCTGCACGCGCTCATGGACGCCGCCGGCGCCGGCAAGAACGACAAGGCCCGCGCGGCGCTCTGGAAGATGGTCGACGCGGTTCACGACGCCTACTTCGGGCAACTCGCCGTCGTCGAGCTCGGGCGAATAGGCAATCCCGCCGATCTCGACAAGCTCATCGCGATGGTTCAGGCGGACCCCAGGCTGCGCTTCGAGTTCACCTCTTTCGGCCCCGCCGCGCTTCCCAAGATCGTGGACGCCATCCGCCGCTCGCCCATGCCGCCGCCCGAGTTCGGCGCGCTGGCCATGGGCATCGTCGAGACCTCGAACCACGACAGCCTGCCCCAACTCGTGCCGCTGATGCACGATCCGAATAAATTGATCGCCGCCAAGGCCATCCAAGCGGTCGGGCAACATCTGCAAACGACGGATATGGCTTTGATCACGAGCATGCTCAACGATCCCGCCTCGAACGTACGCGCGGGAGTTTTCGACTACCTCGGCGGACGCCTGCCTTGGGATGAGAATTTGTTCGGGCCCATCTTGATAAGAATGTGGGAATCACGGTCATCTGAAGATTGGGATGTCGCAGGAAACATTCTGGGTAGGCAAAAAGCCCGTAGCGCCCTTCCGGCATTCGAAAAATCTCTCAATGACCCCGACCCGCGCGTGCGGCGCGTCGCCGCCGAAGAAATCAAGGCCATCACGGGACAGGCTCCCTGAATGCGGTTTGGCCAGCGGAAGCTACATGACGCCGATCTACGACATCACGCAGTCCTCGGGTCTGCCGGGGAGCATGATCCGAGTGGGCATGTTCACGGATACCATGCAGAACTTTCCCTGCGGCGGGACTTTGTCCCGTTTGGGGCATTGCGCGTCACCGGGCGCGGGTTTAGGCTAAATGCGGGATTTGCCGCGATCGACGGGAGGAGGGAACGATGGACATCAACCGCATCGCCGCCGCTGAGCGCGCGAGCACGCGATGGACTGCGGCGCTTCTCGTCTTGATCATCTCGGCCGTTTTCGCCGCGGCGCAGACGGCTTCGCCTCCTTCCGGCAGCGACCCGAAAGTGGCCGCGGCCGTCGCCGAGATCGACGCGTACGCGGCCAAGGTTCAAGACAAAGACGAACAAGAAGCCGTGGAGGATGTCTTCATGCGCTCCCAGTTCGCCATCCACCGCTTGGCCCGCGTGGGGCCGTCTGCCGTCGTGCCGATTCAATCGATTCTCGCGGACCCTTCCCGCGACTGGAAACTCAAGGCCATGATGTGCGAGGCCCTGGGCAAGATCAACGACGCGAGTTCGGCGTCGCTGCTGGCCAAGATCGCCGCAGACTCGGGCCAGCACGAGTTCGTGCGCGCCGCGGCCGGCCACGCTCTGGCGGCGATGGGGCGCTCGGACTTCGACGGGGCGGTCGAGTCCATCGTCTCCAATCCGGCGATTCCGCCCTCCGTGCGCGCGCGCACCATGATGGCGGCGGGTGCCGTTGGCTTTGATGACGTAGACTGGCTCAAGCGCGCGGCCCAGGGCGACGGGCTGGGCTTGCCCGACGATCCCAACGCGAAGATTTCCCAGGAGCTGGGCGGCATCATGCTCAACGCCCAGCGGGCGCTGGGCGCCTCGCGCAACCCCAAGGCGCTCGACGCGCTCATCGAGCTTCAGGGGAAATATCCGACCAACGGCATCTACACCGAGATGCTGGCGCGCAAGAAGGACCCTCGCTCAATTCCGGTGCTGCTGAAGGTGCTGACCTACAAAAACCCCAACGGCTTCACCTCCGACGCGATGATGCTGGCCGCCGACGCGCTGGGCACGATGAAAGTGGAGGCGGCGGTGGACCCGCTCATCGACGTGGTCAAGAACGACCCCAACGAGTTGTTTGTAGGCCGCGCGGCGCTGGCACTGGCGGCCATCGGCGATCAGCGCGCAGTCAAGCCGATTCAAAACGTGATCGATCATCTGAAGACCGATCCGCGCTTCAACAGGGGGGACGACGGGCCACCCGGTACGGGCGGATATTTTATTCAGGCAAAACGGGGAGACGGTCCAATCCCTATGTTGACCAAAGCCTTGGATAAGTTGAAATCAAAATGAACGTGAGACGCTTGACGCTGGCGGCGGCATTGCTTCTGGGGGCGCAATTCGCTCACGCGAACAACATCTTCGAGAAAGGTGACGCGCTCTACCGGCCGAAGAAAAGCATCTGGGGCCTGGGTGTCTTCTTTGGCCACGCCGCCATCTACCTCAACAGCGACTCGAAGTATGTTGCCGGCTTGACGCGGGCGCAGTTCGCCTCGGCGAACACGCTGCCAAACATCAATGCCTCGGACGGGCTGCACAGCGTCATCCAAGCCCCCGGCTACGCGCTGGGCGGTGTTCAAGCGGTTCCGTTCAGCAAGTTCCTGAGCAACAAAAATTTTTGGGGATCATATGAAACATCGGGGTTGAAGGCCGATCAACGGATGCAAATCATCCTCGCCGCCGGCCGCAGGTTGCAAGCGGACTACACGCTGTGGTGGGGCTGGAAGGGCGATCCGACGTACCTCAATCCCGCGGGCGGGAAATTCCGCTGCGACGGGCTGGTGTCCTACGCGTACGCGCAGGCCGGGGTGACCATCCCCGAAAATCCCGGCGGCTGGCTGACGAATCTCCCGCGCACGCAGCGCAACCAGCTTCAGTCGATGAACGGCGGCGCGCTCGCTTCGGGCCGCGCTCCGATCTGCGCGCCGGTGACGGTCTCGGCCTCGGCCGCGGGCTATCAGCTTTCCGCGGGGCCGGTCAAAGACGATGCCTACGGCTCGGGCATCGACCGCGTGGAGTTCTATTCCGGCTTGCCCGGGTCCGGGAGCTTGATCGGCGTCGACGACCACGACTCGAACCCCGACGCCGGCGCTTCCGCTTCGGACGTCTACGTGACCACGGCCGCGGCCAACCCCGGAAGCTCGGTCTACACGATGGTCTACGACCA
>JAJZQS010000118.1 GCA_021806745.1 bacterium
CCGGAGGCGGCTTTCGCATGGAGTACTCGGTCGAGACGACCTCCAACACATACGCGATCGTCAGCGCGAAGTCCGCCGACGGGCTGACCTGGACCAACGACCCCGGCGTCAGGCTTCAGGTTAATTCAGGCGCCGCCTACGTCGGCTCGCCCGCCGCGGTCCAGCTGCAAAACGGCAGTTGGCGCATGTACTACGTGCAAAACACCGACGGCGCCGCCGACTTGGCCAACCGAGCGGTCTACACGGTCGTGTCGACCGATCTGGGCCTGACGTGGAGCGCGCCGACGGTGGCCGTGTCCACCGCCGCGCTGCGGCTGTCCGCGTCGGAGTTGACCGACGGCCGCGTGCGGCTGTTTTTCACCGAGCCGCCGCCGGGCGCGTCCACGGCGACCGTCGTCTTGAGCGCGCTCTCGGCAGACAACAGCGGCACGGGCTTTGCCGTGGAGACGGGCGTGCGGGTGTCGACGCCGTCGACGAGCGCTCTCTCCGGCCTGGCCGTGTCTCGCTCGACGGACACATTTCGCTGGCGCCTTTATTACGGAGAATACATCCCGAGTCTCGGCGACGACGACGCGCTGTCGTCTCTGACCGGCGAGCCGGCCCCGACGGCCGTCTCGCCGTCGCAGGCCTACAACAGCGTCTCGGCCGTCTCGCTGACCGTCACCGGCGAGATATTCTCCACCCCGGCCCCGACGTTCCTGCTGCGCACCCCGGGCCAGCCGGACCTCATCGCCACCGGCGTGCTCGGCGTCAACGACGAGACGCTGACGGGCACGATCAACCCGTCCGGGGCCGCCCCCGGCCCGCGCGACCTCATCGTCACCAACGCCGACGGCCATTCGACGACCTTGACCTCGGCGTTCACGGTGACTTTCCCGCCCGGCGCCGTGACCCTGCTCGACAACCTCATCAGCCCGCGCAGCGGCACGACCGCCACGAAGATCGCGATCACGACCTTCAACCCCGGACAGACGACCGCGCGCGTGTTCACCATCGACGGCCGCAAGGTGGCCACGCTCTTCGACGGCTACCAGCCGCCGGGCACGCTGAACCTGACCTGGAACGGGACTTTCGCCAGCGGCGCGCCCGCGCCCAGCGGCCTCTATGTCCTGCACGTGACGGGCCAGAAGATCGAAAGCAAGCAGAAGATCGTCGTGATCCGATGAGACCGGCGCTTCTGGCTTTCGCGCTGCTGGCGCCCGCCGCCGCGCGCGCCCAGACCCAACCCGGCGCCGCCATCCTGCGCATTCCCGTCTCCGCCAGCGTGGCCGCGATGGGCGGCGCTTACGCGGCGATCGCCGGCGGCGTGGATTCTCTCGGCGTCAACCCCGCCGGCGTGGCCGCATCTCCCGCGCCGGAGCTCGAGACGAGCTTCCACACGGGCGTGCTCGCCGACCAATACGGCTTTCTCGGCTACGCCCAGCCCACCAAGTACGGCGTGCCGTTCATCGGCCTGTCCTACTACAACTCGGGAACCGTCGGCTTGAACTTCTCCAGCGGCCAGCAGAGCACGGTCGTCGCCGAGCAAGACGACATCGCGATGCTGGGTTGGGCGCAGGATTTCGGCGGCGGGCTGTCGGCCGGAGTCATGGCCAAGGCCTTCCGAAGCGACCTGGCCCAGCAGGCCAGCGCGACTGGCTTTGCCGGGGATTTCGGCGCGCTTTGGAAGACGCCGCTGGCGGGACTGAGCCTGGGCGCTTGCGTGCAAAACGCCGGCGCCGGGGTCAAATTTGAAAACGCGACCGACCCGCTGCCGCTGACCGAGCGCGCCGGCGCGGCTTACACAAAATCCTGGCGCCCTGAGGGGATGCTCGGCGACTACTACACGGCGCTGGACTGGACCGTCGACGCGGACGCGGTGCGCACGCTCGGCGAGCAGGCATACCCCGCCGCGGGCACGGAACTGGCCATCGACATGGGCAAGCTCGGACGCATCGCGCTGCGCGCGGGTTGGGACTTCGACCCGCAGGCGGCGACGAATCTCTCTTTCGGACTGGGCCTGACCGAAGGCCGCTTCACGCTGGCCTACGCCCAGGCGGGCGCGGGAGAGCTCGGCAACATCGAGTACGGCTCGCTCTCAATCAGGTTCTGAGCGCTCAGCCGCGCGATCGCCGCGTCTCCAACGCGGCGAGACGTCAAATCGCCCCCAACAATCCTACAATCCACTCGTGCCCCGATCGATTCCCGGCGTGCGCCGTCTCGTGCGCCTGCCCACGACGCCGTCCACGCAAACGGTGGCGCGCGCGCTGGCCGACGAAGGCGCGCCGGACGGCACCCTGGTCTGGGCGCTGAGCCAGACCTCCGGCCGCGGCCGGATGGGCCGGCGCTGGCGCTCCGGGCCCGGCGGACTGTACATGTCCTGGCTGATCCGGCCTCGCTTCGAGCCGCAGAGGCTCGCCGATTTCTCGCTGGCCTGCGGCGAGGCGGCCGCCTCGGCTCTGGCCGAGTTCGGCGCGCGCACCGCCGTCAAGCCGCCCAACGACGTGCTGGCCGAGTGCCCGGACGGGCGCTTTCGCAAACTGTGCGGCATCCTGTGCGAGGCCTCGGGCGATTCCAGCCGCCTGCATTGGCTGGTGGTCGGCGTCGGGGTCAACGTCGACAACGATCCGCCGCTGCGCCGCGCCACCAGCCTGCGCGCGCTCACCGGCCGCAAGACCGGCGTCGAACCCGTCTTGCGCGCGCTGCTGAGGCGCCTGGAGCGCCTGCGCCGGGCCGGATTGTTTATATAATCTTCGTCACAAGCATGGAGAAGACATGGCCGACACCTATTTGACCCGCGCCGGATACGAAAAGCTCAAGAAGGACCTGGACGCGCTGATGAAGCAGAAGGCCCAGTTGTCGCTGGACATCGGCGAAGCCCGAGAGAAGGGCGATCTTAAGGAAAACGCCGAGTACCATTCCGCCAAGGAGAAGATGGGCGAGGTGATGGGGCGCATCGGCCAGATCCAAGACAAGCTGCAGAGCGCCAAGCTCATCGACGAGCTCGACGTGCCCAAGGACACCGTGGCCATCGGCACCGCGGTCACCGTCGAAGACGAAGACGGCGACTCCAGCGAATACGCGCTGGTCGGCGAAGACGAGTCCGACCCCGCCGAGGGAAAGATTTCGGTGCAGTCGCCGCTCGCGCAAGGCCTGCTGGGCAAGAAAGTGGGGCAAGATGTGGAAGTCCAGCTCCCCGCCGGCGTCCGGCGCTTCAAAATCCGAAAGGTCTCCCGCTGCTGACGCGCTCCGCGGCGGAGTTGGCGGCGGCGCTCAAAGCCCGCGCCCGCGCCGAGGGAGCCGATTTGGCCGGCATCGCGGCCGCGGCCGCCTTGACCGCGCCCGACGCCCCCGCCTACGAGCAATTCCTGGCCTGCGGCTGGCACGGCGAGATGGACTATCTCGCGCGCAACGCCGACTCCCGGCGCGACATCCGCGCGTGGATGCCCGAGGCGCGTTCGGTACTGATGTGCGGATTTTCCTACGGTGAACCCGGCGCGCAGAAGCCCCGCTCGCGCCCCGGCCACGGCCGCCTGGCGCGCTACGCGCGTCGCCCGGACTATCACGGCCTGCTGCGCTCGCGCATGAACGCGGTGCGCGATTGGCTTCGGGAGCAAGCCCCCGGCGTGAAGGCCGTCGCGTTTTGCGACATGAGTCCGATCCTGGAGCGCGCCTACGCGCGCGCGGCGGGCTTGGGCTGGCAGGGCAAGAACACGCTCCTCATCGGGCCGCGGCTGGGCTCTTACTTCCTGCTCGCGGGCCTGGCGATCGATCTGGATCTGCCCGTCGACTCGCCCGAGCCCGACCACTGCGGGAGTTGCCGCCGCTGCCTGGACGCCTGCCCGACCGACGCGTTCGCGCGCGAGCGCGCGCTCGACGCCTCGCGCTGCGTCGCCTATTTGAACATCGAGCTCAAAGGCCCCGTGCCCGAAGGCCTGCGCGCGGGCGTCGGGGACTGGGTCTACGGCTGCGACGCCTGCCAGGAGGTCTGCCCCTGGAACCGCTTCGAGGCGCCGGCGCGCGCGCTGCCGCCGCCCAAGGTCGCCTCGGAACTGCCGCTGGACCAGCTCGCCGGGCCCGGCTCGGCGGGAGTGCGCGCCCGGCTCAAGGGCCTGCCGGTGGCGCGCGCGGTGCGAAGACGCCTGACGCGCAACGCCCTGCTCGCGATGGGAAACTCCGGCGACGAGCGCCACCGTCCCGTGCTTGAAGGCTTCGCCGCGGGCGCCGATCCGTTGTTGGCCGAGCAGGCGCGCTGGAGCCTGGCGCGTTTGGACGACTCCGCCCGGCGTGGTACAATAACGCGGTGAGAATGCTCTGGGTCGCGGCGGCGCTATGGCTTGCCGTGGGAGCATCCGCGCAGGAGCCCGGCGATTCCAGCGACGTCATCCCCCCGAAGATGGTTCCTCCGGGCATCAGCACCGCCACGCAAAATCCCGACATGCCGCCGTATTTGCGCTGGATGCTGGAGCCGCGGACCAACGGCATCTTCGTGCGCCTGCCCATCGTCGACACCGACCCCAACCGCGGCACGACCTACGGAGTGATGCCGATCGTCGTCGAACAGGATCCCGCGACCTCCCGCATCGTTCAAATCCACGCGCCGTCGCTGACCTACAACGCCTATTTCGGCGTCGAGCCGACCTATCGCTGGTATTACTACCCGTCCGCGGACTCGTCGCTCTCGCTGCGCGGCTCCTGGTCCAAATACGAGCGGGAGGCCTTCGGCGAGTACTCGGATCACAACGTGCTCGGCAAGCCCTACGACCTCTATCTTCTCTTCCAGTACAACGTCGACGCCGGACAGATTTTCTACGGCCTCGGCCCGGACTCCGCGCTCGGAAACCAGACCAACTACAAGCAGGAGTACTGGCAGTACAAGTGGGGCGTCGGCACGCCTCTGGCGCCGGGCTCCAATTGGCGCGCGCATTTGGGCGAGCATTATGAAAGCAGCCGCGTGCTCGACGGCCCCATCCCCGGACTTCCCGGCTTCAGCACGACCTTCCCCGCGCAATTTTCCGACCGCTACCAGCAGACCCACGAGACGCGCGCGACGCTCGACTACGACTCGCGCGACAACGCGACGACGACCACGCGCGGGGGACTCGCCCAAGCCTACGCCGAGGCCTCGGTGCGCGGCTTCATGAGCGAATACGACTACGAGCGCTACGGCGCCGACCTGCGCTGGTTCCACCCGTGGACGCCCGACGACGACTCCAAGGTCCTCGCGGTCCAATACCAGTATCAGCAGGTCCTCGGCCCCACGCCGCCGTTCTGGATAATGCCTTCGCTCGGCGGCAAGTACAGCCTGCGAGCCTACGGCGACGGGCGCTTCGTCGACCGCGGCATGACCGCCTTCAACGTCGAACAACGCTTCGACCTGTTCCAGGAGAAGATGGCCGGCGTCGACACCCAGTTCCAACTCGCCCCCTTCGCGGGCCTGGGCACGGTCTTCGACACCCCCGCCAGCGCGCAAGTCGCCTACCTGCGACCGGTCGTCGGCAGCGCGGTACGCGCGGTGGTCAAGCCGCAGGTCGTGGGCTCGGTGGACGTCGGCTACGGCCAGGAGGGCGCGGCCGTGTTCATGGACATCAACTACTCGTTTTAGGCGCGCCCGCGCCGTCCAGGCGCTTCTGCAGCTTCAGCGCCTCCAGCGTGGCCACGCACGAGACGAGGTTCTGGATCGTGTAAATCGCATACATCCCGAACGCCGAGGCCGAGGCGGTCGGAACCGCGAGCGCCGCGACGCACACGATGCCCGCCGCCGCCGACAAACCCATGATCAGGCCCGCCATCGCGGCGAACGCCAACCCGTCGCCGATCGCGCGCCGCGAAAGCGACAGCCGACCCAGGGCGACCCTCTCGGGAAGAAATGACCAACTCGCCGACAGCAGACGCGCAAACGCCGCGCGAGAGACCGCCCAACTGATCCAGGAGACGGCGGCCGCGGCCGCCAGCGTCTCCCATGACGGCGCGCGCGCCAGCGACAGCATCGTGGCCAGCGACCACACCCAGATCATCTTCGTGCCCGCGAGCGCCACCGTCATTGCCGTCGAGGAATCTCCAGAGGAGCGCTCGGCGCGCATCTTCTGGATTTGCGCGTACATCATGTAGGTGAAGCCGAAGCCGGCCAGAATTTGCAGCGGCACGAGAAGCGAACCCAGCACGGGCAGCGCGCGCGCCAGCGCCATCAGCAGCGGACCCGCCGCCAGCATCGCGGCGGCAAGCCCCCCCGACACCAGCGCGGTCTGCGCCAGGGCCGCTCGCGAAGACGGCGGCGCGCGGCGGGAACGCGCGAAGAAGAACTGCAGGCCGAGCATCACCGCGAACCCCGCGGCCTGCGCGAGGTTTCTGTACATCATCAAATCCTTGCCGTCGAAGGCGAAGCACATCGTCGTCGCGAACGCGGACAGGAACCCGACGACCGTCATCGACGCGGAAACGTCGGCCGATCGGTTGGCGAGCATCCGGTGGATCTGCGGGATCGTGAATAGAAACGAAAGAGGGTTGGCCAGCCAGTAGGCGGCCTGGCCGAGCCACCGGACCCCGATCATCCCCGCGTGCGGCGCGATCGCGCCGATCACCGCGGCCGCCAGGACGGGAGCCGCCACGCGCAAGACCCGGCGCAGTCGCGCCGAACGCCTCGCGGCCGCGGGGGGCTCGGCCGCGGCTTGGCGCGGCGCGGCGGACTCGAAGACCTCGGGGTCTGCGGCCGCGGCCGCAAGGCGGCCGTCGAACAGCGCGTCGAGATTCGGTTCATCGGCCGCGAAGCGAACTTCGGCGCGCGGACCGAGCATGCCGGCGCTTCGTCGCGGCGCCGCGTCCTGCAAGACCTCGGACGCGGGCGCGGCCGAAAGCGTCGACGCGTCGACGGGCGCGGCGACCGCCGCGACCGCGGTCCCGGCCGCGGACGCAAGCCTCGCGGACGCCGCCGACGCGACCGGCGCCGCCGGCGCGGCGAAAGCGGCGGGAGCCGACGGATCGACCGACGGCGCCGAGAGCGCGACGAGCGCGTCCCGCAGGGGCGCGAGCGCCGTCGACGACCCCGTCGCGGCGACCGGCGCCGAGAGGGGAGCGATCTCCACGGGCGGCGCTTCGCGCACTTGGGCTTGCGCGGCCGCGCACAGAACGGCCAGAAGGAACGCCGATTGCCGCATCACCGCGCATAGCATAGCCGCCAAATGGCGCGACCTTCTGGGTCCGCCGGTCCGACGGGCTGAGACATAGGTCCCAGACGCCGTTGGGACCGGACGCCGCGACATCGTCTTTCCGGTGTGGTACACTCTCGCCAACGACGGCCATGTCCAACGATTCCTCGGT
>JAJZQS010000119.1 GCA_021806745.1 bacterium
CGCGCACGTCGGCCTCGGCGCGGTGCGCGCCGGAAAGCTCCTTGCCGCAGTAGAACTTGTAGGCCGCCGACAGGTCGCGGCGCTCCTTGCGCGCGAAGATCGTGAACGAATCGGCCAAGCGGCGGCCTTCCAGCGGGAAATCGAAGCCCGCGCGCTTGAGTTCGGCGGTCAGCAGCGGGATGTCGAATTTGACGGCGTTGAACCCCGACAAATCGGCGCCGGAAAAAATCTCGAGTACTCGCCCCGCCAAGTCCTTGATCGTCGGCCGTCCGCGGACCATGTCGTCGGTGATGTGGTGGACCTGGCTGGCCTCCGGCGGGATCGGGACTTGCGGGTCCACGAGTTCGTTCAGCCACGACTCGCGGCCGTCCGGCTCCAGTCGCAGCACGCAGATCTCGACGATGCGGTCTTGGGCCGCGTCGACTCCGGTGGCTTCCAGGTCGAACACGCACAGCGGGCGATCGAGCGTCATCATGACAAGGCCTCCAAGCGTTCGGCCGCGGCGCCGGGCGGGGGCGCGCCTTGGGCCAGGCGCCGCGCGCAGGCGCGGCCGTCGAGGATCGTCTCCTCCATGAACGAATATTTCCAGGCTCCGTATCGGCCGATCGACTCGACGCCGAGTTCGGCCAGCCGCGCGAAGATCGCGCGCAGCGCCGGCGCGCGCGCGAAGTCGTAGACGACGTAACCGACGCGCACCGGCATCCACGCCTTGACGACGATCTCGTCGCGCGGACGCAGAACGCCGGCCTCGCGCAGGCCGCGCAGGATTTGCCGCTCGAGCGCGCTCGCGTCGACGCGGGCGCCCCCCGGCCGGGAGACCTCCGTGTATATCGCGCTGTGGCCCGCCGGCGCCAGCGCCGAGGAAAAGTTGCTTGAAAATCCGACGCGGTAGAACGGAAAGCGCTTCTCCGGATAGTAGACCCAATGCTTGTCGGACACGCCCGCGCGCGCCACGCCCAGGTTCAGGTTCCAGACCGTGTTCCAGCGCAGGCGGCGGCTCGCCGCCCTCGCGTCGGCGGGCAGGCCCTCGGCGACATCCAGGAAGTCGACGAGCGGGAGCGTGTTGACCAGGCGCTCGTAGCGCACCTCGCCGAGGCCCTCGATCTCGGCGGCCTTGGCGCGCAGGTCCACCCGCTTCACGCGCGCGCCGGCGCGCGCCACGCCCGGCTCCAGGCGTGCGGCCAGCGCGTCGGGCAGGGCCTGGATGCCGCCGTGGACCGGATAGCGGAAGGTCGTGTTGTAGCCCAGGCGCGCGTCCGCGCCCGGCAGGGCGCCGGCGATCACCTCGGCGGGCGAGGGCTTGGGCACGAAACGGCCCTGCCACTCGGTCGTCAGCCGCGACAGCGGCACGCGCCAGAGCTTCTCGTTGTAGGGGCGCATGAAATGGCGCGTGATTCCCTCGCCGAAAGTCGCGCGGGACCAAGACAGGAAGTCCTCACGCGCGGGCGGGGTCTTCGGCCGGTGCAGGGTCTCCAGAAAGCCCGCGACGCAGTCCAGCACGACGGCGGGCGCAAGGCCGTGGGTGTAGGCCTGGAACGGATAGCGGGTGTGAACCCCGCGAGAATAGATCCACGCGCGCCGCTCGTGGACGGCGAGGTTGCCGCGCAGAAGATCTTCGATCAGCGCGCGGCCGCCGGGATCGTGCAGGTGAAGGAGGTGGCCGGTGTAGTCGAAGGTGAAGCCGCGGTGAACCTCCGAGCCGGCGGTCCCGCCGAAGCGCTCCTTGGCCTCCACGAGCAGGCGCGAGGACACGCCCTCCCGGCCCAGATGATGGGCCGTGGACAGCCCCGCCAGTCCTCCGCCCAAAATCAAGACGTCGGTCTTCACCGCATCCTCACCGCCGCCAAACGTTCGGCGACCCACAACGCCGCCGCGCACAGCACGCCATACAGCGCCAGGCTACGCCCCGGCGTCAGTCGCGCGGCCGCGTAGGCGGCGGCCGCGAGCGCGGCCGCGGCCGCCGCGGACGCGGCGACCACTTGGCCGCGGGTCAATCCCAGGCGCACCAGTCGCAGCGCGTAGTGGTCCTTGGAGCCGAGAAACGGCGATTGGCCGCGGCTCAGGCGCAGCGCGCTGACGAACATCGTGTCGAAGATCGGCAGACCCAAGATCAACACCGGCGCCAGCACGCCCGCGTCGTTGACGCGCGAGTAGTGAGCGCCGAGAGAAACCGCCGCCAGCAAGAACCCCAGCGTCAGCGCGCCGCTGTCGCCCATGAACACTTTCTGGCGCGGCGAGAAATTCCAAGGCAAGAAGCCCAGCGCCGCCCCGGCGATGCCGGCCGAAGCGAAGTTCACGTAATGCGCCTCCGACGGCAGCGGGACGAACAAAAACCCCAGCGCCGCGACCGCGGCCAGCGACGCCGACAAGCCGTCCATGATGTCGATGATGTTGAAGGCGTTGGTCACGCCGACGACCCACAGCAAAGTCACCGCCTCGGCGACCCAGCGCGGGTGGATGAAGCGCACGCGCAGGCCGAAGCGGACCAGCAGGATCGTGGCCGCGAATTGGACCGCGAACTTGGGCTTGTAGTCGAGGCCGCCGGGGCGGCGCAAGTCGTCGGCCAGACCCAACAAGAACACCAATCCGCCGCCGATCAAGAGCGCGCGCAGATTGTAGAGCGTGCCGGTGGGAAAGCGCGTGGTCAAGCGCAGAAGCAGCATCGCTCCGGAAAAGCCGGCCCAGATCGCCACGCCGCCGAACACGGGCGTGGGCGAGGAGTGCGTCTTGATGACCGAGTTCGGCGCGTCGAGCACGCCCGCGCGCAGGGAGATCAGGCGCACCAGCGGGGTCAAGAAAAACGTCAGCGTCGCCGCCGCGCCGAGGACGATCGCGCACAGAAGGCCGTCACCGATCACGGCGCCCCCAACGCGGCCACCAGACACGCGGGACCGCGGTAGACCTCGGTGAGGTTCTTCTGCAAGCCCAGCCAGTTCTCGCGCCCGCGCGGCGTGAAGGTCTCCACGGCCTCGCGCAGGCGCTCGGCTTCGCGCGGCACGAACAACAAATGGGTGTAGCCGTCGGCGCGCAGCGCCCGCGCGAGATCCTGGGACGAACCCGCCTCGTCGGCCCGCGTCACGTAGAGGTTGGGCGCATGCACGGTGGCGGGGCGGTGCTCGGCGTTCAGGTAGTAGCCGCGCTGCTCGCCGATCATCAAAACGTCGGCGGAGGGGCCCAGCGTGGAGGCGAAGCGCGCGCACGGGTAATAGTCGAGTTTCTTGGAGAGGAACTCTCCGCGCGTCTCCAGCGCCAGCAGAACATTCTCGTCGCCGAACACCGCGTGGACGTAGAAGAACAGGAACAGGTGCGCGGCCGTCAAGACGGCGGCGGCCGCGGCCGCCAGCGCGCGGGGGGCGGGCGCCGCGCGCGAAACCCAGTCGCAAGCCCCGGCCGCGCCGACGAGCATCAGCGCGGGCGCGAGCGCCACGAGAAAGCGCAAGACCACGCCGGTGGAAAACCAGCCGATCGCGTAGAGCGCGGTCAGCGCCGCGAGCCCGCGCGGACCGCGGCCCTTCCACGCCGCCCACAAGCCCAGCGGCCACAACCACAGCGTCAAATCCCAGCCCAGGTCGCCGAGGACGTCCATGCCGCCGCCGTAGCGCAGAGGATCACGAAAGAGCAGGATGGGCAGCCGCACGAGGTCGTGCAGGAACCCGCGCGCGTGGCCGTACTCGACGAGAACGTGAAAGTAGCCGGCGGCGACCTCCCCGGTCCAACCGAGCCTCGTGGCCGGAAACACCTTGTAGAGAAACGGAAACACCGGATTGCCGATGCAGATCCAGTTCTTGACCAGCCACGGCGCGAACACGGCCCCGGCGAGCGCGCAGAACTCCAAAGCGCCCCGCACGCGGTCGCGCCACAGCAGCCGAACGACGACCGCGATCACGAGAAGCCCCGCGTAGTACTTCGTTCCCAGCGCCAGGCCCGCGAACAGCGCCGCCAACGCGAGCAATCCGCGCTCGCGGCCCTCCCGCGACGCCTCGAAACTCAGCAGGCAGGCCGTGGTCCACATCATCACCCACGGTTCCACATAGGCGATCGACGACAGCGTCAGCACCGCCGTGTGCGTGGCCAGAAGAACCGCCGCCCAAGGCGCCGCCGGCGTCAAACGCCGGCCCCAGGTCAACAGCCACGCCGCCGACAGAGCGGCGGCCAGCCATGTGAGCATCTGCGCCAGAACATCGGAGCCAAGCGCCAGCGCCAGCGTGTAGAGCATCTCTCCGTTTTGCGGGAAATGCGCGAACATCAATCCCGGAGGCGGGCGCAGCGAACCTTGGCGCAGGTAGCTCTGCGGCAAGGCCAGGTGATAGACGAGCGCGTCGTATTGATGCGGCGGAACCAGGCAGGCCCACAGCGCCGCGGTCAGCGGCAAGACGATGAGCGCCGAAAGCACGGGCCGCGCGGCCGCCGCGCGGCCGGCGTCGGCCAGCGCCGCGCCAAGCCCGCGCCGCTCGGGCCAGCCCGCCAGCCACAGAAAGGCCAGAAGGGCCGAAGCGCTCCACGGCCGCAAAAATCCCGCCGCGGCCAGCGCGAACACGCCCAGCGCCAGAGCGCCCAAGCCGAGGGAGGCCCCGGCCACCGTCGCCTCGGCCTCGTCGAGGTTCGCAACGCCCAGCGCGCGCAGCGCGCGCCGCCCCGCGCAAGCCGACGCCGCGGCGACGAAAATCAGCAAGACCAGCGGCATTATTCCCGGCGCCAGCGCCGCCCACGGCCCCTGCGCCGCGGCCGCGCCGGCCAGGGCCGCGGTCAGCCCCGCGCCGAGAAGCCCCGTCATGAGGCGGCCTTCGGCTCGAAAATCGCGAAGCGCGCCAGGCCCAGGCTTTGAAGCGTGAATTGGGCCAGGCAGACCAGCGCCGACAAACCGTACACGCACGAACGGCGGAAGTTGATCGAGGAGGCTTCGGCGAAGTAGCGCGCCTCCACCGGCACATCGCCCACGCGAAGCCCGAGGATGGCCGCCTGCATCAGGAATTGCTGATCGAAGACGAAGTCGTCGGAGTTGCGCTCCCAGGGCACCGTCTCTAGGCATCGGCGCGAGTACGCCCGCAGTCCCGAGTGCCACTCGCCCAGGTTCTGGCCGGTGACGAGGTTCTCGAAGGCCGTCAACAGACGGTTGAACAGGTATTTGTAGCGCGGCATCCCGCCGGCCAGCGCCTCGCGGCGCGTGCGGATGCGGTTTCCGCAGACCATGTCGCAGATGCCGTTGGTGATCAGCGCCGAGAGAATCGGCACCAGCCGCGCATCGTACTGGTAGTCCGGGTGGACCATCACCACGACCTCGGCGCCTCTCTTGAGCGCTTCCGTGTAGCAGGTCTTCTGGTTGCCGCCGTAGCCCTTGTTGCGCTCGTGGCAGATCACGGTCAGCCCCAGGCGCCGCGCGAGCGCCACGGTGCCGTCCTTGGAACAGTCGTCGACGAGGATCACCTCGTCGACGCAGCCGGGCGGGATGTCGCGCACGGTCCGCTCCAGGGTCTTTTCCGCGTTGTAGGCCGGCATCACGACGACGACTCGGGTTTTGTCGGTCATGAACGGGAATTATAGGAAAGGAACGCTCTACAGTGCCTCCGACGCGACGCCTTCGGGCACGCGAGCCCGCGACCAGGACCAAGCCGCCCCCGTGATCAGACTCATCAAAAACAAACCATACGGCAACCGCCACGGCCAGGGAACGGCGCCGATCGCTCCTCCGTCAACGAAAGCAAAGACCAACGGAAACATCCGAATATGCCAGACGACGGCGGCTTGCCGGTCCAAGGTCATTCGATATCCGGGCCAGCGAAACAGCGCTCCGATCGCATGGACGAGTACGCAATAGGCGAAAACCGCGGACCACGCCGAACGCACGCGCGCCGAGCGTCGGACGGCGTCTTCCACCTCCGCGCAGAACAACGCCAAGACCATGGCCACGACGGAGAAATACCTCTGCCCGAAGCTGTTTCCCGCCGTCCAGCTCGAGCGCATGGAAAACAGCAGCCATGTCGCCGCGCATGCCGCGGCGAAATAAAGCTCCCAGCGGGCCCTCGCGTCACGCCGCGCGCGAGCCAATCCCCAAGCCCCGAAAAGCGCCGCGGGGAAAAAGACAAGCAACCCACGAAACGGACTGATCAGCATGGCGATGAGCGCCCGCGGGTCCAGTCGCGTGAACAGTCCCGCTTGGATGGCGTAATAGGGCGGGTGGAAGGCGCCGCAATAGTGGTGCCAATAGGCGAGATTCAATACCGCCGGACCCGCACCGCCCGCGGCGAACGACGCCAGACGGCGGCGCTGATGGAACAGAAAATACGCCGCCGCCGCGGCCCCGAAAAGCGCCGCATCCTCGCGCGCCGTCCACGCAAGCGCGAAGCCGAACCCCGCCGCGACCGCCCAAGCGTCCGTTTCGCCCAACAAGCCCAGCAAGCCCAGGATAATTCCCAGTTGGGCCGGTCCGTGAGAATACAGAGCCTGGGAGCTCACGCTGAACGCGAACGATCCCAGCCCATACAAGAGAGAACACTGCAGCGCCCATTGCGGAGAGCACCGCTTGGACGCCACGCGATAAAACACGGGCACGGAAGCCGCGGTCATGACGGCTCCGGAACACTTGGACAAATTATGGAGGAACTGGTCCGAAGGCGCGCGCACGAACATCGCCGGAATCGCATAGAGAGGCGCGGCGAGTACGCCGGGAGAGATCGGATAAAACGACACCAGGCGTCCCCGTACCCGCAAGATCAAGTCCCCCATGCCCGGCGCGGTGGCCCAAGCGCGCACCTCGTCGAACGCGAGCGTCCCATGCCGCCATATCTGAAAACCCAGCATGGAGTTGGGAATGTCATCGCCGCCGTGCCAGCGGAAAGAGGCCAGATAACAAGTCAAGCACAGCCAGAACAGGGCCGCGTCAGGACGCGCTCTCCAGACGTCTCGGCCCAAGCGCCTGTGCTCGATCCACAGGCGCGCGAACACCGCCGCCGACAGGGCAAACAGCGCCGCCCACGGAGCGATGAAACGCGGCGGGCCCCCGAAAGCCAGCGACAAGACAAACAGCGCGGCGAAGACGGCCACCGCAGCGTCGAGGATCGCCGACTCAGCGCGCAAGCCGGAACACCCTCAACCACGGCCCGACGACTTTTTCGGGCACGGGGCGAAACTCGGCGACGAGGTCGGCGCCGGCGTAAAGCTCTTGAAAGAAAGTCGCCAGTTCCCGCGCGCGCTCGGGGTCGGC
>JAJZQS010000120.1 GCA_021806745.1 bacterium
GTACAAGCCCTTCGCGAAAGGCGTGGAGCAGCTCCTGCGCGAGGGCGTGGTGCGCCGCCTGACGCCGCTTGACGCGGGCGATTCCAAGTCCATTCTACTTGCCGCCGTCGGCCCGCTGCAGTTTGAAGTCGCGCAGTTCCGCCTGGAGTCCGAGTACGGCGTCGAATCCAAGCTCGAGCCGGCGCCGTGGACCTTGGCACGCTGGATCGGCGCCAAGACCCCGGCCGGCGCCGTCGACGCGGTCGGCCTGCCGGTCCAATGCGCGCGCGCGCGCGACGAGGACGGCCGCGAGATGATCCTCTTTCCGACCGAATGGGCGCTCCAGTATCTGTCGGAGCGCCACCCCGAAATCGAATTGCTGCGCCTGCCGCCGCGACCGTAGCTCTGAGCCCGGGAGATTGTGCTACACTGCGCTCATGCGGGCCCTCGTTTCGGCTCTTATCCTAATATCCGCTTTCCGCGCGCGCGCCGCCGTCGTCGAGGACGCGGCGCAGGCCGCCGCGGCGCCGTCGGTCGCGGGAGTCGGGGCGATCGCGCCCGTGCCGTCGGCGGCGACGCTGTCTCCCGCGTTGTCTCCGGCGACGGCGCTGTCCGCCTCGGCCATCGGCGCGGCGCTTGGCGCGCCACCGGGCATGGGCCCGGTGCGCCTGGCGCCTGCGGCGGCGGCCTCGCCGGGCGCGTCCGCCGCCGTCGCGGGGACGGCGGTCGCCGCCGCCGCGCCGCCCGTTGAGTCCGCGCCCGTCTCGGCGCAAAATCCCGGGCCGACGGCGCCGCCCCAGGCGCCCGCCTCCCGCTCCTTCGTTCCGCCGCCGGGAACGGCGCGCGCGTCGTCCGTTCGCCCGGTCGCGGCGCCGTCGGCGTCCGCCGCCGCGGCGGCGTCCGACTCGACGGGTTCGATGGAGGCTCAGGCGGAGTCCGGCCGTGATTTTTGGGATCGCTCACGGCAGGAGACTGCGTCGGTCCCTTCGCCGCGGGCAAACGGGACCTCCGAGTCCGCGTCCGTGGTCGCTCTCGCCGGCGCCGCGCCGCGAACGGCGGCCGTCTCGGAGGGGGGGCTCGCGGCGCCCCGTTCCGTCGGGGCCTCCCTCGAGCCTTGGCGCGATGCGGTCGCGGGCGCGCCGTCCGCGGCGTCTTGGAGCGCGGGGATGACCGCGGCCGTCCGTCCTCCCACGGGCGTTTTCGCGCAACGCCGGCTTCCGGCGCCGGACGGCGGCGCGGCGCCGTCGGCGGCGCGAACCGGCTCCGGAGGCTTGGGCGGACTTTTGCAGCGGTTGACTCTGCGTCTGGGATCGGGCTTGTCCATCGATGTCCGCGCGGCGGCAGCCGCCGCGGAGAATGCCTGGCATGCGAGGTCCGGGGCACGCGCCGCGCGTGTGCCGCGCTCTGGATTTTCGGGCACGCCGCCGGGCTCTACCTTGTGGCTTGAACGCCGCGGCTTGCTTGAGACCGCGGCCTTGCCCGCGGGCGGCGTCGGCGCGCGCAACGACGACGGGGCGCAGGCGCGCGCGGCGGCGCGCGCGGGACAGCGCGCGGCGGGCCGCATCGAAATCCCGAGGCGCACCGGCGCGCTGAACGCGGCGCTGCTTCTGGTTTTGGCCTTCCTGCCCGCGGCGGCGTCTTTGCTGCGCGACCCCTGGGACTAGCCGACGATGATAGGCCTCAAGCCGAGCTTGTCCCGGCGCTTCGCGTTGGTGATGGGCGCGGTGGCGCTGATCCCGGTCGTCGTCTTATACCAGCGCGTGCTGTCTTCGAGCGAGCGCGGAATCCGCGACGTCGTCTTGCAGATGCACCTCAAGCTGGCCGAGCGCGGCGCCGAGCGCATCGAGGACTGGCTGCGCTCCATCGACGGGCGCGCGGCCAGCGACATGATCGCTCTGAAGCCTCTCGACGACGCCGGGCGGCGCGCGCTCCTCAAGCGCCTGGTCGCGGCCGACCCCGAAGTCGCGCAGTTCGCGATCGTCTCCCGCGATGGGCGCGCGCGCCTCTCGGCGCGCAATCCGTCCATGCGCGCCTGGGTGTCCCCGCCGCAAGCCATGATCGCTTCGGCGCTCAATCGCGCGGTCGAGCGCGGCGGCCGGCGCGCGGCCATACTGCCTTTGTCTTCAGGGCCGGTCTTGGTGATCCAATATCCGTTCGAGCATGATCTCTCGGCGCGCCTCTTGCTGCCCCTGAGTCCGATCGCGCGCCTGTTCGCCGCCAGCGCCGGGGCGACGGGCTTTGCGGTGTTCATCGACGCGTCCGGACGCCCATTGATCTCGCCGGAAGGACACGATCTTTCGGGACTGAACGGCTGGCCGATCATGCGCATCGCGCTGCACGAAGACCAAGCCGCGGGCACGCGTGAGTTCACCGACAAGTCCGGGCACGATTATGTCGGCGCTTTCGCGCGCGTGCCCTCGCTCGGCGGCTCCGTGCTGGTCATGCAGGCGCGCGACGAGGCGTTCCTGGCTCTCGACGAGACCCAGCGCGCGGCCGGCTTTGCGATCCTGGTTCTGGTCACGGGCTCCTTGTTCGTCGCGGCGCTGCTGGCGCGGGTGCTGACCGAACCCATCTTGGCTTTGACGCGCGCGGCCGAGGCCGTTTCCCAGGGCGATTTTGAGGCCCGCGTCGACATCGCCACCGGCGACGAACTGCAAGACCTCGCGCAGACTTTCAACGCGATGGCCGAGCGCCTGCGCCAATACTCTCTGCTGCAAGTCGACCGATTGCTCGTTGAGCAACGGCGCACCGACGCGGTGCTGTTTTCCATCGACGAGGGCATCGTGCTCGCCGACCGCGACGGGCGCGTGCAGCTGGTCAACCGACGCGGGCGCGAGATGTTCGAACTGGCCTCGGACGCGGAGGCGGAGGGCCGCCCCATCGCGGAGGCGTTCCCCGAAGGGCCGCTGCTGACCGCGATCCAGGCGGCCAAAGAAAAGCCCGGCGAACCCAAGGAAGTGGACTTGTCCACGCCGCACGAGAGGCGCTTCGTACGCGCGCTCGCGCGCCCGGTCGTCAGCCCGTCCCAGGACGCCGAGCTGGGCACGGTGTTCGCTCTGCGCGACGTGACGCTGGAACGGGAACTCGACCGGATGAAGGAGGACTTCCTCCATTACATCACGCACGACCTGCGCAACCCGCTGAGCTCGGCCTCAGGATTTCTCGATTTGCTGATGAAGGGCACGGCCGGGGTGCTCAACTCCGACCAACTCGCGATCGTTTCTTCCGTGCGCCGTTCGACCGCGCGGCTGATGGGCATGATCAACAACATCCTCGACATCGCGAAGATGGAGGCCGGACGCATGCGCGTCCAGCTCAAGACCGTCTCGCTGGCCGGCATCGCCAGCCGGGCCATCGAGATGCTCGAGCAGTTCGCCAAGGCCAAAGGAGTCACCGTTCAATTGGCCGCCGTCGAGGAGTTCTCGCTGGAGGCCGACGCGGACATGGTCGAGCGCGTGTTCATGAACCTGCTCGGCAACGCGGTCAAATACACCCCCGAGGGCGGCACGATCACCATCTCGATCATGGACCAAGGCCCCGACATCCTGTGCTGCGTCGAAGACAGCGGCGAGGGAATCCCGGCCGAGGCTCTGGGGCGCGTCTTCGAGAAGTTCGAGCAGGTGCAGGGGCGCCGGCGCGGCGGCACTGGCCTGGGGCTGACGATCACGAAATTCTTCGTCGAATCCCATCTCGGAAAGATCTGGGTGGAGTCCCAGCTCGGCCACGGCGCGCGTTTCTACTTCACCATCCCGAAGGGGCTGGTCGCCGACGGCGAGGGGCTGCGCGTGGTCGCGCCGTCTTCCGATCCGGCCTGATCAGGGCGCGGCGTCCAGCCGCGCCGCCGGAATGCGCTGCGGCGCGCCGGGGTGTGAGAAGACGGTCTGTTGGACTTCCAGCGGCGCCAGCAGTCCTCTGACGACGGCGCCGTCCGGGTCGGTCAGCACAGCCGCGGGACTGAGGTCGGCGCGGCGAGGGTCTTCGGCGTAGCTTAGCGCCAGGTAGCCCCAGCGCGGCGGGTTGCCGCGCAGGACTTCGCGCGGGATGTCGACGACGATTTCGCCGGCGGCGGCGTCGGCGACGGTCGTCAGCGCGGCGACCTCCTCGGGTGCGCCCTCTGCCGATATTCGCCACAGCGTCGCGTCCGTGCCGCGCATCGACAGCGCGTATTCCCACGCGTCCGGGGCGGCGGCGAACTCGCCGCGCCCATCCAGCAGGCGGGTGGCGCCGGCGCCGACGATGTGGTTCAAATCGATGTAGACGTCGTAGACCGGCCTCGGCGAGGCGGCGGCAGGCGCCAGGCGTCCGGGACGAAGGCGCACGCGCGTGCCGGCGTCGCTCCACTCCACGCGCAGAGCGCGCAACCGCCAAGGTTCGGGGTCGGCGCCGGCGGCGGGAGGCAGGGCCAGCGAGCCGTCGGGCGCGTCGAATTCGATCCAGCCCGGTCCCGACGAGGACTTCAGCCCCGTGGGACGGCCGTCCGCCGAGGCGGTGGAAGCGTCCACTGAATACAGCGAATCGGGCGCCGAGCGGCGCAGCCGGCGATAGACGGCGATCAGCCGCGCGCGCAGTTCGGCAGAGACCGCCGGCGCGCCGGGCGCGGGTGCGCGAAAGAAACGCGCGTCCTGGGCTTGGCGCAGAAGCGTCGCGGACTCATCGAGAACCTTCAAATTGGCCGCGCCCGAGTTCTGGTAGCGCGTCAGCGCGCGCGCGGCGGCGAGATATTCCCGCATCGCGGGGGCGGCGGCGGGCTCCACGCTGGCCGCCGCGCCGTCCCAACCCGGCCATGAGGCGACGGCCGCGGCGTCTGCGCCGGGCGCGGAGCCCGTCAGCGTCTCCGAGATCGTCGTCCAGCCTTGCTCCGGGCGCGCGCCGACGGGCAGGGAGTCCAGGGCGCTCAAAAACGCGGAATCGGCGTCGGCGCTCTCGTCGAAGACCCAGCGTCCCGCGGCGGTCATGTCGGCCGCGAGCAACGGCCCCTTGACGGCCGCGCGCGCGGGTACGAAGACCGTTGCGTTTTCCCGCGCCGGGGGCGCGTCCGGCGCGGCGTAGGGGCCGACCAGGACCCAACTCGCGCCCGAAGACGACAGCGGGCCCACCAACGCAGGCGCCAGGGCGCCCGCGCCGACCGCCAGGCCCCGCACCGAGACGCCCAGACGGCGCGCCAGTTCGGAGCGCGCCGCGGATGCCCGCTCCAAGGCGTCGTCCGCGCGCGGCGCCTCGGGGTCGGCGTCGACCAGCGGAAGGATCGGGTCGCCGTCGATGCGCGCCGCGATCTCGATGCGGCCGGACGCGATCCATGGTCCCAGAGCGTCCCGGGCGATCGGCGAGGCCATGGCCGGCGTCAGCGCGACGGTCAGCTTCAGGTCCGGGAGGCGGCGAAGCGCGGCGTCCAGCCGCGCCCAGGCCGAGAAGCCTTCCGGCGCAAGCCAGACGAGCGCGGACGGCGCGGCGCGAAGCGGCGCGGCTGCGGACAGCAGCCAGCAAAAGAGCAGAAGTCGGGGCTTCATTTCACCATCCTTACCGAGACCGTCAGCCCGCGCGGCCCCGGTTCGGTCGGCGTTTCCGTGTCGAGTTGAGGCCCGCCGTCGACCCAATAAAGGTAGCGGCAGCGTCCCGGGGGCACGGGAACGACGATCGACCAGGTGCCGTTGGGGTTTCTGCGCATCTTCAGCAGGCCCGGCGTCCACGCGTTGAAATCGCCGATCAGTTCCACGGATTTCGCCCTCGGCGCCTTGTGGCGGAATTCGACCGAGACCATGTCGGGCTCCGCATCAGGTACGCCTCGCCCCTCGCGGGGGGTGAAGGTCGTGCGCGAGGGCCTCAGCGGCTGGGGCTGCCAGCCCTCCGCGAAATGCGCGTAGTCGCGCAGGGCGGAAACCCATTCCACGGAGGGGACGCTCACGATCGCGAGCACCGTGATCGCGAAACCCCAAAAGGTCCAGCGATTGCGCCAATTCACGCCGCATTCTAACATTACCGGGGCTGGTGCCATGGACACGCGCTTTCAAGTTGCCTACAATGAGTTTTCCACGCGGCCCATCCGGAGTTCGCGCGGCGTCTAAAGGTTCCGGAACAAGACGAAAACGAATGAATAGACCGTCAATGATGTTTTCCGTCGCATTGGTCGCGCTCGGCGCGCGCGCTTGGGCGCAGACGAATCCTCCCGAACTACCCAATCCCGCCGACATCCCGATTCCATCGACCGCGCCCGTCGATCAAGCCGAGCCGGCGCCGTCCTCCTCGACCGTCGTCTGGACGATCGACGACGTCGAGCGCATCGCTCTCCAGAACAACCCGGACGTGAAGACCGCCCTGGCCAACGTCGCGGCGGCTCAGGCCGTCATCGGCGAGTCGGTCAGCGTCTATGTCCCCCATCTGAGCGTGCAGGGCGTCAGCGAGCGCACGACGATGCCCATTCCCACGGCCGGGCTGGCGACCCAGTTCGGCACGCCCGCGCCCTACGGCTGGGGCAACATGTCCTTCCAGCAGACTCTGTTCGACTTCGGCAAGGGGCTTGAAGACATCCAGGCCGCGCGCGGCGCGCGGCGCGCGCAGCAGCAGCAGTTGGCCGCTCTTCGCGACGACTTGGTCCTGGCCGTGCAGAAGGCGTTTTTCGATGTGTCGCTGACCGCCAAATTGGTGGTCGTGGCACAGCGCGGCGTCGACCGCTTCCAGGAGACGACGCGCGACGCCGGACTTCTGGTCAAAACCGGAGTCCGCCCGCCCTTCGACCTGACGGAGGCGAATGTGGATTTGGTGGCCGCCCGTTTGGAGCTCATCAAGGCGCAGAACGCCCGGGATTTGGCCAAGGTCGCTCTGCTGGACTTGATGGGCATGCACAGCCGCATGGGTTTCGAACTCTCCGATTCGACCCAGGTTCCGAACGTCGGGACCAAAGAGCTTTCCCTCGACCACCTCATCGACGAGGCGATGGACTTACGGCCCGAAATTCGGCGCGACGAGGCGTCCCTGCAGTCCGCGCAAAGCTCCCTGGCCGGAGGCGAGATCTCCCTGTTGCCCACGCTCCAGGCTCAGGGCTATTACGGCGGCTACCTCCCGAATTACCCGCAGTCGTTGGAGAAGGTCTGGAACATCGGCTTGGCCGCCTCGTGGAATTTCTTCGACGGACTCTACACGCCTTTCCACATCCGCGAACTCTCGGCGCGGCGCGACGCGGCGCGCGCGCAGTTGGAGAAAGAGCG
>JAJZQS010000121.1 GCA_021806745.1 bacterium
AGCTGGGTGTAGACGCCCGAGGGGGCAGGGTAGTAGGTGGTCAGGCTGACGCTCTCGGACGCCAGTTGGGACGCAGAAGCAAGCAGCATGGCCCCGATCAGCACGAGGCGCACGACGCGCGCGCTAAAGTCCACGCTGAACCGCACGTTGAGGTTGGGCATGCCGCCTCCGTTTCCCGTTGGCGACAGTATATGGCGATATTGTCTATATGTCAATATTTATTATTGCCATACACGGCATTGAATAGGGACATGGCCCAACGCACAATGGTGGGGCATGAAAGAATCGGACGCGCGCGAGCTCTACGGCCTTCTGGGACGGCGCGTCAAAGCGGAACGGCAAGCCCGCCACCTCACGCAAAGCGAACTGGCCGAGGCGGCGGGACTGGACGCCGCCCATCTCAGCCGCATCGAGCACGGCAAGGCCGTGCCCAGCGTCAACATGGTCAAGAAACTGGCCGACGCGCTGTCGCTGCCCCTGTCAAAAATGTTCATCGACGTCCCCACCCGCCGCTTGCCCGACTACGGCTGGTCCGGCAAGCTGGAGGCGATGGTCCGCGACATGCCCGCGCGCAGACGCGCGCGGATACTGCGCGCGCTGAAAACCTTGGCCCGGGATTGATGTAATCTCCCCGCGATGCGCCGTTGCCGGTACGCCGCCGCACCGGCGCCGAAGCCCCTCCAGGCGACCCGTCTCAATTCTTGATGCACGCGGACGAAGCCGTGTAGGTGACGCTGCCGCCGTTGAGCCCGCCCAGGCTCCATTGGGCCGTCCAGCCGGCTGCGCATGCGGAAACGAAGTATTTGCCGCAGCTGCCGCCCACATACCAGCAGGTCTGCGCGCAGGACACCAGGCCCCCGAGTCATAGCCCGGCTGGACGCCGCCGTCATACATGGTCCAGCCGTATCCTCTAAATGCCCGGGATTGAAGGACGGCTTGCTCGCAAGAGTTGGTATAATGCCCCGAGATGCTTCCGCGCCTGCTCGTCGCCGCCGCGCTGATCGCCGGGGCCAAGACCGCCCTCGCCGCCCCCGCCCTGCGCGCTCCCGTCGTGGTCCCGATCATGGATTTCCATGCCCGCGTCGACGACGGCCGCGTGATCTTGAGTTGGCGAAGATACAAGCGCGACGACTTCAAGTCCTACCAACTCCTGAAATCGACCGACACCAGGCTCGAATACCCGGACACTCCGCCGCTGTACTCGGCCGATTCCGCGGATCGCACGCGCTTTGAAGACGGCAAGCTCGCGGTCGGCACCTGGCGCTACCGGCTGTGCATCGTCACGGTCTTCGGCGACCGCTGGGTGAGCCCGGTGGTGACCGTCAAGATCGGCCCCGGCGACCTGCGCCGCGACCCGCCCACCGAAGCCGACTTCGAGTGACGCCGCGCGCGGCCGCCGCCGTCGCCGCGCTCGCGGCGGCCTTCCTGCTCGCGAGGGAGATTTCGCGCCGCGTCCGCGCGCTCCTGCTCGTGGGCGCCGGCTACAAGGCCAAGATCCTCTGCTCGGCGCTGTTCGTGTCGGGCCTGGACCTCGATTGCGAGCGCGCCGACGAGGTTTCGGCCGAGGCCTACCGGCCGTTGAGGCTGTTCCGCGCCCGCGTCGATCGCGGGCGCGGCGTCGTCGAGGTTTCCTTCTCGGGCCTTGCCGCTCGCCGCGCCGTGTTCCTCCCCGGACGCGGCGCGACGCTGCTGCCCGCAGCGGGGCGATTGCCGCCGCCCGCGCCCCTGCCCCCGCCGATGCCGCGGCGCGCCGCCGCGCCCGCGACGCCGCCGCCCGCTCTCTTGCGCGTCCTGACCCAAGCCTTCGAGGAGCCTGAACCGCGGCGGCTGCGCCGCACGCGCGCGCTCGTCGTCAGACGCGGCGGCGCGGTGGTGGCCGAAGCCTACGCGCCCGGAATTTCGCCGGACACACCCCTATGCGGCTGGTCCATGACCAAAAGCGCCTTCGCGGCGATGCTGGGCTTTGCCGTCGCAAAAGGATTGCCGACGCTCGACGCGCGCAAGCTCCTGCCCGAATGGAGCGGCGAAAACGACGCGCGCGCCGGCATTTCCTTCGAGGACCTGCTGCGCATGCGCTCGGGACTGCGCTTCGGCGAGAAGTACTCGGACCTTTCCTCCGACGTCAACCGGATGCTGTTTATCGAGCCCGACGCGGGCGCGTTCGCGGCCTCGCGCCCGCTGGAGTCCTCCCCGGGCGAGCTCTGGCGCTACTCCAGCGGCGGCTCGAACATCGTTTCCCGCGTCGCCCGCTTGGCCCTGGGCGAGGCGGCCTACGAGGAACTTCCCCGCCGCGCCCTCTTCGAGCCCTTGGGCATGGACGGCGCGGTCCTGGAGCGCGACGCCGCGGGCGGGTTCGTCGCGTCGTCATACATGTTCGCGTCCGCGCGCGACTGGGCCAAGCTCGGCCAGTTGATGCTCGACGACGGCCTGCGGCGCGGCCGGCGAATTCTGCCCGAGGGCTGGGTCCGCTTCCTGACTTCACCGACGCCGCAATCCCCGGAAGGACGCTACGGCGCGCACTGGTGGCTGAAGCTCTCGCGCGAACTCGGCGGCCAGTGCGCCGCCGCCGCCCGCCTGCCCGCCGACGCCTTCCACGCGCTCGGCCACGAGGGACAGTGCCTGACCGTGATCCCCTCCCGGGGACTGGTCGCCGTTCGAATGGGCGTGTCGATCGACGTGTCCGCGTGGAACCACGCGCAGTTTTTGGCCGATCTGCTCGCGGCGCTCGACGCCTGACGCGCGGCTACGGGGCCGGCGTCGTCGGAGGCACGCGCCGAGTGTTGAGGCGCTGGTGGATGGACTGCACGAGAACGGAGATTTTCACCGGCTTGGCGAAGACCTGCACGATGTTGGCGTCCTGACGCATCACCGAGATCGTGGACGTGTCCAGCACCGCCCCGGTCACCAGGAACACCGGCACGGAACCCTGTCCCGCGCCCTGCAACGAGCGCAGGAACTCGTAGCCGCCCGCGTTGGGCATCATCAGATCGGTGATCACCAGATTGGGCTCGTGAGACTCCAGCCTCTGCCCCGCATCGCGGCCGTCTTCCGCGGCGATCACCTGGAAGCCTTCCTTGTGGACGGAGGCCTCCAGCAAGGCGCGAAAGTCGGGGTCGTCCTCGACGATGAGAACCAGGCGCTCCGAGGCCGGGACCGGCTGCGGCGGCGCTTGCGCGGCGGCGGGCTCGGCGGCGGCCACGGCCGCCTGCGCGGCGGACTCCGGCTGCGCTGCGGTCGGCGCCGAGCGCGGCGCGGGAGCGCTCAAGGCGATGGGCTCGGGCGCGACAAGCGAGATGGCGGGGGCGGGCGCCGAGCGCGCGGCCAAACGCCGCGACAACTCGGGATCGTCGGCGGCGCGGTGCCACGCGTCGGCCGAAGTCGCGCCGACCACGCACACGACGGAATCGCCGCCGAAATCGGCGCGCGACATCAACTCCGCGCAAGAGAACGGCCCCGCGGGCTTCAAGTCGACGACCAGATAGTAGCGAAGTTCCGCCATCAGCGGCGCCTCCGGATTTTAAGACGCCACGCGCGCGTCACGGGAGCTTGAGCTTGCTCGCCGCGCCCGGAGGCAGGCCCGCGGCGCCAAGTCCCTGCAGGCTCGCCGCGCCGCCCTGCGGGATGACCAGCGAAGACTGCGCGCGGCGGCGCATCTCCTGGAGCTCGTCCATCGCGTCCTGAAACGCGAGCTGGACGGCCTGCTCGTAGCCGGCCACCGCCTTCTCCAGGCTATCGGCCGCGATCTCGAAGCTCAGCGGCAGGGAGCCCGCCGGCGTCAGCAGCGACGCCTCGCCCACGAACAGCGGCTTGCGCGCCGCGTCGGGCGAGCCGTCGGCCTTCACCGGGCTCAGGCGCCGGATCGTGCCGACCTTGCGGTCGGTGAAGACCTCTTCCCGCCAGAGGTCGGCGGGGTCCATCTTGGCGGATTCCTTGGGTTCGCTGCTCATGCCTACATTGTAGAAATTTTCGAGACCTCCCCCAAGCGCCCGGCTCGGACTTCGGCGAGCGTCCCGGCGTCAGGAGCTTGCGCGAAAGGCTATAATCGCGCGATGAACGCGTTCGACCCCGACGCGCACACGGCCGAGTCCCGCAAGACCTGGTCCGTGGCGGCCGCGCGCTACGACAAGCTCTCGTCGAGCCTGTTTTCGCCCATCGCCGAGGCCTTCGTCGAGTTCGCCGGCGTGCGCCGCGGCGCGCGCGTGCTCGACGTGGCCTGCGGTCCCGGCACGGCCAGCCGCGCGGCGGCGAGGCGCGCGGGCGAGACGGGACGGGTGCTGGCCGTGGACCTCGCTGCGGGCATGATCGAGGTGGCCGCCTCGCGCGAAGCGCAAAAACGCGCCGCGCCCATCGAGTGGCGCACGATGGACGCGGAAAATCTGGAAGTCCCCGCCGCCGCCTTCGACGCGGTGCTCTGCCAGTTGGGGCTGATGCTCTTCGCGCGCCCCGAGCGGGCGCTCGCGGGCATGCGCCGCGCCGCCGCGCCCGGCGCCAGCGTGGCCTGCCTGGTCCAGGGTCGCCGTCACGCGATGCTGTTCACGGCTTTGGTCATGAACGCGCTCATCGAGCAGGCGCCGGAACTGCGCGCGCCGCCCGGCGCGCCCACTCTCTACGCGCTGGCGGCCGACGGAGTGCTCGAGGAGCGCTTCGCGCTGGCGGGACTGACCGAGATCGTCTCGCGGCGGCTGACGGGGACTTTCCGCTTCGCCTCGCCCGAGGCGTACTGGGAGGAGATGACCGGCGCATCGGGACGCACGCGCGCGATGCTCGACGGCCTCGACGCCGTCAGGCGCGCCAAGGTCAAGGCCGCCGTCTTGCGCCGCGCGGCCGCCCACCGCGCCGGACGCGGCGTGGACATCCCCTACGAGTTCGTCATGGCGCGCGGCCACGCGCCCGCGGAGAAATGAGCGCCTCGCGCTACGAGGCCAACATCGCCCGCCAGCCCGCGCTCACGCGCGCGGTACTGGACGCCCCCGCCCCGGCCTGGCTCAAGCTCCCGCGCGGGGGGATTTGGCTTGTCGGCGTGGGCAGCAACCACCACGCGGCCCGAATCGCGGCTTGGTTCTGGAGCCGCGCGGGCTTGCCCGTGCGCGCCGTCCACAGCCACGACTTCGCGCGCCTGCCCGCGCGCGTGCGCCGCGGCGAGGCGGCGATTTTCCTGTCCCACGGCGGCGGGCGCTCGTTCACGGTCGCGGCGGAGGCCGCCGCGCGCCGCGCGGGCGCGTTCACGATCGCGGTGACCGCGCGCGGCTCGCGCTGGCGCGCGCCGCGCCGTCTCGTCACCGGCCCCGCCGAGGACACCGTCGCCTACACTCACTCGGTGACGACGACCCTGGCCTGGCTGATGAGGCTGCCCGGCCGCGCGGAGCTGCTCGCGCCGTTCTCCGAACTCGCCGCGGCGCTGGACTGGGGGCCGGCGTTCCCGCGCATTTGCGCCGAGGCGGATGCGATCCTCATCGGCGACGGCCCGCGCGAGTGGCTGGCGCGCGAGGCCGCACTGAAGCTGCAGGAGACCGCGTGCGTGCGAGCGCGCGCGTTCGGGCTCGAGGAGTTCCTGCACGGGCCCTGCGCGTCCGCGGACGGCCGCTCGGTCGTGGTGGCCTTTCGCGCCGACGGCGAGCCGCGCTGGAGCGCCGCGCGCGCCTACTTGAAGCGCGTCGGCGCGACGCTCGTGGAAGTCCCCTCCGAGAACTGGATTTCACAACTCGTCTGGGGCCAGCGGCTGGCCGCGGCCGTCTGCCGGGATTTGGGAGTCAACCCGGACCTGCCGCGCCCCGGCCGGCCGCGCTACGCGCTTGCGCGCGCCGAGCTCAAGCGCGGCCTGCCGCGATGAGCCGCGCGCCCGAGCGCTTCCCCTACGGGCATCTGCTCTGGGAAATGGCCTACGCCGAAATCCGCCTGCGCGACCAGGGCAGCCTGCTGGGCTTTGTCTGGACGCTGCTGCATCCGGCGCTGATGTTCGCGGTCCTCTACGGCCTGTTCATCCACTGGCTGGGGCGCTTCGTGCCCGACTACGCGGCCTACCTGCTCATCGGACTGGTTCTCTGGAATTTCTTCCAGCGCGCGACGAGCTACGCGATGACCTCCCTGCGCCGCTACCAAGGGCTTCTGCGCAATTACCGCTTTCCGCGCGAGATCCCGATCCTGGCCTCGGTCGCGGCCGTGCAGTGGTCGTCGCTGCTGGAGCTTGCGGTGCTGTCGGCGGTGCTGGCCCTGCTCGGTCACCCACCCGGCCGCGGCTGGCTGGAGCTACCCGTTCTTTTGCTGATCCTTCTTCTGCTCGTTTCGGGGCTGTCGCTGTTTCTGGCCGTGCTGGCGGCCGAGTTCCAGGACATGGAACGCGTCTGGGAGATCGTCTCCACCGCGCTGTTCTACCTGACTCCGGTGTTCTATCCGCTGAGCCTCATCGAGCCCGTCAAGAGACGCTGGCTGATGCTCAATCCCCTGGCGATCGTGCTCAGCGCCGCGCGCGGCGCGGCGCTGGGAACGCCTCCGCCGTCCCGGCTCGCGTTGTGCTCGCTGCTGGCGCTGGGCGCCGCGGCCTGCGCGGCCGGAGTGTGGACGGTGCGGCGGCTGACTTTCAGGCTGGCCGACAAGCTGATGGTGTGATGAAAGACGACCGCGACGCAGTGGCGATCCGCGCCGAGAACCTGGGCAAGCGCTTCATGATCGGCGCCGAGCACCAGCGCCGCACGATCCCGAGCGCCCTGCGCCGCGCGCTGACCGGGCGCGCCGACCGGCGCGAGCTGTGGGCGCTGCGCGGACTCGACTTCACGGTCCGCCGCGGCGAGAGGCTCGGGCTCATCGGCGCCAACGGGGCGGGCAAGAGCACGCTCCTTCTGCTGCTGGCCGAAATCCTGGGACCGACGGAAGGGCGGCTGACGGTGCGCGGCAAGATCGATCCTTTCTTTCAACTGGGCGCGGGGCTTCAGCCGCGGCTGTCGGTACTCGACAACTTCGGCCTATGCGCGGCTTTGCTGGGAATTTCCCGGCGCGCGCTCAAGCGCGACCTGCCCAAGATGCTGGAGTTCTCCGGCCTGGGAACCTACCGCCACGCGGCCTACGGCGAGCTCTCCTCGGGCCTGGCGGCGCGGTTGCCGTTTTCCGTGGCCGTGCACGCGGAACTCGACATCGTGGTCATCGACGAGGCGTTCTCGGTGGGCGACCGGATGTTCCAGGC
>JAJZQS010000014.1 GCA_021806745.1 bacterium
AGCCCGACGAGAGATCGCGTCGGGGTCGCGCAAGGCCTCGATGCGCCCCGGACGCGACGCGGCGCGCGAGAGCGGCGCGGCGACGGCGGCGGCCGACGGCGCGGAAGGGCCGACGAAATCGATCGAATAGACGCCGGCCGTCGACGGCGGACGCGCGCGCGACGACAGCAGCAGAAACGCCGCCGCGGCCGCCGCGTGCAGGCCCAGCGATCGGGCCAAATAGGGCTTGAGCGCTTCGTTCACCGCGCCTCGGGCGTCACGCCCACGCCCAGCTTGCCCACGCCCAAACGCTTGGCCGCGTCGAGCACCGCCACCACTTTTTCCACCGGCACGCTGCGGTCGGCCTCCACGAGCAAGGTTTTTCCCGCCGCGCGCGGCAGGCGCAAGACCAGTTCGTGCTCGAGATCGTTCCAATGGACGGCCGTGCCGTCGACGGTCACCGCGCCGCTCTTTTCGATCTGCACGGTCACCGCGCTGTCGGCCGAGGTCGGCTCGCCGCTGACGGCCTTGGGAAGCTTGACCGTGAGCTGATGGCGCACCAAAATCGGCGTCAGCACCATGAAGATGATGACCAAGATCAGCGACACGTCGATGAGCGGGATCAGGTTCATCTCCGCGATCAGGCGCCTGCGCGCCCGCGCGCCGGTGTGGACGATCAACGGTGCGCCCTCTCGGAAAGGCCGTCAAGAACCTCCTCGACGGCCCAACCCAGGTCTTCCTGGAAGCGCGCGATGCGCTGGTTGAACGCGTTGAAGGCCGCCACCGACGGGATGGCCACAAGAAGCCCCGCCGCCGTGGTGACCAGGGCCTCGGAGATGCCCACGGCCACAAGGCCCGGGCCGGCGCCCGCCGCCGAGGCGAGGTCATGAAAGGCCCGCATCACGCCCACGACCGTGCCGAAAAGACCGATGAAGGGCGCGACCGACGCGATCGTGCCGAGCGTCGCCAACCCCCGCTCGAGCTCCGCGGCGGCTCGTCCGATGGCGCGTTCGGCCGAGCGCTGACGCTCCTCGCGGTGCGGCGGTCCCGACAAGGTCGCCGCGATGACTCCCGCGGCCAGTCCGCGGTGCTGCCTGGCCAGGGCCGCCGCTTCCTGCAGCTTGCCCGCGGCCGCCGCCGCGCGCACGCGCGCGAGGAAATCGGCGTAGCCGCCCGTGGCGCGCCGGAAAAAACGCCAGCGCTCCCAAATCAACGCCACTCCGTAGACCGACAACAGGAACATCCCCGCCAGCACCGGCCCTCCGGCGGCGAGCACGCCGAAAAATCCCTCGTGATCCATGACGCGATTATGCCAAATCGCTCCGCGCTTGCGCGATCCGCCCCAGGCTGGTAAACTGACGCGCGCCGATGAAGACGATCGCGACGATGTTGTGCCTGTGCGCCGGCGCGGCCGCGGCCGCCGCGCATCCTCCCGCGCCGGGCATGGAAATCCCCCCCGGCTGGAGCGCCGCCGCTGCGACGAGCGCGATGCCGCAGGCGCTGATCGTGCTACGCGGCCCCGAGTCCGCCTCGTTCATCGTCGCGCCCGCGGGCGCGGTGCCGCCGGGAGCCTCGGGCGTCAAGCGCTACCTGGCCAAGGTGCTGGAGGGCATCAAAAGCGGCTCCGGCGGGGATTACCGCACCGACGGCGAGATCGAGACGCGGCTTTTCCGCAACGGCGTGAGCGCGCAGATGCTGCGCGCCACTCTGGACGGCCGGCCGCGGCTGGTGGTGGCCCTGCTCGACGCGGGTGGAGCGCCCCTGCTCGCCACCCTGTCGAGCGCCGCGCCCGAGGCCATGCTGACGCCGCTCATCGGCGGCCTGCGCCCGAGCGCGCCCGAAGGCGAGGTGCGCATGAGCGGCGTCGAGCGCAGCCTCGACGGGCAGCTCGAAATCGCGCTCGGCGGCGGGCGGCGCGGCCGCGCGCTGACGGTCGACGAGCGCGGACGCGGCGCGGTGATGGCCGTACAGGAGGCCGGCGCGGAGATCGTTTTCTTCAAGCTCTCGCCGCAAGACGCCGCGGCCAAGGACCAGCCCGGGCTGGTGCGCGCGACCGTCGCCGACGAACTCAAGGTCTCTCTGGATTCCGTACCTCCCGCCCGCCGCGCGCCCACGCCCGCCGGTCCCGCGGCCGCGTGCACGGGCGCGGCCGTGCCGGGCTCGCCGGACCTGCGCTTTGCCGCGGCGTACCTGCCCTGGGGCTACTGGGGCTACTCGGCGCTGGCGCGCGGACCCAAGGCCGAGGACGCGCTGATCGGCGTGCTCGCCGCTCTCAAGCCCGGACCGGACGCTTTGCCCAAACTGCTGGCCGACACGCCTGTCCTGGAACTGCCCGATCCCGACGCCTCGCGCCGCGCCGCGCTCGCGGCCGCGGCCGCCGCGGCCGCCGTCGTCATGATCGTCTGGAGCCTGACGCGAAAAAAAGGTAGCCTGCCGTCGTGAACGCTCCCGCCGCCGATGATCTCACCCTGGCCCAGCGGCTGACCGCCGCCCGAGACCGCCTGCGCTCGCGGCTGGCGGAAGTCATCGTCGGCCAGGACGCGGTCGTCGAGGAAGCGCTGATCGCGCTGTTTTCGCGCGGGCACCTGATATTGCAGGGAGTTCCCGGCCTGGCCAAGACCCTGCTCGTGACCAGCCTGGCCCGCCTGCTGGACTTGCGCAGTTCGCGCATCCAGTTCACCCCGGACCTGATGCCCTCCGACGTGACCGGCACCGAGATTCTCCAGGAGGACCCCTCCTCGCGCACGCGCGCGCTGCGCTTCGCGCCGGGCCCCATCTTCGCGCACTTGGTGCTGGCCGACGAGATCAACCGCACCCCGCCCAAGACGCAGTCCGCGCTTCTGCAGGCCATGCAGGAAGGCCAAGTGACCGCCGGCGGCGCCACGCACGAACTGCCGCGCCCTTTTTTCGTCATGGCCACGCAAAATCCGATCGAACAGGAAGGCACCTACCCGCTGCCGGAAGCGCAACTCGACCGCTTCCTGATGATGTCGCTGATGGACTACCCCTCTCTCGACGAGGAACGGCTGATCGTCGCGCGCACGACTTCGGACGCGGCCGCCGCGCTGACGCCGGAGCTGGACGCGGCGGAGGTCTTGCGCCTGCAGGAACTCGTGCGCCGCGCGCCCGCCTCCGACGCCGTCGTCGACTACGCGGTGCGACTGGCCCGCGCCACGCGTCCGAAAGACCCGCTTTGCCCCGACGGCGTCAAGGAATGGGTCACGTGGGGAGCGGGCCCCCGAGCGAGCCAAGCCCTCGTGCTGGCCGCCAAGGCCCGCGCGCTGCTGGCCGGACGCTTGACGCCCGCGCGCGAGGACGTCGCGCGTACGGCCGCGCCGATCCTGCGCCACCGGCTCGTGCTCAACTACCAGGCCGAGGCCGAGGGCGTGAGCGCCGACGAGCTCGTCGAGCGCCTGCTGCGTGCGCTGGCTTGACCCGGCCGACCAGGCGCGGCTGAAAGGCCTGCGGTTTACGCCGCGCCGCGCCGCCGCCCACGCGGCCGGAAGCCACCGCAGCGCGGCGCGGGGCTTCTCGCGCGAGTTCGACGAGCGCCGACCGTACGCCGCCGGCGACGAGGCGCGCTCCATCGACTGGAAGGCGTATGCGCGCCTCGATCGCTGGTATGTTCGCCAGAACCGGGCCGAGGTGCGCGCGCGTGTGGTCGTCGCCGTCGACGCGACCGCGTCGATGAGCTACGCAGGAGCTGGGCGACCGCCCAAGCTCGACGCCGCGCGCCGCGCCGCCGCGGCCCTGGCGTGGCTGGCGCTGTCGCGCGGCGACGAGGCGGGACTGGCCCTGATCGGCGCCGCCGGGGGCGTGCCCGCGCGCGGCGGCGCGGCGCACCTCGAGGCCATCGACCGCGCGCTCGACGAAATCCGCCCCGGCGCCGATCCCGACCTGGGCTCGGCGCTGGCCGCCGCCGCCGCCGAGCTGCCCGCGCGCGCCGCAGTCGTGCTGATCTCGGATCTGATGGGAGAGACCGCCGCGGTCCTGCGCGGCCTGCGCCGCCTGGCCGCGGGGCGGCGAGAACTGCGGGTGCTGCGCGTGCTCGACTCCGACGAGCGGGAGTTCCCCTTTTCCGGACCGTTGCTCGCGCTCGGGCTGGAGGGCGGGCGCGTCTCACTTGACGCCGACGCGGCCGGCTCCGCCTATCGCGCGGCGTTCGCCGCGCAGGCCGAGGCCTACCGCGCGGCTCTGCGCCGCGCGGGCGCGCGCCTGTCCGAGACCGAAGGCGACTGGACGCGGGCGCTGGCGCGCCTGCTCGCGCCGTGAACTTCCTGACTCCCGCGGCGCTCTGGGCCCTGCCCGCCGCCGTCCTGCCGACGCTGATCCACCTTCTGTCGCGGCGGGCTCGGCGGCGCGTGGAGTTTTCCGACCTCGCGCTCTTGTCGAGCGTGGAGGCTCGGTTGCGCCCCCGCGCGCGCCTGCACGACCTCCTGCTGCTGGCCGTGCGCACGGCGCTGATTCTTTTTCTCGTGCTGGCCGCCGCGGGGCCCGTCTCGCGCGGCGGCGCCGCGGCCGGGCGCGGCGACGGGCTGGACTTGGCGATCTTGTTCGACGAGTCCTATTCGATGCGCGCCGTCCAAGACGGCCGCACGCGCTTTGAACGCGCCCGCGAGGCGGGGCGGCGTCTGCTGCGGCGCCTGGGTTCCGGCGACCGCGTCGCCGTGGCCGGTTTCGACGACCGGACGCCCGTCTTCTCGGCCTGGACCGACGCGGCCGCAGCCGACGCCACGCTGGCCGCGGCCGTGCCCGGCTGGCGCGGGAGCGACGCCGCCCGGGCCGTGGCCGCCGCGCGCACGCTGCTGTCGCGCTCGCCCCGCGGCCGCAGGCGAGCGCTCGTGGTGCTCGGCGACGGAGCCGCGCACATGTTCGCCGCCGGTCCCGTCGGGCCCGCGCCCGACGGCGAGACCGACATCGGCTTGCGCATGCCCGCTCTGCCCAATCGCTGGATCGAGGATGCCCGCCTCGCGCCGGACGCGCTTTCCCTGGAGGCGTTCGTTCGCTCCTCCGGCGCTCCCGCCGCCGCGCCGTTGGAGGCGCATTTCGGCGTCGGGCGCGCCTCCACGGCACGCGCGTCCGGCGTCGGCGATCGCGCGCGGGCTTCCGTCCCCCTGCCCGAGCCCGAAGACCCGCGCGACCCGCGCTGGTCCGGACGCCTGGTCTTGCCGCCCGACGCGCTCTCGCAAGACGGCTCCTACTATTTCTCGGCGCGGCGCAAGCCCTCCCCGCCCGTTCTGGTTTTGCTGTGCGATCCCGACGGAGAGCGCGCGGGGCGCGCCGGCTGGTTTCTGCGCCGCGTGTTCGGCCGCGCCGACGCCACCTTGGCCGGACGACGCGCCGATGAGCGTCCCGCCGCGCTCTG
The DNA here is from genome assembly GCA_021806745.1 of bacterium. Taxonomy (GTDB): domain Bacteria; phylum Elusimicrobiota; class Elusimicrobia; order UBA1565; family UBA9628; genus GWA2-66-18. The sequence goes on from JAJZQS010000014.1 coordinate 5,345, forward strand.
GCGCGATGCCGACTGGAGCGCCTATGGCGCGGTCTTGCTTGCCGACGCCGAGAACCTCCCCGCGGGGCTGTCCGCGGCGTTGGAGGAATTCGCCGCGCGCGGAGGCAGCGTGCTGGTGGCTCCCGGCGAGAACGCCCGGCCGGAAGATTTCGCGCGGCTCTCGGGCTGGCTGCCCGCTCGCCTGGAGCGCTTCGAGACCGCGCCCGCCGGTCTTCGCTTCGCCCCGTCGCTGGCGGGTTTCGAACTCGGGAAGGTCGAATTTTCCCGGCGCGTACGGCTGACTCCGGCTCCCGGGGCGCGAGTGGACCTCGCCGCGTCCGACGGAGCGCCCATGCTCGTTTCGGGCCGCGTCGGCCGCGGCCGCGCCGCGGTGTGGGGCGCGCCGCTGGACGCCGACGGCTCCAATCTCGCACTCAAGCCCATGTTCCCGGCCTGGACGCGGCTGCTGCTGGACGCGGGCCTGCCCGAGATTGCCGCCTCGCCGACGCGGCAGGCGTTCGTGGGCGAGCCGCTCGCCCGCGTCTGGAGCGCCGACGAGGCCGCCCCGGACCGCGTGCGCGTGCGCCTGCCCGACGGGCGTCACACGACGCTGCCCGTGCGCGGGCGGCGCGCGCTGCTGCCCTCGGCCGACGAGCCCGGCCTCTACCGGTTCGAAGAGCCCGGCGGCGCCGACGCCGTGTTCGCCGTCAACCTCGACGCGCGCCGCGGCGAGAGCGACCTGACGCCCGCGCCTCGCCCGCCCTGGACGCCCGCCGCGCCCGAGGACCTCGACGCGGTGTTCTTGGCGGCGGTCTACGGCGTCGATCGGCGCGGACTTTGCCTCTGGCTGGCCGCGCTCGCGCTGGCACTGGAGATGCTCCTGTCGGCGCCCTCCCGCGCGGCAAAGACTCGCGTCGGCGCGGCGCTGGCGTGCGCGCTCGCGCTCGCCGCGCTGCCTGCCGCCCCCGCGCGCGCCCAGCAGGCGGACCGCTTCGTCTGGACGCAGTGGCGCTGGGGCCCGGATTGGGACCCCGACGCTCAAGCCCCGCGGCGGCTGCTGACGGCGCTGGCCGAGGAGACCAGCGTGCGCGTCCTGCCCGAGCGGCGCGTGATCGACCTGGACGATCCGGCGCTGTTCTCGTCGCCGTTCCTCTATTTGACCGGCGCGGGCCTGCCCGCGGAGCTCGACGATTCCCGACTGCGCCGCCTGCGCCAATACCTGGCCGCCGGAGGATTTCTCTGGATCGAAGACGCCTCCGGAGGGCCGCCCGCGGCGTTCGACCGCTGGGCGCGCGCGCTCGCGGCCAAGGCGCTGCCCGGAGCGCCGTTGACGCCTCTGCCCGACGACCACGTCGTCGACCGCACCTTCTTTCTCCTGCGACGCGCCGAGGGCTGCTCGGACGCCGAGCCGGCGCTGGAGGCGGCCTCGCTTGGCGGAAGGCTGGCGCTGGTGTATTCGCGCGCGGACGCGATGAGCGCCTGGGCCGAGGACGCCCTCGGCCACCCGCTGACGCCGTGCGGCGACCAACGCCGCCGGGAGCTCGCGCGCCGTCTGACGATCAACATCGTGATGTATTCGCTGACGGGCTCTTACAAGGCCGACGCGGTCCACCAGGCGCTGATCTTGAGCAAGCTGCGGGAGGCCGGGCCTTGAGCCTTGGGCTTGAGCGCGGGCCCGGCGGGCCGGCCGACTGGGCGGCGGCGGCCCTCGCGCTGGGCGCGCTGATCTGGCATCTGCGGCGCGCGCGCGCGCCGCTGGGCGCGCGCGCGTTGCGCGCGGCCGCGGCCGGCGCGCTGATGCTGGCGGTCGCGCGCCCCGAGTTCGCGCGCCTGCAGACGCGGCGCGAAAAACCGCGGCTGCTGATCCTCGTCGACGACGCCGCCTCCATGGCGGCGCCGGGTCCAGACGGTACGCGCTGGCGCCAGGCCCTGCGCTGGCTTGAACGGGCGCGCCCCGCGCTTGAAAGCCGCGCGCGCGTGTCGCTGGCGCTCATCGACGAGCGCGTGCGCCCGCTCGGCGGCTGGGACGAACTGAAAAAGGCCGCCGCGCGCGGCGGCGCGTTCACGCCCGCGCAGGCTCTCGACGCGGCGGCTCCCACGCGCGCCGACCGCATCTGGCTTCTGTCCGACGGCGTCGTCGACGACGGCGGCGACGCCGCGCGGGCGCTCTCGGCGCTGGGCGCGCCGACGGACGCGCTCGGCGTGGGCCCCGCGCGGCGCGACGCCGGCCCGACCGTCGTCGACGCTCTGGCTCCCGATTTCGCGTTCGCGCACGGCGAACTGCCGGTGCGCGCGGACATCGACGCGTCCGGGCTCAAGGGCCGCGAGGTGCTCGTCACGCTGTCGCGCGCCGACGACGCCGCGCCCGGCGGCTGGCGAGAGGCGGCGCGGCAAAACCGCCGCGTGTCGGCCGACGACGAGGTCTTCACCTCCTGCTTCACCGCCGTGGTTCCGTCTTTGGGCGCCGAGCGCTGGCGCGTGGAGGCGCGCGCCGGCGCGCGCGCGAACGCGCGCGAGTTCGTCGTGTCCGTCGTGCGCCAGAAATACCGGATCATGTACCTGGCCGGACGCCCGAGCCCCGAGTACGCGTTTTTGCGCGACTTCCTCAAGTCCGATCCCAATCGGGAACTAGTCTCCTTCGTCATCTTGCGCAACCCCAGCAGCCTCCCCCCCGCGCCCGACGACGAACTCTCACTGATCCCGTTCCCAGCGCAGGACGTCTTCGACCGCGCCCTGCCGCAGTTCGACTTGTTCATCCTGGAGAATTTCTCGGCCCCGCGCTTCGGCCTGCCGCCGTCGGCGCTGGAGCCCCTGCGCCGCTTCGTGGCCTCCGGCGGCGCCTTGCTGCTGCTGGGAGGCGAGAACGCCTTCTCCGCGGGCGGCTACAAGGGCACGCCGCTCGAGGAGATGCTTCCGGTGACCTTGACCGGGCGCACGCCTGACTTCAGCCCGGGACTGTTTCATCCCGAGCCCGCGTCCGTCGAGCATCCGCTGGCGGAACTTTTCGACACGCCCGAGAGCTCTCGCCGCGCCTGGCGAAGCCTGCCGCCCCTGGACGGCTGGGCCGACTTCGCGTCGGTTCGTCCCGGCGCGCAGGTGGTGGCCGTGCGCCAGGGCAAGACGACCGACGACGGCCGCCCCCTGCCGGTGATCGCCGTGCGCGCCTACGGGCGCGGCAAGGTCATGCTCGTCAGCACGGACTCGACATGGCGCTGGAAGCTCGGCGCCGCCGCGGACGAGTTCGCCTCGGATTTCTACGAACGATTCTGGTCGCGCGCGGTCGAATACCTGACCGGCACGCTCGATCTCTCAAAAGTCCAGTTCGCGCCGATCCCTCCCGAGGTGCCCGCGCGAGAACCGTTCACGGTCGTCGTGAGGGTCTTCGACTCCGATTTCACTCCCGCGAATTCCGCCCAGACGCGCCTGGAGTTGACCTGGACGCCTCCCGGCGCCGCGCCGCGCGCGGTGGCCGCGCGCGAGACCGCGCCGGGGGTCTACGAGGCGGACTTGACGGGGCTTTCGCCCGGCCTTCAGCGCCTGCGCGCCGTCGCGCGCGTGCGCGGAAGGCCCTGGGGAGAAAGCCAAGCGAGCTTTCTCTGGCGGGCGCCGCAGGCCCGTCCGATGGACAAGCCCTGGCTTGCGCGCGCCGCGGCCGGCTCCGGGGGGCGCTTTCTGGATTTGTCCACGACCGACCCCGCGAAAGCGCTCGCGCTGCTGCCCGCGCCCAGACCGCGCGAACGCGTACGGCGGACGCTGCGCCCCTTCTCGTCGGCGCGCTGGCTGGCCCTGTGCGCGGTCTTGCTGGCTCTGGAGTGGGCTTGGCGCAGGCGCCTGGGCCTGGCGTGAGGCCGCCTCAGAGCAGCGGCAAGATCGAGCTCAGTATCCTGTAGGTCAGACCCCAGATCGTCGCATCGCCGAGAACGAACGCGTCGACCTCGCGCTCGCCCGCGGGCATCGAGACGCGAGCGCGCCTCGACAGCGACGGCAGTTCTCCCAGACCCGCCCAGAGAAGTCCCGCGACCTCGTCGCTCAGGCGCGCGGCCGGGCGCTCCTCCAGGCCGAAGACGAACGGACGAATGAGCAGCGGCTCGGGGCCGGGAGCGCTCGGGCGCAAGTCGTCGAGTTCGCCCAGCAGCGCGGCGCCGCTCAGGTGCACGCCGACTTCCTCGCGCGTCTCGCGCACGGCCGTCGCCAGCAAGTCCGCGTCGACGGCCTCTCGGCGGCCGCCGGGAAGCCCGATGTGTCCCGACCACGGATCGCCCTCGCGCCGCGCGCGGCGGATGAGCAGGATTTCCGGCCCCCGCGCCCCCGGAGACAGCGCCAGCGCCACCGCCGCCTCCCGCGACGAGGGCGCTTCGCGCCGAGGCGCGCGCGCGGCCAGTCTGCGGCGCAGGCCTGAGTAATGATCGCGCGCGCCGAACACGCTAGCGATTGGGGAACTCGTTGAATCGGAACTGGATGAGGCCCAGAAGGTCGTAGCCGCCCTGGAAGGTCAGCAGGCCCAAGTCGAAGTTCAGCTTCAGCGCGCGGCCGACTTTCATGTTGATGAGCGTCGGCGAGCCGGCCGCGCCGGAGAATTTCATGATCTCGAAGCCGATCGGGTAGTCCGGTTTGACCAGATAGAACATGTTCATGAAGGGTACGGTGCGCGTCTGCGACATGGTGCCCGGGGGAGCTCCCTTGTAATACTGCAGGTCCTCGGGCGTCAGGAATTCGGTCAGGTTCTCGGGCAGGTCGCCGATGGTGCCCTCCATGATCCCGGCGCTGGTGCGGACCTTGTGGAATTCCTTCGAGGCCACCACATAGGCGTCGCCCAACTCCTGGACCGCCTGCTGGCTGACCGTGGTCTGCACCGTGGGCGTGTTGACGTTGGGCTGGGGCGCGTCGTGGAACATCAAGATGCCCTGCGCGCCCACGGCCATGGCCGGGCGCCAATCGGTTTCCGATTGGATCTGCATCTTGCCGTCGGCCTCCAGAAGCCACAGGCCGATGCGGTCGAGATAGTTCGTCTGCGCGGGCGCCTGAGAATAGGAGTTCTTGCCGTAGAGGCGGCCGATGTAATAGGCGGCGTTGAAGTCCAAGCCAAGGCCGGGAGTGTTGTAGTGGCCGAGGCCGCGGTAGGCCGTCGGCGTCAGGATCAGGCCCGAGACCGCCACCGGCGGCGTGACGATCGTCGGCTTGGGCTTGGCCACGGGCTTGAGCGCCACGTCGAAGACGACTCGGATTTCCGTCGTGGACACCGCCACCGCGGCGAATTGCGGCGGCACCGGCGAGTTCGCGATCGCGTAGACGGCGGGCGTGACGCGGTCGAAGGCGTTGAGCGCCTTCAAGGCCGCCAGGTCCTCGGCGAGATCGGCCGCGGTGTAGAGCTGATCCTTGATGCCCCGCAGCTTGTCTCGCCAGGCGTAGTCGCCGATGATCTTGCCGCCCGAGGTGAACAGCGCCTCTCCGAAGACCCACGGACCGCCGGTGATCGACAGCGGCTGACCGTAGCCGACCGCCGGCGCGGCCGCCGCGGCCGGCGGCGGCGCCCCGGGCGCGGGGGCGGTGGACGCGGCCGGCGCGGCCGTGGAACTCGGCGCGTCGAAAGGGCTCGGCGCGAAAGCGAAGGGCTGATTGAGCGGCGACGACGCGGAGTTCGCGGACTGTCCCGGCGCGGCCGGCGGCGGAATCTGCGCGCCGGCGCAGACGGACAAAGCGGCGACCAGCGCGGCGGCGGTCAGGCCCATCCCCAATTCCTCAGCAAGACCCGCGCCAGCAGATTGGCCGCGACGCCCGCGCCCAAGTCGTCGGCGACCACGCCCAGTCCGCCGGGCAAGCGCTCCAGGCGGTTGTAGGGCGGCAGCTTGAGCGAGTCGAAAACGCGGAACGCCGCGAACGCCCACAGCGCGGGCCCCGCGGCGCGCGGCAGTCCCGCCGCGGCGATCCAGTAGCCGACGATCTCGTCGAGAACGATGCGCGGGTTGTCGTGCGTGCCCAGCGCTCGGTCGGCGCGGCCGCAAATCCAGCACGCCGCCGCGCAGGCGCCGGCGACGACGACGGCGTAAAGCAAGGCCGGGCGCGGCAGCAGAAACCACAGCCCCGCCCCCTCCACCGTGCCGAGAAACCCCGCGCCGGTCCACTTGCGCCCGAACCACGGCGGCGCCAGAAAAGATATTCCAAGCCCCGTGGCCAGCGCGACGCAGGCGCGGTCGAGCGCGCTCAACTCCACGACTTCACCAGCATCGAGCGGTATTGGCGGTAGTAGGTCCAAAGGCTGGAGATCGCGATGACCGCGCAGAGCACGGTGAGCGGGCGCGGCGCGGCCAGCATCCAGTCCGCGGCCCACCCGTGGTCGCGCAAGACGACGACGACGATCATCAGCAAGACGGCGACGCACTGCACGACCGTCTTGATCTTGCCCGAGCGCTCGGCGGCGAAGGTCTTGCCCTGGGCCGCGGCCAGCATGCGCACGCCGCCCATCAGCAATTCCCGCATCAGCATCACGAACACGGCCCAAACCGGGATCGCCAGCTCGCGGCGGTGGATCAAGGCCAGCAGCGTGCCCAGGATCAAAATCTTGTCGGCGATGGGGTCTGCGATCTTGCCGAACGCGCTGACCGAATTCGTGCGCCGCGCCAGCCAGCCGTCAAGCCAGTCCGTGGCGATCGCCGCGCCAAACATCGCCAGCGCGGCCGCGTGCGCCGACGCGGAGCGGCGCATCATCGCCGCGAACACGGCCGCCGCCAAGACGACTCTGAGGACCGTCAGGCGGTTGGCGAGCGTCATCTAGCGAAGGGAGATTCGGTATCGTCCGCCCGGGCCAGCGGCGCCAAGGCCCCGTTCGACGCCGTCGACCGTTACGCGCACGAGAGAGGCGTCGGAAACCGTCAGCGCCATCGACTTGGACGGCGTCCAATCCATCCGAGCTCCCTTGGGGATGCGTCCCTCGAAGACGGTCTCGCCGTCCACGTCGACTTTCGTCTGGACGTCGTCGACGGCCTCGACGACCACGCGTTTGGGCTCGGCTTGCGGCGCCGCATCGGGGCGCGCCGCATCGGGCCGCGCCATGCCGGAATCGGCGCCGGACACGGCGCCAGGCTCGGCGGCGGCCGGAGCGGGCGCGACCGCGGGTCTCGGCGCGGCCGCCGGGGAAGACGCGTGCGGGCGAAGAAGCCAGACCGCGCCGACGACGAGAAACACCCCGGCAAAGACCCAGGCGCCGGAAACCGACGCGACCGGGCGCGATTCGGAAGGCGCTGAGGACGCCGCGGCCTTCGCGTCGGCCGCGGCGGGAGCAGGCGCGGGCGGCGCGACGCTCGCCCACAGAGGCTCGAAGGCGATTTCCAGGAAATCGCAGTAGCTCTTCAGGAAGCCGCGCAGATAGACGGGAGCCGGGAACTCGTCGAAACGGTCTTCCTCGAGCGCGGTCACGTAGCGCTTCGGGATTCGCGTTCGGTCGGCCACGCTTTCCACGGTCACGCCTCGCTTGAGGCGCGCCGCGCGCAGGACGGAACCCACCGGCGCGCGGTCGGAGACGGACGGAGGGGTGGGATCGGGCACGGCGGCTTCGGGGGTCATCGAGAGTCTCCTGGCGTTTTGAACACGTCGGCGTCGGCCGGCGGCGTGAAGCGGAAGACGGCGTCGGGAATGTCCGGGTTCAGCCGCACGTTCGAGAAGGTCGAGCGGATGCTCGCGCGCCCCACGCGCAACTCGGATTCATAAGGAAAAAAATCCCGCGTCGAGGCCCTCAAGGTCAGCACGAAGTCCGCGTCGCCCGCCTTCCTATCGGCCGGCTTGGGAGTCAGGCGCACGGCGAAAGTCCTGTAGCCGTCCGCGCCGGGAGCGGAAACGGTGGAAATCGACGCCGCGTAGCGTTGCAGCAGGTCCGCCGAACGGCCGAAATCCAGCAGGCCCTTGGCCAGCGGCTCCGAGCGGCGCCATTGATCGAGCTTGGTCTGTATGGCCTGGTTGGTCGAGGGCCGATACACCCACAGCCAGGTGCCGTCGCTGACCACGGTCTGCGCCTCGGGAAGGCGATGGGTCAGGAGCATCAAATCGGGCTTCTTGAACAGCACCGAACCTTCCACTTGCTGCGTCGAGTCGGAGCCGTCCAGGCGCACGAACTGCCTGAAATCGGCGCGCAGCGTCAGCAACCGGGCGTCGAACGCGGAAAAACGCGCGGCGACCTCGTCCAGCGTCACGGGAGCGGTGGAGGCGGCGTACTCCGGAAGCGACGAGCCGCCGGCGGCGGCGGAAGACGAAGCCGCGCGCGCGGCGGGCACGAGCAAGACGGCGAGGGCGAGGGCGTTCACGCTAGCTCTTGCGGTCGATGGGGACCTGCGGAAAATGGGTGCGCATGTAGTCCTCGATGGTGTCGAAGTGGATTTCCCAGCGGTTGGAACCCTCGGGCTTGTGAATGAACTCCTTGACCTCGAGCGCGGACAGGATGTTGGTCGCGCGCGCCGAGGAGCCGAACTGGGACTTCAACAGGTCCTGGGACACGCGCCGGCGCTCAAGCACCAATTTCAGCGCCTGCGAGAACTCCAGGGGCTCCACGCCGAACTGCGAAAGGTCGGCCGCCGCCGAGCCCTTGGCGGCCATGGTCTCGAGCATCGGGTAGTCGGGCTTGCCCTGCGTCTTCAGGTACTCGACGACCGCGCGGATCTCGTCTTCGGACACGAACGCGCCCTGGCAGCGCTCTGGCTTCTGAGCGCCGCTCGACAAGTAGAGCAAGTCGCCCCGGCCCTGCAAGGCCTCCGCGCCCGAGGAGTCCAGGATGACCTTCGAGTCGATCTTGGAGATCACCTGCAGCGCGATGCGGCTGGGCAAGTTGGCCTTGATGACGCCGGTGATCACGTCCACCGACGGGCGCTGGGTCGCCAGCACCAGGTGGATGCCGACCGCGCGCGCCATCTGGGTCAGGCGCTGGATGGCGTCTTCGACGATGTCGCCGGCGATCAGCATCAAGTCGGCGAGTTCGTCGATGACGACGACGACCTGGAACTCGCGCGGCAGGCCCTTTTTGTCGGCCTCGGCGTTGTAGCCGTCGAGGTTGCGCACGCCGTGAAGCTGGAGCTTCTCGTAGCGCTTCTCCATGAGGCTCACCAAGGCCTTGAGCGCCTTCGCGGCCTCCTTGGGATTGGTGATCACCGACACGCGCGCGGGATCGACCATGGGGTCGAAGAGGTGCGGGATGCCTTCGTAGAAGGTCAACTCGGTGCGCTTGGGGTCGATGAGCACGAACTTGACCTCGTCTGGGCGCGCGCGGAAGAGCACCGACAGCACCATCGAGTGAATCAGCACCGACTTGCCCGAGCCGGTGGCTCCGGCCACCAGCACATGGGGCATCTTGGCGATGTCGGCGGTCACCGGCTCGCCGCTGGCCGACAGGCCCAGCGCGAAGCTCAGCAGCGGCGCCGAGGTCGGCATGGCCTCGCTTTGCAGTATCTCGCGCAGCACGACCGCGGCCTGGCGCGCGTTGGGGATCTCGATGCCGACGGCGGCCTTGCCGGGGATGGGCGCGATGATGCGGATGCCCTTGGCGCGCATCGCCAGCGCGATGTCGTTTTCAAGCGCGACGATCGAGGAGACCTTCACGCCCGGCGCGGGAGAAATCTCGTAGCGCGTGATCACGGGGCCGGGAGCGTAGCCGGACACGCGCGCGTCGATGTCGAAGCTCTTGAGCGTGCGCTCCAAGTCGGAGACGGCTTGGGCGATCTCGGCCTCGGTGGGCTTGCCGCGGCTGCGCGCGTCCGAGGGCAGGTGGAGCAGGGCCATCGGAGGCAGCGCGTAGTCCTTGTACGCCGAGCCGGGCGCGGGAGCCGCGGTGCGAGGCGCCGCGATCTCCGGCTCGGCCTTGGTCTTGGCCGCGGGCTTGACCTCCACGGGCTTGGGCGAGAGTTCGACCGGCTTGACCGCGCGCGTGTCCACCGGCTTGGGCGGCGCGGCGGGATCCGAGGACTTGGTCGAGGCGGCCTGCTCCGGGCTTGGCGCCTTGGCCTTCCTCTCGGCAAGCTCCGCGCGAGCCTTCGTCCACTGCGCGTAGTCGTCGGCGAGCAAAGCGCCCGCCGCCGCGGCGACGGCCGACCAGCGTATCTCGAAGACGATCTGCAGAGCGAAGAGCAGCACGCCCAGCGCCAGAATGAACGCGCCGGCGCCGCCCAGGCCCGACGACAGCCCCGAGAAGATCGCCGCGCCCGCCGCTCCTCCGGCCGCGCGCGCGTCCGCGCCCGCCCACGCGCCGCCTTGCGCGAAAAGAGACGCGCCCGCCAGAAGGCCGAACAGCGAGGCCAGCGTCGTGGTCATCCAGCCGGTGGTCTTGCCTCGCAGAACGTTTTGCAGCAGGCCGTTGAACAGGAACAGGGGCAGAAGATACGCGGCGCGCCCGAAAGCCGAGAACAGCTCCGAGGCGATGAAGCCGCCCAAGCGGCCGGACTGCGCGGTGAAGACCAAAGTCCAGCCCAGGTATACCGCGCCGAGGAAAAACGCCGCCCAGCGCAGCGCCGAGGGCAGGAGGTCGCGCCGGGAATTTTTCGCGCCGCGGCCTCGGGCGGACTTCGCGGGCGAACGATAGCGTTGGATGGGCATGGTGATGGGCGAGATCGCCGCGATTATAGCGGTTTTTCTTGCGCTTGTCGTCGGGCGCCGCGCCTTAAAATCCGTGCTCGCGCAGGCCGGAAACGCGCGCCAAGGCCTGAAAATCCCTGTCTTTATGAAGCACGGCCACGTCATTGCGCAGCGCGCAAGCGGCGATCAAGCAATCGACGGAAGACCGGATGGTCAGCCCCTGGCGGCGCGCGAGTCGATAGAGCTCGACGGCCCGCTCATAAAGTTCGACGCTCATCGGGGATTCCAGGATCGGAAGAGCGAGCAGGGACTCTCTCGCTCGGCGGTAATAGACTTCGTCGCGGATTCCCTGGAGAACCTCCTGAACGACCGGGAGGCAGGTCACGGCCTCGTCGATGTCGAAGGGCGCGCCTTTCCACGACTTCGGACCCTTTCGGAATATCTCGACCCAGACGGACGTGTCGACGAGGATCACCGTCGATTGCGAATGCGGCGGCGCGGCCGGTCGTCGCGCATTTCGGCGAGGTTTCCCTCCCACGCCCCCGTCCCGGCCAATTCCCAGATGCGCCGCGCCTTCGCGCGACGAACGAAATCATGAAGCGCCATGTCGACGGTCATCGAGAAAGTCTTGGCTCCGGACAAGGCCACGGCCTCCTGGAGCAACGCCTCGTTAAGCACAAGATTCGTCCGTTTCATACACATAGTGTGCATGAGAAAACGAGCCCCGTCAAGGCGTTGGCCGCCCAGACCGCCGACGAGGCTCGCCCGGCGCCGATTCGGCTCCCGGAAGCGCTTCTAGCGCGAGACGATGAGCAGGTCTTGGCCGGCTTTGACCGGCTTGCCGTTTTCGACGAGGTACTTGACGATCGTGCAGGGATACTCGGCCTTGATCTCGTTGAAGACCTTCATCGCCTCGATCATGCACACGACCTGGCCGGGCTTGACCGTCTCTCCCTCCTTGCAAAACGGGGGGCTCGACGGCGACGGGGCGCGGTAGAAAATGCCCATCATTGGGGACTTGATGGCCGTGCCCGCCGGAACGGACGCGGCCGCGGAAACGGCGGGGGTGGGCGCCGCCGGCGCGGCCGCGGCGGGAGCGACGGCTCCCGCCGCGGCGACCGCGACCGGCACGGCCACGGCGACGGATTGCGCCTTGCGGCGCGCCAACTTGATCTGCGCTCCGTCCGATACGATCTCGACGGAGTCCAGGCCGTTGGCGGTCATGAACTCGTAGACGGATTTCAGCGTCTTCAAAGGCTCGGAGGAGCCGTTCGCGGTCGCTTCCGTTTTCTTGGCCATGCCGCCTCCTCTCGCCTCAGCGCCGTCCGCCGCGTCCGCCGCCCACGCGCTCTCGCGGGGGGCCGTCGCGGCGCGGACCCGGGGTGTCGTTCTCGGAACCGGGGTTCAGGACCGCCTTGCGCGACAACCGAATCTTGCCGGTGGGGTCGACTTCCAGGCACTTGACCTCGACCTCGTCGCCGATCTTGAGCACGTCCTCGACGCGGTTGACCCGCTTGACATCGATCTGGCTGACGTGCAGCAGGCCTTCCTTGCCGGGGAATATCTCGACGAACGCGCCGAACTCCTTGATGGAGACAACATGGCCCTTGTAGATCTTGCCGACCTCGGCCTCGAGCGTGAGAGCCTCGACCTCGGCCTTGGCCTGGTCGCAACCCACGGGATCGACGCCGGCGATGAACACGGAGCCGTCGTCTTCGACGTCGACTTGCACGCCGTAGGTGTCGATGAGCCGGCGGATGTTCTTGCCGCCGGGACCGATGAGCGCGCCGATCTTGTCGGTGGGAATCTGCAGGCGATACAAACGCGGCGCGGTGGCCGCGAGCTCCTTGCGCGGCTCGGGCAGGACCTGGTCCATCTTGTCGAGGATGAACAGGCGTCCGCGCTGGGCCTGGGCCAAGGCCTCCTTCATGATGTCGATGGACAGCCCTTCGATCTTCATGTCCATCTGGAAGCCCGTGATGCCCTGGCGGGTGCCGGCGACCTTGAAGTCCATGTCGCCGTTGTGGTCCTCGATGCCGGCGATGTCGGTGAGCACGGCGTACTTGCCGTTCTCGAGAACCAGTCCCATCGCGATGCCGGCGCAGGCGGCCTTCATCGGCACGCCCGCGTCGAAGAGCGCCAACGACCCACCGCAGACCGAGGCCATGGAGCTCGAGCCGTTGGACTCCCAAATCTCGCTGACCACGCGCAGGGTGTACGGGAACTCCTCCTCCGCCGGCAGTAGCGGCGCAAGGCTTCTGCGCGCCAGCGCGCCGTGGCCGATCTCGCGGCGTCCGGGACCGCGCTCGGGGCGGACTTCGCCCACCGAGAAGGCGGGGAAGTTATAGTGGAGCATGAAGCGCTCCTTATATTCCCCCTCCAGGACGTCCATGATCTGCATGTCGCCGGGCGTGCCCAGCGTGGCCGAGCAGAACGCCTGCGTCTGTCCGCGCTGGAACACGACCGAGCCGTGCAGGCGCGAGAACGGGCGCGGGGTTATGGTGATGGGGCGAATTTCCTCGAAGCCGCGACCGTCGGGACGGATGCGGTCGACGAGAGTCATCGAGCGGCTCTCGGCGTAGAGGATGTCCTCGAGGATTTTAGACACATACTTGAGGCCTTCGGCGAAGACGGGCTCGGTCTTGCCCTTCTCCTCGACTTGCTTCTTGACGGCGTCCTTGACCTCGTGAATCTTGGCGTCGAGGCCGTGCTTGTCGAGCTTGGCTCGCAGATGCCGCCGGATGGGCTCGGTGGCCTGCGCCTTGACGAAGTCGGCCACGGCGGGCGGGATGGGCAGCGGCGCCACGACGCGCTTGACGACCTTGCGTCCGGCGGCCTCGCTGCGGCGCACGAGCTCGAGTTGGAGCTCGCAAAGCTTGTTGATCTCCTTTTGCGCCAGGTCCAAAGCCTCGGCGAAGACTTCCTCGGAGACCTCCTGCGCGGAACCCTCGACCATCAGCAGTGCGTCCTTCTTGCCGGCCACGACGAGCTCCAGGTCGGCCTTCGCGCGCTCCTCCCAAGTGGGCATGAGCACGAACGCTCCGTCCACGCGGCAGATGCGCACGCCTCCGACGGGGCCGTTGAAGGGCGCGTCGGAGAGCATCAGCGCCGCGGAAGCGCCGGTGATGGCCAACACATCGGGATCATTCTGCATGTCGCAGGAGATCGCGATGGACTGGATCGAGGTCTCGTAGTTCCAACCCTCGGGGAAAAGCGGGCGGATGGGACGATCGACCAGGCGGGAGGTCAAGGTCTCCTTGTCGCGCGGGCGCATCTCGCGCTTGAAGAACCCGCCGGGCACGCGACCCGCGGCGTAGGCGCGCTCGCGGTAGTCGGAGGTCAGCGGCACGAAACTCACGTCCTTGGGGCTTGAGGCCGCGGTGGCGGCGGCGAACACGATGGTGTCGCCCAGGTGAACGGTCACCGAGCCGCCGGCCTGCTTGGCGAGCGTCCCGGTCTGCAGCGAAATGGTCTTGCCGCCCACAGTCTCCTGCAGGCCGATCTTCTGAAGGTTGTCCATGTTACTTGCGAAGGTCCAACTGCTTGAGGACGCTGTTGTAGGACGAGAGGTCGCTCTTCTTCAGGTAGCCGAGCAGGCGCCGGCGCTGGCCGACGAGCTTGAGCAGTCCGCGGTGGGAGGAGTGGTCCTTCTTGTTGGCCTTGAGGTGGCCCGAGAGGTCCTTGATGCGCTCGGTGAGCAGCGCGATCTGGACGGGAGTGCTGCCGGTGTCGCCGCCGGCCTTTCCGAATTTCTTGCTGAGGTCCGACTTCTTTTCTTTCGTGATCATATTAAGGGACAGTGTATGAAATGCCCCTTCCGACGGTCAAGGAATAGTCTTGGAATCCCTTCCAACGCCGGCCGCTGCCGCCGACCGTGGGGCGCGGCCGACGGCAGCGCGGAGGCGGGGCGCCAAGCGGGGCGGCCTACACGCTCTTTTTTGATTTCGCCAACGCTTGGCGCACGTCTTGCGCGCTCAACTCGCCGCGCATCTCGATGCTGATTTCGCCGCCTTCGTCCCTAACGTCCATGGCCGTGACCTTGGCCTTGGCGGCGTCGGACATGCACTCGCAGCGGCCGTGCTTGCAGTTGTCGACGATCTCCTGCACGACCTCCTTTTTGACCGTCTCGTCGGTGATGCGAATGCGCACGCCTCCGGAGACCTCGCCGACCTCGCTGACGTCCTTCATGGTCCTGGACTTGGAACCGCAGCAGCCGTTCTCGTCGTTCATAACGCCTCCCATGTATTTCTTTTTTGCCAAATAGGCATATTTAAGATCAAAAAAACTAGGCCGTCTTCAGCACCCGGCAGGCGCAGAGGAAAAAGTCCTTCACGCACGGCGTCAGCAAGGTGTAGACCACGGCGGTGCCGACTCTCTCGTCGTCCACGATCCCGCGGGCCTTGAGCACGGACAAATGCTTGCTCACCGTGCTTTGGTCCGATCCGACCAACCGCGTCAATTCCCCCGCCGTGGCCGGGCCTTTCTGCAGCCGGTCGACGATGGCCAGCCGCGCGGGATGCGCCAGGGACTTGAGCACCTGCGCCTGCTGTTTGAAGCGCCTCGCGACTTCGGTCATGCCCACATTATATGGCTGATTTGCCAAATTGTCAAGCCTTGGCTCGCCGCCAAAGTCGCGGCGACCGCATCACCGCGCGCGAACCAATTGATCGTCGCGCACCGTCAGGCCGCAGCGTCGAACGCCAGCCGCAGCGCCGCGGTGACCGCGCGGCCGCGCACGGCCTCGCGCGGGCCGTTGATTTCAAGGCGCTTGCCCGACCGCGCGCGCCCGGGCCCGCTGACCGCGATGAAGACCAGGCCCACCGGCTTGTCCTTGGTCCCCCCGCCCGGCCCGGCCACGCCCGTGATCGACACGCCCATGTCCGCGCCGAGCCTGCGCCGCACGCCCGCGGCCAGCGCCGCAGCGCACTCCGCGCTGACGGCGCCGTGCCGCGCGATGATCCCTCGCGGCACGCCCAACTGCTTGATCTTGACCTCGTTGGCGTAGGACACGATTGCGCCCAAGAAATATCGCGACGACCCCGGGACCGCCGTCACCCGCGCCCCGAAAAGTCCCCCCGTGCACGACTCCGCCGCGCCCAAGGTCAAGCGCTTTTTCTTCAACCGCGCGCCCAACGCGGACTCGAGCGTCGCATCCCCCTCGCCGTGAGCGAAGCTGCCCACCGCCGCCAGGATTTCCCGGCGCAGACGCGCGCGCAGCGCCCGCGCCTCGGCGGCGGAAGATGCCCGCGCCGTCGCGTGGAAGGAGACCTCGCCCCCCGAGGCCAGGATCGTGAACTCGGCCTTGGGCCAACGCGCCCGCACCGGGTCCAATTTCTCGTCGGCCGTGGACTCCGGCACGCCCGAAAGACGCACGGAAAAAGACGCGGGACACACCCCGCGCGCGTGCGCGCGCGCCAACTCCGGCAGAACCTTCTCGAACATCGGGTACATCTCGGAGGGCGGCCCCGGAAGAAGGACCAGGCTGCGCCCGCCCGCCCGCAGCAATTGTCCCGGCGCCGAGCCGTTGGGGTTGGCCAAAACCCGCGCGCCGGAAATCACCATCGCCTGGCGCTTGTTTTCCTCGGGCACGCTCAGCCGGTAGCGCGCGAAGCGCCGCAGGATGCCGCGCCACAAGGCCGGGCGAAAGCGCAGTCCCCGGCCCAACGCGCGTGCCGCGGCTTCGCGCGTGAGGTCGTCGAAGGTCGGCCCCAGTCCCCCGCAGACGACCACCGCGTCGGCCGAGGACAGCGCCCGGCGCATCGCCGCGGAGATTCGCTCGACCTCGTCGGGACAGGACTCCTCGCCCACGACGGTGAAACCCGCGCGCCGCAGACGCACCGACAGCCAGGCCTGGTGCGTGTTGACCTGGCCCGCGAGCAGTTCGCTGCCCACGCAGACCAGCGCGGCCCTCGGCGCGCGCATCGAACTACTGGTAGACGCCGGGCGTCGGCGCGGCGGACGCCGAGCCCGCGTCGATGACGCCGAAGCGCGCCTCGTATTTGGCGATGTTGTCCTGGAGCGCGGCCAGGAAGCGCTTGGCATGAAGAGGCGAGGTCACGATCCTCGACAACACCTTGGTCTTGGGCGTCTGCGGCTGCAGGAACAGGAAGTCGATGAGCAATTCGGTCTGGCTGTGCGTGATCAGCGCCAGGTTCGTGTAGACGCCGCGCGCCACGGCCTCGTCGATCTCGATCTGCAGAGGGGGCGGGTTCTCGTTGGACATGCCCGCCATCGTATCATTTCGCGGCCGAGGCGAAAGCGCGCAACTGGCGGTAGGTGTCGAGAAACCCCGTCGAGAGATCGCCGCCCGCCGCCGCGCCGCGGTCCGCCACGAACTCGGCGTGCGCCCGGCGCAGGTTGTAGAACGGCACCCACGCGATCGCGTGGTGGACGGCGTGATAGCCGTTGTTGTGGAACAGCCAGTTGTTGAGCGCGCCCAGGACCGTGCGCGTGCCGTAGACCGTGCCGTAGTGGTCCTGGATCTCCGACCAATACAGCCACACCGCATGGCCGAAAGCCATCGGCACCAGCCAATACAGCGCCAGCAATTTCAGCGCGCTCAGCTTCCATGCCGCGCCCAGAGCCAGGGCCCAGAACATGATGATCTTCACGCCGTCTTTGGCGGGCCGCAGCGACAGCTTGGTCAGGTAGAAGTATGCCGCGAATCCCGTCCAGGGCTTCACGAACCACAGCCAAAACATGTTCGGCCTCGGCTCCAGCAGGCCGATGAAGCGGTAGTCGGCCAGCAGGTTGTCGCGCGGCGTGCCCACGTCGCGGTGGTGCGCCAGGTGTTCCGCGCGGAACTGCGCCAGCGTCATGAAAAACGGCAGCGCATACAGCGGCTCGAAAACCTCGTTGAGCGCTCGCGAGCCGAACAGATGGTAGTGCGACGCCTCGTGCAGCAACGCCTCGCCGATGGCGAACTGGAAGGCTCCGATGACCGCGACCGCCGCCGCGTATGCCCACGGCCCTCCCAAGCGCTCGGCCGCCCACGCGGCCAGCAGGATCGCGCTCCAATCGCGCGCCAGCGCTAGCGCGCCGCGCCAGTCGCTTCCTAATTCCGCGCCCGCGCGCGCGTCGATCGCCCTCGGCACCGGCTTGCGCCCAACGGCGATCATAGCGTCGAGCAGTCGATCGAGAAGCGGTAGCGCACGTCGCTTTTGAGCAGGCGCTCGTAGGCCGCGTTGATGTCCTTGGCCGCGATGACCTCCACGTCGGCCAGGACTTTCTTCTTGGCGCAGAAGTCCAGCATCTCCTGCGTCTCGGCGATGCCTCCGATCAAAGATCCCTCCACCGCCCGCCGGCCCACGATCAGCGGAAACGACCCCACCGCGTGCGGCGCGGGGGAGGCGCCGACCATCACCAAAGTCCCTCCCACGGCCAGCAGGCCGATCATCGCGTTGACGTCGTGCGCGCCGGAAACCGTGTCGATGATCAAATCGAGCGTGCCCGCGCGCTTGGTCATCTCGGCGGCGTCCTTGGTCAAGACGAACTCGGCGGCGCCCAGAGCGCGCGCGTCGGCGCGCTTGGACTCGGTGCCGCTGAGCACGACCACCTTGCCGCCCATCGCGGCCGCGAGCTTCACGGCCATGTGGCCAAGGCCCCCCAGGCCGAGCACGCCCACGCGCGAGCCCTTCTTGACGCCGTGGCGCTTGAGCGGAGAGTAGGTGGTGATGCCCGCGCACAGAAGCGGCGCCACGCGCTCAAGAGGCAGTCCGGACTTGATCTTCAAGACGAAGGCCTCGTCGACGACGATCCTCGTCGAGTAGCCGCCCTGCGTGGGCGTGACGCCGTCTTGCTCGAACGCGTTGTAGGTGAACGAGATGCGGTTTTGGCAGTGCTGCTCAAGCCCCTTGCGGCACTGCGGGCACTTGCGGCAGGAGTCGACCATGCAGCCCACGCCGGCCAAATCGCCGACCTTGAATTTCTTGACTTTTTTTCCCACGCGCGAGACGCGGCCCACGATTTCGTGGCCGGGCACGATCGGGTAGGCGCCCTCGCCCCACTCGCCGCGCACCGTGTGCAAATCGGAGTGGCAGATGCCGCAGTAGGCGATGTCGATTTCGACGTCACGCTCGCGCGGCTCGCGGCGCGTCAGCGTCATTGGGGCCAGCGGAGAAGTGGGCGAGGCGGCACCGTAGGCTCGGGCTTCGGACATGTCGAATCTCCTATGGATGCGGCAAAATAGATTGACCGTGCGATCAGTGAATCAAAATCTCCCCCATGCCGTCAAACCGCGCGCACGCCATGCCATTGGATTTTCCACGCGAAAACGGATACAATCACCGACCCCATGAGGACCGGCGCCCTGCTGATCATCTCCGCGCCGTCTGGCGCCGGCAAGACCACGATCTGCCGCAAACTGCTGGCGCGCCGGCGCGACTTGCGCTACTCGATCTCCTGCACCACGCGCGCGCCGCGGCCCGGAGAAAAAAACGGACGCTCCTATTTTTTCATCGGCCGCGAGGAGTTCCAGCGCCGCATCCGCCGCGGCGAATTCCTGGAGTGGGCGGTGGTCCACGACGAGTACTACGGCACGCCCAAGCGCTTCGTCGAAAACGAGACCGCCGCGGGGCGCCACGTCGTGATGGCCATCGACGTCCAAGGCGCGCGCGCCGTCCGCCGCCGCTACCCGTCGGCGATTCTGGTGTTCGTGCTGCCCCCGTCGCTGCGCGCGCTCAAGTCCCGCATGACCCGCCGCGGCGGGCAGGACGCCGACGAAACCGCCAAGCGCCTGGCCAACTCTCGCGGAGAATTGGCCGCCGCCAAGGACTACGACTACGCGGTGGTCAACGATGATCTGCAGAAAGCCGTCGAACAGATTTCGTGCATCCTGACCGCCGAATCGTTGAGAACCTCGCGTCTGGACGCCGCCCGCATGATCGCCTCGCCCGATTAGCACGCCTCGTCAAGGAGAACCGAATGCCGAAGAAAGACGCCGCCAAAGAAGCCCCGATCCGCAAGACCACCGAGGAGCTCATCCTCGATTTCGGCAAGGGGAAATATTCCGCCATCCCGATGGCCGCGCTGTGGGCCAAGGAGCTCAAGAAGCGGGAGGAAAACCGCCATCTGACTCCGGCCGAACTCCTGGATTTGGCCCTGCGCGAAGTTCTGGGCGGTTCCGTGGACTGGAAGGACTTGAAAAAAGCCGCCTCCGGCGCCGCCGAGGTCGACGCGCCGGCCAAGGCGTCCTAGAAGGCCATGCCCAAGCCCGCGCGCCGCATCGCGCTCGGGGTCACCGGCAGCATCGCCGCGATCAAGGCCCCCGCGCTGGTGCGCGCGCTGGTCAAGGGCGGCGCCCAGGTGCGCTGCGTGCTGACGCCGACCGGCGCCAAGTTCGCCGCGCCCTTGGCGCTGGCGGCGGTCTCCCGCGCGCCCGTGGCCCAGGGAGCCGACGATCCCTCCCTGTGGACGATGGCGCATCTCGAACTGGCCGACTGGGCGGACTTGATCTTGGTCGCGCCGGCCACGGCCGACTTCATCGCCCGGCTGGCTCACGGCCGAGCCGAGGGCTTGCTCGACGCGCTGGTGCTGTCGGCGCGCGGTCGCGTGGCGGTGTGTCCGGCCATGGACGCCGAGATGTGGAAGCACCCCGCCACTCAGGCCAATGTCAAGACCATCGGCGGCTACGGCTACGCGGTCTGGGGACCGGCCCGCGGGGAGCTGGCCAGCGGCCGCGAGGGCTTGGGGCGCCTGCTCGAGCCCGACGACATCGCGCGGCGCGCGCTCGCCGCGCGCTGATGCGCGGCGCTTGACCGCGCCGTCCGATCCCGCATATCATGACGCCTTGAGCCGAGAACGCGAGGAGTTGGCCGATTTGACGAAATCCCTGCGCCGGCGCGCGGCGTTGTCGGACGCCTCGGACTGGATCGCGTCCTCCGCGCCCGCCGCGACCGCGACGCCCGCCGCGCGCCCCCGCGCCGGCGCGGCGCGCGGCAAGGCCGAGGTGTTTGCCGAACTCTCCGAAAAGATCAAGGCCTGCCGCGCCTGTCCGCTGGGTTCTACACGCATCCAGGCCGTGCCCGGCGTGGGCAGCGTCGACGCGCGCGTGATGTTCATCGGCGAGGGTCCGGGCTTCGACGAAGACCACCGCGGCGAGCCCTTCGTCGGCCGCTCGGGACAACTGCTCGACAAGATCATGGAGTCCATCGGCCTTTCGCGCGCGAGCGTCTACATCGCCAACATCGTCAAATGCCACCCGATGGTCGACCCGTCCGACCCGGAGAAGCGCGGCAACGACCGCCCGCCCTCGCCCGAGGAGATCGCCGCCTGCCGCGGCTGGCTTGACACTCAGATCCGCACGATCGCCCCGCGCTTTCTAGTCACGCTGGGCGCCGTGCCCGCGCGCGTGCTGCTTGGCGACGCGACGCCCATCTCCAAGATCCGCGGCGTCTGGCGCGACTACGACCCCGGCGGCGGCGCCGCGCCCGTGCGCCTGCTGCCCACGTTCCATCCCGCCGCGCTCCTGCGCAACCCCGACCTCAAGCGCGACGTCTGGACGGACATGAAAAATCTGAAAGCCGAACTGGCCCGCCCGTGAGCAAGCCCAAGCGCGCCCCCCTCCGTCCGCGGCGCGACGCGCTCGAGGGACTCGGCGACAGGATCGGCCAGAGCCTGAAAAAAGGCATGTCCAAGCTCGAGGAACTCATCGCCGATTCCCGGAAAAGCGGCGACGAGAACGCGGCCTGCGACGCGCGACTGCTCGACTACGTGAAAGTCCTCATCGACGGCAAAAACATCGGCTCGGTGGCGCCGTCGAGCAAGTACCTCGTCGAGCGCATGGCCAAGGCCGCCGACCTCGAAAGCGCGCGCGTCGTCGTCGAATACGGCCCCGCCACCGGCGTCATCACCCGCCGACTTCTTCATAAGATGCGTCCGGACGCGCGCCTGATCGCCGTCGAATACAACGAGACCTTTCTGGCCGAGTTGACCGCGCGCGTGAAAGATCCTCGCTTTACCGCCGTGCACGGCGACGTGCGCGAAATCGACCGCGTGCTGGCCCCTCTCGGCGTGACTCGCGCCGACCGCGTGGTCTCGGGCGTGCCTTTCGCGCTGTTTTCCGGCCACGAGCGCCGCGCGATCCTGACCAAGACTTCCACCCTGCTGGTCCCCGGCGGCCGTTTCGTCGCGTTCGGCTACACCACGCACCTCATCCCGATGCTCAAGGACCACTTCTCCAGCTTCGACATCCAATTCGAAGTGCGCAACCTCCCGCCGAGCTTCGTGTTCACGGCGCGCAAGTAGCCGTGCGCATCGCCGAGGTCGCCTTTCCCGTGCCCCTGCACCGCGCGTTCCACTACCGCGTGCCCGAGGGCATCGACGCGCGCCCCGGGCTGCGCGTGCGCGCCTGCTTCGGGCCGCGCCGCGCCTCGGGAACGGTGCTGTCGGTCTTCGACGGCGAGCCCGAGCGCCCGCTGAAGACCCTGGAGGCCGCGCTCGACGCCGAGCCCGCGTTGTCCGAGGAAGGGGTGCGCTTCGCGCGCTGGATGTCGCGCCGCTACGGCGCTCCCGTGGGCGAGTGCGTGAAAGCGCTGATTCCCCCCTACGTGAAGTCCCTCGCCGAGCCCGCGCCGGTCTCGGCCGCCCCCGCCCGCCCCGAGACGGCGCCGCCTTTCCAGCTCACGCCGGGCCAGTCCGCGGCGCTTGAGCGCCTGACGGCCCTGCTCGGCGCGCGGCGTCAAGCGCGCGCGCTGCTTTTCGGCGTGCCCGCCTCAGGCAAGACCGAGGTCTATCTGAGGCTGATCCGCCTGGCGATCCAAGACGGCGGTCAGGCGCTGTTCCTGCTGCCCGAGATCGCCCTGACGCGGCCGTTCTTCGATGAATTCTCCGCGGGGCTCGGCGTTCCGGTGGCGCTGTGGCACAGCGGGCTGACCCCGCGCGAACGGCGCCTGAACTGGCTTGCCGTGCGCCGAGGCGAGATCAAGGTGATCGTGGGCGCGCGCTCGGCCTGCCTGCTGCCGCTCAAGGACCTGCGCCTGGTCGTGCTCGACGAGGAACAAGACGAGTCCTTCAAGCAGGACGGCCAGTCGCCGTTCTACCACGCGCGCGACGCGGCGCTGGAGCGCGCGCGCGCGTTCGCAGCGCTGGCGGTGCTGGGCTCGGCGACGCCGTCGTTGGAGGCGTGGGACCTGGCGCGGCGAGGCGAGGCGGAGCTGGTGGCCATGCCCGAGCGCGTCTCGCGCGTGGAGCGCCCGAGCGTGCGCGTGATCCCCATGCCCGGCTTCGGCGAGGCCATTTCCGAGGAACTGCTGTCGAAGATGCGCGAGCGGCTGGCGCGCGGCGAGCAGTCGATCCTGCTGGTCAACCGTCGCGGATTTTCCACCCTGACGATGTGCCGCAAGTGCCGCTGGATCGACCGCTGCGCCGACTGCGGCGTGGCCAAGATCAGCCACGTGGACGGCGAAGGGAAATTCACCTTGGTCTGCCATCACTGCGGCAAGACCTGGCCCCCGCCGCTGAAGTGCGGCGCGTGCGGCGAGGCCGCGATCGCGGTCTCCGGCATCGGCACGCAGAAGGTCGCCGCCGAGGTCAAGCGCCGCCTGCCCGGAGCGCGCGTGCTGCGCATGGACCGCGACACGGTGTCCAAGGAGCAGCGCGCCGAGCAGAGCGTCTACGAGCGCTTCCGCGCGCGGCAGGCCGACGTGCTCGTGGGCACCAAGCTCGTGGCCAAGAGCTTTCATTTTCCGGACGTGACTCTGGTGGGCGTGGTGGACGCCGACACCATGCTGCACATGCCCGACTTCCGCTCCTCGGAGCGCACCATGCAGATGCTCGCGCAGGTCGCCGGCCGCTCGGGACGCGCCGACAAGCCCGGCGAGGTCATCTTGCAAAGCCTGTCTCCCGACCACGACGCGGTGCGCGGCGCCGCCGCGGGAGACTACGCCGCCTGGGCCGACGCGGAGCTGGCCAGCCGCCGCGAGCTGCGCTACCCGCCGGAAACCTCGCTGCTGCGCGCGGTCCTCGCGGGCAAAGACGAGCCGCGCGTCGTCGAGGCCGCGCGCGCGCTGGCCGCCGCGCTGTCGGACTCCCTGGGCCTGGAGGCTCAGGTGGTGGGTCCGGCGCCGGCGCTGCTGCGCGAGGTCCGCGGCAAGTTCCGCCACCACATCCTCGTCAAGCTCGCGCCGGACCGCGTCGAGGCGGCTCTGGCCGCCGCGCGCGCGCGCGCCCAACCCTCGGGAGTGCGGCTGACGCTCGACGTCGACCCCTACGACCTGTTCTGACGCGCGGCCGGCGCGCCGCGTGCTATGATGGCGCATGCGCCGCGCGGGCCTTGCCGAGGCGAACCATCTGCTCAGCGAAACCTCGGCCGACCGCCTGGGCGCGGCGGCCGCGGAAATCGCCTTCGTCGGCCGCTCCAACGTGGGCAAGAGCAGCCTGATCAACGCGCTGTGCCGCAAGGACCTGGCTCGCGTCTCCGGCACGCCCGGCCGCACGCGCGCCATCAACGTGTTCGCGGCCGCGCCCGGCCGCTGGCTGGTGGACCTGCCCGGCTACGGCTACGCGCAGGGCGGCCAGGCCGAGCGCGCGGGCTGGGGAGCCATGATCGAGGGCTACCTGACGCGCCGCCCCGCGCTGCGCCGCATCTTCGTGCTGGTCGACGCGAAGGTCGGCCCCACGCGCCTGGACCTGGACATGCTGGCCTGGCTGCAGTCGCAGGGACTGCCCTGGCGCGTGGTCGCCACGAAAGCCGACCAAGTCAAGCGCGCGGCGTCGTCTACGCGGCGCGGCGAGGCGGCGCGCCTGATGGGGATACTGCCCGAAAACCTCGCCTGGGTCAGCGCGGCGGAAAACGTCGGCGTGAAGGAACTGCGCGCCGAAGTCGAGCGCGAGCTCTTCTCGGACGCGGCGTGAAGTCCGGCGGCGTTTTCCGGCCTTAGCGCCGGGCTTCCAGCTCTTCCCAGCGCGCGAACAGTTTCGCCGCGGCGGCTTGGGCGGCTTCCAGTTTTTCGTGGCGCGCGCGCAGTTGCGCGGCATCGGCGGCGACGGCGGGGTCTTCCAGCGCGCGCCGAGCGGCGGCCGTCCGCTCATCCGCGGCGCGGATGTCGCTTTCCAGGCGGCGCAGTTCCTTGGCCTCGGCCGGGCTGAGGCTTGCCGCGGCGGCGGGCGCGGGCTCCGGCTCCAGCGGCGCCTCCACCTGCGCGGCCTTCCACGCCTCCCACTGCGACAGCTCCGCGTAGAAGCGCGCGCCGCCGCGGCCGTCGAGCGCGAGTATTTCCTTGCTGACGCGGTCCAGCAGGTAGCGGTCGTGCGTGACCAGCACCAAAGCGCCGGGGAAATCCTGCATGCTGTTTTCCAGGACCTCCAGCGACGGCAGGTCCAGATCGTTGGTGGGCTCGTCTAAAAGAAGCAGGTCCGCGCTTTGGCGCATCAGCCCCGCGATCAGCACGCGCGACTGTTCGCCGCCGGACAGCATCCGCAGCGGCATGTCCATCTGCTCCTTGCGAAAAAGAAAGCGCTCCGCCCAGCTGAAGACGTGGATCCGGCTGCCTTTGTATTCCACGTGCTCGCCGATGGGGCAGAGCGCCTTGCGCAGGGGCTGTTCCAGGTTCAACTGCTCGCGGTGCTGGTCGAAGGTCACCACGCGCAGGCGCTCGGCCTGCTTCAGTTCGCCGGAATCCGGCGCCAGCTGACCGGCCAATATTTTCAAGAGCGTGCTTTTGCCGCTGCCGTTGTCGCCCAGCAGGCCCAGCTTGTCGCCGGGACCAAGCCCCAGGTCCAGCGGGCCGAACAGGCGCCGGCCGCCCAGGCTTTTCTCGATCTTGACGGCGCGCACCAGGCTCTGGCTGCGGCGCTCGCTGCCGATGAAGTCGATGTCCACGCTGCGGCCCTGCGCGTTGCGGTGCTTGAGCTCCGCCAGCTCCTCGATCATGTTCCCGGCGCGGTCGATGCGCGCCTGCTGCTTGGTGGAGCGCGCCTTGGGTCCCCGGCGCAGCCACGCGATTTCGCCGCGCACGGCGTTCTGCAGCTTGTCCTGGCGCGTCTCCTGCTGGCTGAACAGGGCCGCGCGCTTCTCCAAGAAATCGGCGTAGTGGCCGGCGCTGCTGAAATGGCCGTCCTCGTAGCGCTTGTTAAGCTCGATGATGCGGTTGCACGATCTTTGCAGGAAGCGGCGGTCGTGGGTCACCACTAGGAACGGGAAGCGCACGCCGGCCAGGAAGCGCTCCAGCCACAGCACGCCCTCCAGGTCCAAGTGGTTGGTGGGCTCATCGAGCAGAAGCAGATCGGGCTCGCGGATCACCTGCGCGAGGATGGCCAGCCGCTTGCGCCAGCCGCCGGACAGCGCGGAGACTTTCTGCGCGCCGTCGCGAAAACCGGCTTCGGAGAGCCCCGCCTCCACGCGCATGTCCACCTCGTAGTCCTCAAGGCCCAGGCCGGCCAGGGCCGCGGCGGCCGCCTCGGCCACGCTCAAAGCGCCGCCCGCGTCCTCGAAGCGGTCCTGCTGGGCCAGGTAGCCCACGCGCAGGCCGCGGCGCAAGGACAGCTCGCCTTCGTCGGGCGTCTCCAAGCCCGCGAGCATGCGCAGGAGGGTGGACTTGCCCGCGCCGTTGGGCCCGATCATGCCCGTGCGCTCGCCGTCGAACAGCCCGAACGACAGCCCCTCGAAGAGCGGGCGGACGCCGAAGCTCTTGGACAGTTTTTGGCAGCTGAGCAGGATGGGCATGGCGATGGTCTTGCAGGCTTCGGGAGCGCGACTGTAGCTTATTTGCGCCCGAGCGCGAGAGGAGATACGGCCTCAATTTTGGTAGGATCGACCTCGCGTGGACATCCAGGCTCAGGTCGCGGCGCTCAAGCGCGGCACGGTGTCTGTCGTCAGCGAAGGGGAGCTGGCCCAAAAGCTCGCTCTCGGCCGCCCGTTGCGCGTCAAGCTCGGCGTCGACCCGACCTCCACCGACTTGCACCTCGGCCACTCGGTGGCGCTGAGCCTGCTGCGCCGCTTCCAGGACCTCGGCCACACCGCCGTGCTCATCATCGGCGACTTCACCGCCCAGGTCGGCGACCCTTCGGGCCGCGACGCGACGCGGCCGACGCTGACCCCGGAGCAGGTCAAGACCAACGCCCTGACCTACCAGGAGCAGGCCTTCAAGGTCCTCGACCGCGCGAGGACCGAGCTGCGTTTCAACTCCGAGTGGCTTGAGCCCATGATGCGCGAGGGCCTTCTCGACATCCTCAAGCGCCACACCGTCCAACAGGTGCTCGCGCGCGAGGACTTCAAGAAGCGCGTGGCCGAGAACTCTCCGCTGACCCTGCTCGAGATTCTCTACCCGATCCTCCAGGGCTACGACTCGGTGGCCGTGAAGGCCGACGTCGAACTCGGCGGCAACGACCAGTTGACGAACCTCCTGATGGGGCGAAAGATGCAGGCCGACGCCGGCCAGCCGCCGCAAGTCGCGATGACCGTGCCGCTGCTCGTGGGCCTGGACGGCGTCAAGAAGATGTCCAAGTCCTACGGCAACTCGATCGGGCTCAACGACGCGCCCAACGAGATGTTCGGCAAGACCATGCGCGCAAGCGACGAGCTGATGCTCGACTACTACACCCTGCTCACCGACGCCGACTTGCCCGCGGTCAAGGCCGAGCACCCGATGAAGGCCAAGAAGGCGCTGGCGCGGCTGCTGGTCGAGCGCTTCCACGGCGCCGCCGCGGCCGACGGCGCGCTGGAATACTTCGAGCGGACTTTTTCACGCAAGGAACTGCCCGGCGAATACGCCCTCATCCAAGCGCCGAGAACGTTGAAATTTCCCGAGATCATCCTGCGCACCGGCGCGGTCAAGTCCAAGGGCGAGGCCGGGCGCCTGATCGCCCAGGGCGGAGTGAAGATCAACGGCGCCAAGGCGCTCGCCCTTCCCGAGCCCGCGCCCAGGGACTTCATCCTTCAGGTGGGCAAGCATCAATTCTTCCGAGTTCAACTCGTAGACGCCACGGAGGCCGCGCCGTGACATTCTTCGCCGCGCTCGCGCTGATGACCGTCCCGGCCTTCGCCCAAAGCGCCCCCGACTCGTCTTACGACGCGCGCATCACCGCGGTCGCCGGCGAGGTCGCGGTCTACTCCGCCGCGAAACCCTCCGAACCCGCGCAGGCCGAGCCGGGGATGTTCCTGGAAGAGGGCGACCGCGTGGTCGTTTCGAGCGCCTCCAGCGCCGAGATCTCCTTCGACGGCAAAAGCCTCATCGATCTGGGCGAAAACGCCGACTTCACGCTGACGAGCCTGTCGCGCGCTCGCGCGGAGCTTTCCCTCGCGTTCGGCTCCCTCATCGCTAAAATTCAGAAACTCGGCGACGACAATCTGGAGGTGCGCACGCCCGCCGCCGTGGCCGCCGTGCGCGGCACGGAGTTCGGCGTGGACGCCGGCTCCGGCGGCGACGACGCCCACGTCGGCGTGTTCGACGAGGGCCGCGTCGAAGTCACGGGCCAAACGGGCGCGCAGGTGCTCACGGCCAACCAGGAGACTTCCGTGCGCCGGGGCGGCTCGCCCGAAGCGCCCCACCCGCTGCGTCGCTTCCTGGCGCGGCGCGCGGCGATGCGCGCCGCGCTGCGCCGCCTCGCCTTCGTGCGCGCGCATTGGCGGCGCGTCTCCGCCGCGCGGCGGCGAATGCTGCGCCGCCGCGCGTGGGCGCGCCTGCGCGCGCGCTGGCGCGCCCGAAAGGTTTTGCGCCGCCGCGCCGCGCGCCGAGCGCGCTCGAACCAGCGCGCGTGGCGTCGCCGCAAGGAAGGAGACCGCCGATGAGCGTCGTCGACAAGCCGGCGCCCGCCGCCGCCGAAGAACCCGTGACCCTGTCGGGCATCCCGATCAAGCGCGAGTACGGCCCCGAGGACCTCGCGGGACGCGACCTCGCCGCCGAACTCGGCCGCCCGGGGCAGTTTCCGTTCACGCGCGGACTCAAGTCCAGCGGCTACCGCGTCACGCCGTGGACGATGCGCATGTTCGCCGGCCACAAGACGGCCAAGGACACCAACGAGCGCTTCAAGTACCTGCTCGCCCACGGCGAGACGGGCTTGTCGACCGCCTTCGACTTGCCCACGCTGATGGGCCTGGACTCCGACGACCCGCGCTCGCTCGGCGAAGTCGGCCGCGAGGGCGTGGCCGTGGACAGCCTGGCCGACATGGAGGTCCTCTTCTCCGGCATCGAGCTCGCCAAGGTCTCCACCTCCATGACGATCAACCTGCCTGCGCCGGTGATCCTGGCGATGTATCTGGCGGTGGCCAAGAAGCAAGGCGTGCCTTTCAAGCGCATCCGAGGCACCTGCCAAACCGACATCCTCAAGGAGTACATCGCCCAGAACGAGTATCTCTACCCCCCCGAGCCCTCGATGCGGCTCGTGCTCGACCTCATCGAGTACTGCGTGAAGGAAGTCCCGCGCTTCTACCCGATCTCGATTTCCGGCTACCACATCCGCGAAGCCGGCGCCGACGCGGTGCAGGAACTGGCGTTCACCCTCGGCGACGGACGCGACTACGTGGAGCGCCTGGTCAAGCGCGGCCTCGCCGTCGACGACTTCGCCTCGCAGCTCTCGTTTTTCTTCGACGTCCACAACGACTTCTTCGAGGAGATCGCGAAGCTTCGCGCCGCGCGCTCGATCTGGGCCAAGCTGATGCGCGAAGAATTCGGCGCCAAGAGGGAAATTTCCTGGATGCTGCCCATGCACTGCCAGACCGCGGGCGTGAGCCTCACCGCCCAGCAGCCGCTCAACAACCTCGCGCGCGTGGCCTACCAGGCGATGGCGGCCGCACTCGGCGGCACGCAGAGCCTGCACACGAACTCCTTCGACGAGGCGCTGGCCCTGCCCACCGACGAGGCGGTCATGCTGGCGCTGCGCACGCAGCAAATACTCGCGCTTGAGACCGGCGTCACCGACACTCCCGATCCCTTCGGCGGCTCCTACTACCTGGAGACTCTCACCCGCGAAGTCGAGTCCCGCGCGCAGGCGATCCTCGCCCGCATCCGCGAGCTCGGCGGGGTGGTGCCGGCCATCGAGAAGGGCTACTTCCACCGCGAGATCGCCGAGACCGCCTATCGGCACGAAATGGAGCTGTCTTCCGGGCGGCGCAAGATCGTGGGCGTCAACGCCTACGCCGCCGGCGCGGCCGCGCCGCCCATCCTCAAGATCGACCATGAAGTCGAACGCGGCCAGGTGCGCGGCCTCAAGAAGCTCAAGCGCGGCCGCGACTCGGCGCGCGTCGAGAAATGCCTCGCCCGGCTGCGCGACCTCGCGCGCGGCCAGACCAACCTGATGCCCGCCATCCTGGAAGCCGTCGAGGCCTACGCGACCGTCGGCGAGGTCACCTCCGCTCTCAAGGACGTGTTCGGCGAGTACCCGGTGTTCGGCGGATGAACGTCGCCGTCGCGGCCGAGGACGCGCGACTGCGCGAGCGCCTGGGGGCTCTGCTCGTCGGGCAGGGCTACCGCGTGCAGCCGGTGGCCTCGCTGGCCCAGGCCGCCGCGGTGCTGCGCCAAGCGCGCCCGCACATGCTCGTCATCGCCCACGAAGGCGGAGAGGCGCCGGTGACGGCCGCGTTGCGGCGCCTGAGAGAAGCGCCCGAACTGCTGGGGCTTCCCGTGCTGTGCTTCGATCCCAAGGCCACCGCCTTCCAGAGCGTGGCCATGCTCGACGCCGGCGCCGACGATGTGATCCACCGTCCGTTCCAGGCGCCGGTTTTTCTGGCCCGCGTGCGCACGCTGCTGCGCCGGGCGGTCTGGTCCGGCGAGGCCCCGGAGCAGACGGTCACGGTCATCAACGCCGGGCCCGTGGAACTGCGCCTGGTCGCGCGCCAGGCGCTGGTGGGCGGGCGCCCGGTGGAGTTGACCCGTCTGGAGTTCGACTTGCTCGCGCACCTGATGAAGAACGTCGAGCGCGCCTTCAAGCGCGAGGAACTGCTCTCCGCGGTCTGGAATTACCCGTCGGGCGTGGAGACGCGCACGCTCGACAAGCACATCGAGTCCCTGCGTCGAAAGCTCGGCGCCGCGGGCCCGCGCATCGAAACCGTGCACGGCATCGGCTACCGCTTCGCCGCCGCCTGAGCGCCGAGATCACGGTTTTTCGCGCCCCAGGGGCGAACCATGACTAGGCGAGTCCCGGGAAAAGCACGGCCGACATTTCCGTCGTGATGCTCAGTCTCAGCGGGCCGTAGGTCGATTCACTCCGGACGATCTTCGCTTCGAACAACTCCTTGATGATGTCCGTGGCGCGTCTTTGCTTTACATCGGCGATTTCCTGAACCTGGGCGCGCGGGATTTCCCCCTGCAACAGCAACCGTCCCATGACCTTGGCCCCGGCTTTCGAGATGATCTTGTTCTTCCGCAGCCCCTCGATGTAATGGTCATAGCGCCGTTCCAATTCCGCGAGCTTGAGGGTCTCATCCATGTAGCTGATCTGATCCTTGCAGCACTCCAGAAAGTAGGTGCAGAACTGGGTCAGGTTTTCTTCCGAGAGCGGGCCTCGGCCATCGAGGGAGTTTCGGGGCCTCTGATCGGCCCAATTCAGGTTCGCATCGTAATCCGGCCTGTTCCTTGCGAAGGCGCGGCTCACGGTCCAGAGCATGGTTGTTCCCATTCCGATCTTGTAGGCGTAGGCGATGCTAAAAAGCCGAGCGACTCTTCCGTTGCCATCCGGGAATGGGTGAATCCAAAGAAATCTATGGTGGGAGGATGCCATGCCGAGCAGCTTCCGCGAGCCCACCAGTCTCTCGGGGCTCAGTGCTTGCTCGAACTTGCCGAGGTAAGAGCGGACTTCGTCGCGGGTAACCAGTGACGTGTCATGGCGGCCGACGCTGATTCCCCGATCCCTCAGCTCCCCGGGAATCACGGGAACTGGTTCGCCGCTCACGGTCGTGGCGAAGCGCATGTCTTCGGGGAGTCGGTTGTAGAACTGCTCATGAATCCAGCAGAGGAAGCCTTCGGAGCAAATCTTGAGATCGGGCTCAGTCTTGAGCCGATGGACCATGGCCTCTTGGACTTCGATATGGGCTAGGTGCTCTTTCTGGTAGTTGCGGGCGCTCTTATCCTTGGAGAAGTGCTTGTTGAGGGCCGCTTCGATGTCCTTGAGCTTCGAGGGATTCCCCTCCATGGCGTTGGTGTAGTAGCTGTTCACCTTGACCATGAGGCGGGCGACCTCTTCTAGAATCAGGGGGGTGATCCCTCGACCCAGGGCGGCCGAGGCAGTCGTCACGTCCATAATGAGCTGGTCCAATTCCGGAGGAACTCGAGATGGAAGGACCGGGAACACAAGTGAAGTTTAGCTTTAAAAATGCTACTTGTCAATGCTACTTAAATATCGAATAAATTTATTTTTTATAACGATTTATATATTTACAAAGCGTTATGTTGTATTATAAAGTGCTAGATAAAAGTGCTCCATTGGCGTATTGTTCAAGATGGCCCCGTCTCGTTTTGCAGTTAGAGCTAGCTGGCAGGCCGCGGCGGTGCGGGTGCCGTTGCCCAAGCCGACGGGACCGAATCAGTTCTGGTCGATCGACTTCGTATGGGATTGGCTTACGCAACGGACGACGGCTGAAGATGCTGACGATCATGAGTGAATATAGGCCAAGGCAAGGCGAGATGCGCCCTCTGCCATCCGCCGCCGCTGTTCACCGACGGCTCGTTTCACAATGTCGGAGTGGGCATGCAGCGCGCCCCCGCCCGGACCCCGGCCGCGCCGCGATCACCGGGCGCAAGGGGGACTTCGGCGCGTTCAAGACACCGAGCGATTCCGCACGCCTCTTCCCCATGGTAGAATGAACCATGGCCAAGAAAGTCAAGGCGGACCCAAACCGACAGCCGTTTCACTATCCGCTCAAGCGCGAGTTCGTGGAGCCGGATTGGACGCGCCTGCCCGGCTACAAGGGCGTGACCAAGGCCGAATGGGAAAGCGCGCTTTGGCAGCGCCAGCACTCGA
>JAJZQS010000122.1 GCA_021806745.1 bacterium
CGGCCGCGAAGCCGCGTTGAAGTCGGCGCTGGCCGACGTCCAAAACTACAAGAACGACATCGCCTCCCTGCTGAGCGGGCTGGCCAAAAATCCCGTCGTCAGCGACGGCGCGGTCAAGAGCCTGGCGCTCGACGAACAGGTGGCGCGCGTGGCGCTGACTCGCGCGGTGCTCGAGTCGCAGGAGTACGCGGTGCGCAGCGAGATCGACCACATCGATCCCGCCTCTCCCGACTCAAAGCAGGTGATGGACGCCCTCGACAAGCTGGACCTGCCCTCCGATGAGAAGGCGCGCTACCTCGCGCAGGGCCGCGCCATCCGCGCGCGCCTGGATGAACTGCACCGCGAGCTCGACCAGGTCCGCGGACTGCTTGAGAAATCCGATCCCACCGGCAAGCTCGACACGGTCAACGCCCTGCTGTCGGCCAGCCAAGCGCAGTTGACGGGCATCTCCACGGACTACTCGATCTACGCCGAAGCGCCGACCTTGGCCGCGCTGTCCAAAGACGAGACCGGACTGGGGCTCATCGACAAGGGCGTCGGACTGGTCGATGAGCTGCGCGGCAAGCCGGGTCCGCGGATGAATTGGTCCTATTGGCTGGTGTCGCGCGTGGATTCCGGATATCGCGGCGACATGAACAAGCTCGCCGCCCAGGCGCCGCAATTGATGAGCTTGGTCCAGACCGTGGCGGACGGGAACATGGCCGCGGCGCGCCGCCAGACGATCGCCATGAACCCGAACGCGGCGCAGACCCACTTCCAGGCCGCACTGTTCGGCGAGCAGCCCAAGACCGTCAGCGACTCGGTCAAGATCGCCGCCTCGCTGGCGGCGGCTCAAGACAACGCCCTCGCCGTGTTTTCGACCAATAAGTGGATCGACACGGGCCGCAGCGTCGTCGAGTGGAGCGTGGCCATCGGGCTTGGCGGCGGCGTCCTGCGCCGGGGCCTGACGGGCTTCGCCAAAGGCTTGGATGCGGCGGGACTGACCGAAGCGGGCGAGGACGCTGGCCTGCTGCGCCGCGCCCTGGCGCGCACCGCCATCATGGCGCGCGAGAGTTCCCTGCACACCGCCGCGCGCTTGACCACGCTCGAGACGGAGACCTCGATGGCGATGACCGGCCGCATCGACAACGCCGCGGTGCGCTACCTGGCCGAAAGCGGCGTGCGCGCGCTCAATGCGGGCGCCCGCCAAGTCACCTTCACCGCCATGTCTTCGGCGATCTCGGGAAGTTTCCTGCTGGGCCAGCATCTTTATCAAGACGCGACCGGCGGCCACTCGGCCTACACCTCGGGTCTGTCCGGCGCGGGCCAGGCGTTCATGGCCGGCGCCAAGGGCGGCGCCTGGTGGGCCAACGAGTCTTGGCACCCGATGCTCAACTACGTGGGCCTGCCCGCGTCTTCGTTCACGGGCACGCGCTTGGCCGCGGCGATGGATGTGGTCGGTTCGCGCGGCGTCTTGGACACGGCCTGGAGCGGTTTGGGAGGAGTCGCGTCGTGGGTGATGCCCACGGCCGTGAATTTGGCCGGCGAGGACTCCCTGCTTGCGGGGGCCATGACGCAGGCGAAGTCTCTGTTGTGGCCGGCCATGGAGGGCGGAGCGAGCAGGGGCCTCATCGACCGCCTGGCCGACGCCGGCATCGCGGGCAAGATCGCGGCGATGCCGCTGAGCATGGCCGACAACGTGGCCAAATACGCTCTCGTCAGCGACGCCGCCAGCGGCCTCGGACACTGGGTCGCCTTCAACGCGCCCTCGGTCAGCCTGCCGGGCATGGGCCAAGTCACCTGGGGAAGTTCACCGGACGTCGAGACGCGCATCAAGGGCGCCAATCAGACCGGAGCGGAACTGATGAACGCCCCGATCTGGCTGGCTCTGCCCACCTTCGCCGCGCATCAGGCGCTGGAGGCCGCGCCGATGATGGGCGTGGGCGAAGGCATGCGCCAATACGACGCCGCGGGAAGGACCTACGAGTACGCCAACGCCGAGCCCGGCCAGGAACTGCCTTTTTTGAAGACCCCCAAGACCCCGATCTCCCAGCGCGTGTTCGATTTTCACTTCTTCGCCGATCCGCCGGGCGGCAAGTGGACCGTGACCGAGGAAACTCGGAGGGCGGGCATCGAAAAGGAGATGTTCAAGGCCGCCGGCGGCAAATCCGCCAATCCCCTGGAGTTCGAGCGCGTGACCAAGATGGCGGACGGGGAATCCTTCGT
Organism: bacterium; assembly: GCA_021806745.1. Classification (GTDB taxonomy): domain Bacteria; phylum Elusimicrobiota; class Elusimicrobia; order UBA1565; family UBA9628; genus GWA2-66-18. Next base: position 2,206 of record JAJZQS010000122.1, read on the forward strand.
CAACTTGAAAGTCAACGACGAGGTGCGCTTGATCGCGCACAAGAACTTCATCCGCGCCCTGCTCTCCGATCCGGCGCGCGCGAAGGCGATTCTCGAAGCCAAGCCCGGAGAGACGGTGCCCGGTGTGGGCCTGATCACCCCGGAGGTCAAAAAGGACGTCGCGGTCGCGCTGTACTCCGCGGAATTCCAGATCGGCAAGCCGATGCCGCGCGCGTTGGCCAAGAGCGTCGACGCGGTGCTCAAGCCCTATCTGGAGACCAACCTCATCACCCGAGAGCCCGCGCGCGAGCTCGATGCGGCGCTGCGGCGCCTGAAGCCGCGCGAGGGTTTCGGCGGCAAGGACGGGGTCTTGGCGAAAATCCGCGAGGAGGTGTCCGACTGGCGGTTGAACCAGGAGCCCCACGGCGTCGGCTACGCCGATTTCCTGGAAGGCCTTCGCGGCCGCGCGAAGGCGTGGGAGGCCGACGGCACGGTCACTCCCCCCGAGGCCGAGGTGCTTAACCGCCTCGTCGATTATGTGGAGGCCATCGACAAGCGCTTCAACGGCTTCAACAGCGTCGAGAAGGCCTACGCGCTGGCCGACGAGTCCCTGCAGGCGTTGATCGCGGAGTTCCGCACCCGCCCCGCGCCCGCGTCGCTGTTGGCGAATTTCCACAAGGAGCTCGACGACTGGCGCCGTGGACGCAGGCCCGACGAGACCGTCGCGGGCAAAAGGGCCGACGGCTCTTTCGCGCGCTTGATCACCGGCATGCGCGACGAGCTTCAATCCGCCGAAGGCCTGACTCCCGAGGAGAGGATCAAGATCGGCCGCTCGATCGACGAGATGGAGGCCTCGCCCTGGGCCATCCACGATTCGAAGGGCACCGCGCTCAAAGGCTGGCGCCCGGAGCAATTCGAGGCGCTGATGGGAGCCCTGACCGCCTTCGTCGAAAGGCGCCCGACGGGCTCCGTGCGCGTGTTCCAGATGCTCAAAACGGGCGGCGGCAAGACCTTCGTCGCCTTCGAGGGTCTACTGCCGCTGGTCGAGGCCGACGCCGAGGCGACGGGCAAGAAAGTGGCCTTCCTGACCGTGCAATCGAACCTGGAAGCCCAGGCGCGCATGGACTTCATCGCGTACAAGAAAATCGGCTCGAAGCTCTCTTTCGAGACATACGAGAGCCTCAAGACGAAGGCCGCCACCGGCAAGATGAAAGGGCAGACAGCCTTGCGCGACTATTGGATTTTGGGTGACGAGATGGACGGCGCCGCCCAGCAGCCGGCGCTGACCATCGGCCAGGTTTCCGGTCGAATTTCCAGGCTGTCTCCGTTCTACGCGCGCGCGCAAGACCTGGACCTGCGCGTCCAGGGACAAATCGAGGCTTCCGCCTCCGCGCCTGGCTTGGAGGCGCAGACGGCCGTGAGGCGGGCGCAGATGCTGGCGTCGGCGATTCAGGGCCCGCAGGCCACCGCCGCCGCCGACGACTTCGCGAGCCTCGACGCCGCCGCTGGGCGTTTGGCCGGCGCCGACGGCCCGCTGGCCCGCTTCGACGCCGAGACGGACCTGCGGGCGGGCGCGCAGAGGCTCGATTCTCTGCTGGCCTCGGCGCCCGCGTCGGATCCCGCGGGTCCGGCCGCCGCGCGAGCCGCCTTGCGCGACGCTTTCCCCGGCGCGCCGTCCGACGACGCAGCCGCGCGCGGAGAAATCGCCGGACAATGGGCGAAGACCGTCGCTCGCGAGGACAACTTGCTCGACATGTCCTCGGGCAGCGAGGGCCTGCTGAGGCTGGCGCGGGAGGCGGGGGTGCGCTCGCAACAACTGCAGGCGCGCATCGACGGCCTGACGGCGCAGGCGGCGGCCGCGCGCGGCTCGGCGGCGCCCGGCGCGGCGGATCGAGCCGGAGCGCTCGACGCGGAAGCGGCCTTGCTCGCCCGCCAAAAAGCCATGGTGGACCGCTTTGCGGGCGATGACCCGGCCCAGCGGCTTCCGGGGCTTCAAGACCGAATCGCCGAGGCTCAGTCTCGGCCCGAGAGTGCGGACTCTCGAACCTTGACCGAGTGGAAGGCGACCGCGGCGGGCCTGGAGGCGCGCCTGACGCCGGAGGGCCGCGATTTGGCCGCTCGGCGCGCGCAGGCGCTGTCTCGCGTCTATGAGATCGGCCGGCAGGCGGAGGAATTGGACGCGCGGATCGCGGACGCGCGCCGCGAGGGCAAGCCCACGACGGATTTGGAACTGCGCCGCCGGGCGCTGGAAGACGAGTACTCGTCGGCGCGCGCGGAATCATTCCGGCTCAAGAAGGCCATGGCGGGCGCCTCCTCCGAGGAGGGGTTGGCCGAGGCGCTCACGCGCATCGAGTCGATGCCCAAGGACGCGGGGCGCGCGCGGCAATCCCTCGTCGAGAAGGCCCGCGATCAGGTGCGCCGCTCCCTGCGGGAGATGGGAGATGAGATCGACCGAGTCTTGCGCGAGGGCGGGCCCGGCTGGCAGGATCGCGCGCGGCGGCTGATGGAGGAGCGCCGGGCGCTGATGAAGGCGTTCGCCGGAGACGAGAACCCGATGTATGCGGTGTTTCGCGCCATGAAAGAGGACATGCAGGCCTTCGCCATCAGCGCGAAGCTGCGCAGCCAGGACCCCGCCGATTTCACGGCCGCGCAGGAGCGCTTCGCCAAGCTCGTGGACGGAGAGCGTCTGTCGGTGGGCGAGACGCTGAGCATGCTCTGGAGCCTGCTGCGCGGCAAGATTCCGGACATTTCCGCCTCGCGCCTGGGCCTGACGCGCCTGCGCGCCGCGCAGATGCTGGCGGCCTTGCGCGAGGACCCCACCATGCGGGCCAACCAAGCCGACGGTCTGTTCTGGAACCTGCTGACTTCGGCGATCGATCCCGAGGGACTGGGCGGGCGCGGCTCGTGGATGCGGCGCGAGCTCAAGCGCCAGCTCGACGGATTCTTCGAAGATCCCGCGGGCATCCGCCTGGACAACCGCACCCACCGCATCAACGTGGTGCACAACGGACAGTGGTTCGAGTCGATGGACAACGAGACGCGCCGCTACTGGGAACTGGCCTACGGCACCGACTTGACCTTGCCCTACACGCACCAATCCATCAGCACGATCAAGGACCTGACCACCGACAAGGACACGAACTTCATCTCTTTCTCCGGCACCGCGGGCGAAAAACTGCGCGAGCATTTCCAGAAAAACGACATCGCGATGATCGGCGAGGGCTCGACGCCGCCGCCCAACGTGGGCGTGGACTTGACTCCTCGACCGGTCGACAGTTTCGCGCGCATCGGCCGGGGTCTGATCGACCTGAACTCGGAGCGCGGACGCGCGGTGGTGCCGGAACTGCGCCGGGCGCCGTTCGAGGTGCGCCAGGCCCTGATCGACCGCGCCGGCGGGGTTTTGCCGCGGCCTGTGGAACTGAGGCCGGAGAGCTTCCCCGGCGAGGAGGGTGCCGCGGCGCGCGCGTGGCTCGAATCGCACGGCAAGCCGGCGGGCGACGGGGAGGTGACGGTGGCCGACTTGGGCGTGGAGGGCCGAAACGGCGCCGCGCCCGAGGCCGTGAGGCTGGCCGCGCTCGACGCGATGAGCGGGCCGGCCGTCGTTTCCCTGGCCGACATGGCCGCGCTGTCCGAGGCCGCCGCGCGCAAGGGCGACGCGCGGGCGGGCATTTACGAGACCGCCTTGGCCAAACTGCGCGAACTGCGCCAGGCCACGGGTGACGCCGACTCGGTGGTCCTGCGCGCGGCGCCCGACGGGGCGGTGCCCGCCGATCAAATCCCCGCTCAGGCGCAGCCGGCGATGGACGCCTACTTGTCCGATCCGAAGTTCAAGGGCAAGGACACGGTGGTCGTGCGCATCTCGAAGGTGGTCGGCAAAACGCCCGCCGAAACCGAGGCGGCCCGGCGGTGGCTGCTGGACCTGCGCAAGACCGTGGCGGTGCCGACGGGGGAAATCCCGGCCGACGCCAGGCCCGCGCTGGACGCCTACCTCTCCTCGCCGCGCTTCAAAGGCGTCGAAAATCCCGTCGTGCGCGTTGCAGACGTTCGCGCCGAGGACGGCGTGACCGAGGCCCAGGCCGCGGCCGCGCGCGAGTGGCTGAGGACGCTGCCCGACGCCCAGGCGTCGGGCCTCATGGTTCTCAGCGTTTCCGACACGCGCGCGCTCAAGGCCGTGCGCGAATACCTGATCCGCGTGCAGGGGCTCAAGCCCGACGAGATCTCGATGGTCTTTTCCGACACGGAGTTCCTGCGCAACAACGTGCCCGAGGCGCGGGTGGCCGAGCAGATGAACCTGGGCGCGCTCGACGGCGGCCGCGCGCGGGTGCTGATCCTGGACACGCGCGTGGGCGGACGCGGCCTCGACCTCAACTTCAAAGGCCAGCGCGGCAACCCCGCGCCGGAGGCTTTCCGGGGTTATACCGACTTCCAGATGCTCATCGTCGACCCGCACAAGATGTCCCAGGTGCACCTGCTGCAGGCCGAGGGCCGCATCGACGTCGGCCGCGTGCTGCCCAACGCCCAGCGCGGCTTTTCCCTGGTCATGGACATCAACTCCGTGGCCGACTATCGCGTCTTTCGCGACATGGTGGCCAACGACGACTTCTTCAAGAAACTGCGCGCCGACCCGCGCTTCACCGCCTATGTGCGCGCGCGCGGCCTCAAGCCCGACTGGGCCGCCAGCGACGCCTACGTGCGCATGCGCGCGGCCGAGGGCGGCGACGAGGGCCGAGCGCTCGCCGAGGACTATGTCGACGCCATCAAGCGCGCGCTCGACGCCCAACAGGCGCAAGTCGAGGAAGGCCAACTGCGCTCCTCGTCCGTGCTCAACGACGGCCGCTCCACGAGCCTTGGACTGTTCCCCGGCGTCGAAGGCCTGAAGTAAT
>JAJZQS010000015.1 GCA_021806745.1 bacterium
GGTCTTCTCGGAGACGATGGCCAGCAGAGTGGGAAGAACGGAGGCCGCCGTCGACGCGGACGCGGCGACGGGCACGGAGGGCTTGGCGGCGACGGGCGCGGGCGACGAGCTCATGCCGGAGGAAAGATAAACGGCGATGGACTGGAGCGTGCGAAGCGTGCCGAGGTGTTCAGGCTTGACCTTGGGCGCGCCGGGCAGCTTCTCCTGGACGGCCGAGAGTATCTCAACGCGCTTGATGGAGTCGATGCCCAGGTCCCCTTCCAGGTCCATGTCGGGATTGATGGTGTCGGCCGGGTAGCCGGTCTTCTCGGAGACGATGGCCAGCAGAGTGGGCAAGACGGCGGCCTCCGCGGAAGCGCCGGCGGGAACGGGCGCCGGAGCAGCGGGCTCGGGCGCGGGCATGGGCGCGGGAGCGGGAGCGGGAGCGGGAGCGGCCGCGGAAGCGATCGGCGCGGGCGCGGCGAGCGCGGGCGCGCCGGCGAGGGCGTGCTGATGCTCGATCAGGGCTTGGACCGAGCGCTGAGCCGCCTCCTGGCCCTGCAGGAACTGCAGGTGCAGCCGGGCGGTCTGCTCCTGCAGACGCGTGAGCGCGTCGATGGCGGACTGGGCGGCGGCCAGCGCCTGCGGCACGGCCGCGGGCATGGCGACCGACGAGGACGGCGGCACGGGAGAGCTCAACGGCGGACGGACGGGGCGCGGCGCGGGCTTGGTGGAGCGGTAGTTGGCGCCGTTGAGCGCCACCGACATCTTGGGCTTGGGGCGAAGGTCGCGCAGGCCGGCCTCGCCGTCCTGCCACGGCGTCAGATCGACGGCATGGCCGAGCGCGGCGAGTTGGGCCAGCGCGCGGGCCAAGTCCAGCGTGCCGGACTTGCGGCCGTTCGAGGCGTCGACCGCGGCCGCGGAGAAATCCTTGCCCTTGAGCGTCAGGGCCACGAGCCCGCTCATGCGCGCGCCCGCGCCGATTTCCAAGAAGGTCCGCACGCCGTCGCGGTGCATGGCCTCCACGAGCTTGACGAACTCCACGGGCCTGGCCAGTTGCCGCGCCAGGAGCTCGCGCGCGGCGGCGGCGTCCGCGGGATAGGGCTCGCCGGTGGAGTTCGCATACACGGGCGCGGCCGAGGCGGGAAAAGAAATCGACTCCAGCGCCTTCGCAAAAGCCTCCAACGCGGGCGCCACGAGCGGACTGTGGAAAGCCGCGGCCACGGGCAGGCGCACGCACTTGAGTCCGCGCGCGGCCAGGGCCTTGGCGGCGCGCTCGATCTCGGGCGTGGCGCCGGAGAGTACATTTTGCGCCGGAGCGTTGCGGTTGGCGACGACGAGGTCGAGCTTCTCTTCGGCGACCGCCCTCTCAAGCTCGGCGAGGGAGCACTGCACGGCGAGCATGGAGCCCAAGTCCCCCCCGCCCGCCGCCATGAGCCGTCCGCGCAGGCCGGAGAGTTCGTGCAGGGTCTTCTCGTCGTAGCGCCCGGCCGCGTGAAGCGCGACGAGTTCCCCGTAGGAGTGGCCCGCGAACGCGTCGGGCTTGACGCCGAAGCGCGCGAGGACTTTCAGCGCCGCGAGCGACGCCGCGCCCAGCGCGGGCTGCGCGACGTCGGTGGCGCGCAGGGACTTCTCCTGCGCCTGGGCCTGCTCCGGGTTCCACGCGGGATGCGGGAACATCCGGTCCGAAAGACGGCCGCCCTGGAAAGAGGCGTCGGCGTTTTCCAGCGTGCGCAGCGCCTCGGGAAACTGGCAGAACAAGTCGCGGCCCATGCCCACATACTGAGCGCCCTGGCCCGGAAACAGCGCGCCGAGCTTGCCCGGACGGCCGGAGCCGTAATAGACGCCTTCGGGCGAAGACCAGGACGGCTTGCCGGCGTTCTGCGTCAGGAGAACCGGAATCTTCGACACGAGCGCGGCGATGTCGGTCGACTTTTCGACGACGACGATCAAACGGCAAGAAGACCGGGCGTCGAAATCGGCGCGGCTTTTCGCCGCGGCCAGACGGAGTTCGTCCCACGACTTCAAGGACGACGCGGCGCTCCATTTCGACGACAATTGCACCGCGTCATCGCCGGACAGGGCGAAGATTTCAACATCTCCATCCCAATCGACCGCCGACTTCTCGGCCGAACTCTCTTCGAGCACGGCATGGAAGTTCGTGCCGCCAAAGCCCAGCGCCGAGCACGCGGCGCGGCGCGGGTGGCCCTGGGGCGAGACCCACGGACGCTTGTCGAGGCTGAGATAAAACGGGGTCTTGCCCTCGGCAAGCGCAGGCAGGGGCTCGTCCACCTTGATGGTGGGCGGAAAGACCTTGTGGTGCAGCGCGAGCGCCGCCTTGACGAGGGCGGCCGAGCCGGCGGCGGCCTTGGTGTGGCCGATCTGGGACTTCACCGAGCCCAGCGCGCACCAGGCGCCTTCGCGCCCGGCGCCGCGGTAGACCTCGGTCAGGGCCGCGACCTCGATGCCGTCGCCGACGACGGTGCCGGTGCCGTGGGCCTCGACGAGCTCCACGGTGTCGGGGCTCACGCCCGAGACGGCGTAGGCCCGCCTCAGCGCGCGCGTCTGTCCGTCGGCGCTGGGCGCGTAGATGGACTTGCCGCGCCCGTCCGACGACGAGCCGATGCCGCGCACGACCGCGTATATGCGGTCGCCGTCGCGGCGGGCGTCGTCTAGGCGCTTGAGCACGACCATGCCCACGCCCTCGCCGAGCGTGGTGCCGTCGGCTTTCGCGTCGAAGGGGCGCGCGTGCCCCGAGGGCGAAAGCGCCGGGGTCTTGGTGAAGCACGAATACATGAAGATGTCGTTGAAGGTGTCGACTCCGCCGGTGATCACCGCGTCGACGCGGCCGGTCTGCAGCTCCAGGCAGGCCATGTGCGCGGCGCCAAGCGAGGAGCCGCAGGCGGCGTCGACCACGCAGTTGGTGCCGCCCAGGTTGAAGCGGTTGGCGATGCGCCCGGCCACCACGTTGCCGAGCAGGCCCGGAAAGGAGTTCTCCTGCCAGGCCACATAGGAGTCGGCGATGCGCGCGCAGGCGTCTTCGGCGACCTCGGCCGGCACGCCGGCCTCCAGCATGGCCTTGCGCCAGCGCGGGTGGCCCAGGCGCGCGCCCAGCGGCACCACCAACTCCAGCGCGCCGGTGACTCCCAAGATCACCGACACGCGCGAGCGGTCCCAGTCCTTGTCCACGGCAAGCCCCGCGTCGGCCAGTGCCATCTTGGCCGCGACCAGGCCGAAGAGCTGCGCGGGGTCGGTGGCCTCCAGCGTGTTGGGCGCCAGGCCGAACTCGGAGGGATCGAAGTCGTAGGTTTCCAGAAAACCGCCCTTGTAGGCGTAGACATGATCGGCGCGCTTGGGATCGGCGTCGAAATAGTCGTCGCGCTTCCAGTGGCTTTCGGGCACCTCGCGGATGGCGTCGACCTTGTTCTTGACGTTGGCCCAGAATTCGCGCAGACTGCGCGCCTTCGGAAACACCGCGCCCACTCCGACGATCGCGACCGGCACCGCCTTCGAGTCCGTGTTCATGTCGTTGTTTGTCCTTGAGTCATCTTCGCGCCGCGAGAGCGAACTGAAAAAAGTATCGATCCATGTCCGAAAGCCGCGTCCGGTACTCGAGACCGCCCAGCCACGCGTCGCACAGAAGCTCCCGGGCGCGCGCCAGTTCCTTGAGGCGGCGCGCCCAGCGCGGGTCGGCCAGTGTCAAATCCAGAAGCTCCAGCGCGCGCACGACGGCTCGGTCGCGTTGGGCCGGGTCCTTGCCTTCCCAGCGCGCCGCGCGGCTGACTTCGCCGCCGACGTTGCCGAGTTGCTGCAAAAGCGACATCTGCGCCCAACGCCCGGCGGCCAGACCCGCATGCTGGGGCGCGTTCATGGCGTGATCAACTCCCGGAGCACGGCCTCCACCGCCGCGCGCGCCCGGGGATCCTCGATGCCGCGGGAGCGGTTTCCCTGGGACGGTCGGACGTTGATCATCGAGTCGAACTCCACGCGCTCGGCCTCGGGGCGGTCCGGGTAGAGGTTGATCCCCCACAGGTTTTCCTGGCGGGAGCCGTCGGACAAAAGAAGAGACTCTTCGTCGGAGTGCAGTTCGCCGCCGAGGGCGACGACGCGCCGCTCGACGTCCACCGCGGCCTTGATCATCTCGCCGAACTGCTCTCGCGCCAGCGCCGCGACCTCGCTCCAAGCCATCGGCTCGCGTACGATGCGGATGTCCATGCTAATCCAGCGCCAAGGCCAGCGCGGCCTCGGGAAGCGGCTCCACTCGCGCGGCCGACGGCGGCACCCGGACGCCCAGCGCGCGCAGCGCGTGCGCGCGCGTGAGCACCGCCGCGCCGTAGAGAATGTTGCGCGCGACAAGCGCCACGCGGCGCTCCCGCGGCTCGGCCAAAAAGGAGCCGCGCGCCCAATCGTTGAAAGCGCCCATCGCGGGGCCGCACCAGATCTGATAGTCGAGCGCGCGGTCGGGCGCGCCCGCGTTGGCCCAGCGCGAGGCCTGCCCCAGGTAGGCGCGAAACACAAGAGCCAGCTTGTGCTTGGGCTGGCGCTCGGCGCGCTCCACTTGCGACGGGTCTCGAGTCAGGAAAAACGCGCGGGTCTTCTCCCACGCCGCGTCCAAGCTCTCGCGAAACATGTCGCGCTCGATCTGGCGGCGCGCCTCGGCGGGCAGGGCCTCGATGGAGTCGTGGGCCCGGTAGAGCTCGTAGAGCTTGGCCGCGCGCATGGCGAACATCGTGCCGCGCTTGAGGACTTGCACCTTGACGCCCATCTCGAACATGTCGGCGGCCGGAGCCATGGCCGTGTCGGCAGGTCCAGCCTGGGCCAGCAGGCGGCGCGTCGCCTCCGAGGTGCCGGACTCGACGCAGGCCTGGTTGACCGAGCCGGTCATGACATACGCCGCGCCCATCAGGTAGGTGGCGGCGGCGGCGGCCGGGGCGGCGATGCCGCCGGCGGCACCCACCCGCGCGGGTTCGCGCAGGGGGCTTTCGGCCTGCAGGCGGTCGCGCAGATCCACGATCGAGGGCAGCAGGGTCACCAGCGGACGGTTGTCGGTGTGCCCGCCGCTGTCGGCCTCCACGGTCACGTCCTGGGCCATGGGCACCTCGGCGCCGAGTTCGGCCTCGTCGGCGGTGATGAGTCCCGCGGCGGCCAGTTCCCGGCGCAGGGACTCCGGCGCCGGGCGCAGGAACTTCTCGGCCACCTCGGCGCGCGAAACCTTGGCCACCACCTTGTTGGGCGCCGCGACGCGGCCGTCGGGCGCGCGGCGCAGCCCGCTGAGACGGTAGCGCACGATCGCGGGCGTCAAGTCCATGAAGGCCGACGCCTCCACCAGGCGCACGCCTCGGCGCAGGTACAACTCGGCCAGAGCGGACTCGAGCGCGGGGTCGCTGGGGCTGTGGATGAGATTGAAGCCGTGCGGCCGCTCTCCGAGCGAGTCGCGCAGACGCTCGACGGCCGCCTCCACGCGCTCCAGGCTCAAGCCCGCCGCGCCGAAAAACGACAGCAGGCCCGCGCGCGCGCCGGCTTCCACGAGTTCGACGGAGGCGATGCCGTTGGCCATCGAGCCGGTGGCGTAGGCGTAGCGCACGCCGTGCTCGCGGCGAAACTCGGGATCGCCGAGCGCCTCGGGACCGAGCGCCGGGACTTCGGCGCCCGAAACGCGCACGGGGTTTCGAACATCCAGCAAGGCGGCGCGCAGGGCGGCGAGGTCTTGCGTCGCGTCGGAGACGGCGGGGCTCGGGGTCAAATCGGGCTCTTGCGCGCGTGCGAGTCTGAGACGGAATTATAGCGCTTTTTCGGCGGGAAACGGCCGCAATTTACCGTGCCGACACGCCAAGCGGCGAAAGTTCTACTGGCTGGCTAAAAGCTTGCTCCAAGTGGATGAACGCAAGGGCTGAGGTGATAATCGCGCCCTTGACTGATATATATGGCGGTGTTATTATGGCGTTATGAAACACCGCACGACAATCATGCTCCCGCGCGAGCTCAAGCGCCGAGCCGACGAGAGAGCTCGGCGCCGCGGGGTATCCTTGGGAGAGCTGGTGCGCGAGTCGCTGACCGCCTACCTGACCGAGCCGGCCTCCGCGCAGGACTCGCTTCTGTCGGACCGCGCCGTCTGCCGCCGCCGCGCGCCAAAAGACCTGGCCGCCGACCACGACCGCTACCTCTACGACGAGTGATCTTCATCGACACGGGCGCGTTTCTGGCGCGCTGGCTGGCGTCCGACCAGCATCACGCGCGAGCGCGCGCCGGCTGGGAGCGGTTGGCGCGGGAAAACGTCCGCCTGCGCACGAGCAGCTTCGTGTTGAGCGAAACGCTGACGCTGCTGGGTCGTCGAGCGGGCTACGCGTTCGCGGCCGCGCGCGGAAGATCAATTCGCGGCTCGAAGATGCTCGACATCCTGCGCCCGAATGAACGCATCGAAGACGAGGCGCTGGATCTTTTCGATAAGTACGCCGACCAGCGGGTGAGCTTCACCGACTGCGTGTCGTTCGCGCTGATGCGCGACGCGCGCGTGCGCCGGGCATTTTCCTTCGACGCGCATTTCGAGCGTGCGGGCTTCGAGCTCTGGCCCTGACGGACGCACTGCGCCCCCTCGGCATTTTATACGATACGCCCCCATGCAAGCGCAATTCCACGCCCTGCTCGTCTATTGGTTCCACTTCGTCGAGGTCAACGGCTATCTCGGGGTGTTTCTGCTGATGGCGCTGGAAAGCTCCTTCGTGCCCATCCCCAGCGAGATCATCATGCCCCCCGCCGCGTACTGGGCCGCGCAGGGGCGCATGGACTTCTGGCTGGTGGTCTGCGTGGGCGCGGCGGGCGGGCTGTTCGGCTCCTTGGTCTGCTACGGCGCCGCGCGCGCGCTGGGCGCGCCGGCGGTCCTGCGCTGGGGGCGCTTCGTGCTGCTGACCCCGGACAAGATCGAGGCGGCCGAGGATTGGGTCAAGGAATACGGCGTGGGCGGAATATTTTTCTCCCGCCTGTTGCCGGCGGTCCGGCACCTGATTTCAATCCCCGCGGGCATCCTGCGCATGCCGGTGATCGCCTTCAGCGCGGCCACCGTGGCGGGCGCCTTCCTTTGGGATTTGACGCTGGCTTGGTTCGGCCGGCAGGTCATCGGCGACCAGCCGCATCTGCTGGACTCTCCCGAGCAACTGGCGCTCGTCTTGCGCCAGCGCATGCACCTGATCGTGCTGGGCATACTGGCGCTGGCCGCGGCCTACGCGTTGATGCTGTGGCTGCGCCGGCGCGGCGTGCAGGCCGAGCGGCGCCGCGCGGCCGCGTGAGCCGCCGCCCCGGCGCGCGGCCGGGGCGGCGGAAAAGAACTCAGCTCTTGGCCGAGGCAACGGCCTCGCGCGACTCGCGGTAGCGCTCCAGCACCAGCGCGCAGGCGGCCGCGCGGGCCTCGGCGGTGACCGGATGGGCCACATCGAACCAGCGGTCCTGCGCCTGACCCTTGCCCCGCTCGGCCGGAAAGACCACGAAGGGCTCGTCGTCGCCCGGCTCGCTTCTCTTCAGCACGCGGATGCCCTTGATCACGAACGAGCCCGCGATCGTGAGCTCCGCGAACGCCATCAGCTTGGTGGGACGCTCGGAGCGGTCCTCGAAAGGCCGCACGCGCGCGTCCAGACTCGGCAGCGTCGTCTCCATGTGAACGCCTCCCGGGCGCCGAACGGCGCCCGAGCACGCATACGAATGACCCCCCGAAAAAGTTCCAGCTTGGGCTAACGCGGGAACGCGTCACCCCGCGCCAGGCCCTTCCAGGCCAATCGAGGCTCAGCGCCGCTTTTGAGCCGGCGGGTGGGGATTCTTCTTCCAGTGCGGCGCGTGCGCGGCCTTGGACGCCGACGATTGATACGCGGGCAAGGTCTTCTCGCGCTCGGCGAAAAGCTCCGGCGCCGTCATCGCGATGAATCGCCCCAGAATTTCTTCGAGCGTCATGTCCTTGGCGGCCCTGCCCCACTCCGCGCCCAGCAGGCCCGCGGCCTTGGCGTGGTGCTGCTGCGACATGAACCGCGCGAGCAGGCGCGAGACCTTCTTTTGCGCCACCTCGCGCCGCCCCGGAATCTTGCCCTCACGCATCTTGACCTTGGTCATGTGCTCGATGCGGTTGATCATGTAGCGGTGCGAGGGCGCGACCAGGCTCAGCGCCGTGCCGGAGCTCCCGCTGCGCGCCGTGCGCCCGATCCGGTGGACGTAGACTTCCATCTCGCGCGGGATGGAGTAGTTGATCACGTGCGTGAGGTCCTTCACATCCAGACCGCGCGAGGCCACGTCCGTGCAGACCAGGATGTTCACCGCGCGGTCCCGGAACGCGCGCATCGTGCGCTCCCGATCGTCTTGGGACTTGTCGCCGTGCAGCGAGTCCACCTTGAAGCCGTGCTCGGACAAAAACTGCGTCAGGTCCATCACCAGGGACTTGGTCTGCGCGAAGATCAGGCCGTAGAAGTCGTCGCAAAGCTCGATGAGGCGCACCAGCACCGCGGGCTTGTCGCGCTCCGGAACCACATAATAGACCTGCTCCACCGTGGCCGAGAGCACCTCCCGGCCCGCCGCGCGCGCCTGCTGGGGCTGGCGCAGGTACGCGTCGGCCGGCGCACCTCCGGGCTCATCGTGGCGCTGAAAAGCCAGACGTGCGAGCGCTCCCGAGGCACCGCGCGCAGGATTTTTTCCAAGTCCTCCTTGAAGCCCATCGAGATCATCTCGTCGGCCTCGTCGAGCACCACCGTGGACACCCCCGCAAGCGACAGCGAGCCGCGCTCGATGTGGTCGATCAGCCGCCCCGGAGTTCCCACCACCACCGCGGGGCGGCGCCGCAGGCCTTCCAGTTGCTCGCCGTAGCCGGTGCCTCCGTAGATGGCCAGCGTGCGAACGCCCTTGTGCCGCCCGAAAAGCCCGAGTTGGCCGCACACCTGCAGCGCCAGCTCCCGCGTGGGGCAGAGCACCAGCGCCTGCACGCGCCCGTCCGCCGCGTCCACGGACTCGACAAGAGCAAGCCCGAAGGCCGCCGTCTTGCCCGTGCCCGTGGTCGCCTGCCCGATGAAGTCCGTCTTGCCCGCCAGGAGGACGGGCAGCGCCTGCGCCTGGATGGCGGTGGGCCGCGCAAACCCGAGATCACGCACCGCCTGCGCCACCGGCGCGCTGAGCTTCAGTTCGTCGAATGTCTTCAAGTCCGCCTCCCGGCGCCGCGCGCGCAGCCATTCTACCACGGATGCGCCGACGGGCGGCGGCGCCCCCGTCCCCGCGGCCGCCGCGGCGAGAGGCCGGGGATGGGTCCAAAGGCCCAGAGCGTGCCGGGACTCAAGACCTTGCCGAACGCTGGGCCCTGCGGCTACACTTGCGCCATGACCCCACTGATCGTCGCCGCGCTGGCCCTGGCTCCGGCCGCGGTCCGCGCGCGGACTCAAGATCCCCAGACCGAGCTCCTGAATCAGATCGCCGAAGCCGTGATGCAGATTCCCGATTCGTCGCCCGACGCCGCCGCGCGCCGCGCGAGCCTGGACAAAGTCGAGGCCGACGCCGAGAGCGCCCGAAGCGCGGCTCAACTCGCCCGCGCCCGCGCCGAGTTCGAGCGCTGGCTGGGCGCCCCGGACGAGGACGCCTCGCTTGCCGCCGCGCGCGAGGCCTCGCGCCGCTCGCTGCGGGTGATGCAAGGCTACGCCCAATTCGCGTCCGCAAACGGCGGCGAGGGCCCCGCGAGCCGGCAGCCCGCCGCCGCGGCCGTCCCCATCCCGAAAGCGGCCTTCGCCTCGGCCCCGACGCAGGCCAAGGCCAAGTCGGCCGAGCCGCCGCTGCCGCCGCCCTCACGCTCCGCGTTTTCTTTCGACACGCTCAAGTCTCACCTTGACTGCTCGTGGATCAGCGACAAGGTGATCGAGTCGGTCGAAAAAATCAAGAACGTCGTGGCCGGCGTCGGGCATTTGCTGCAAGGCTTCGCGGGCTCCTGCTATTACGGCGCCAAGTGGATCTTGATCAAGACCGGCGTCCTGCCCCCCGAGGTCCAGGCGCCCGAGCAGATCGGCCTCATCGGCATCGGCTCGGCCGACGCCTACATGATGGACGCCGCGCTCAAGCGCGACCCCGCCCTGCAGGCCAAGCTCCACGTGCGCCGCCTGGACCTGGCCACGGTCAAGGATTCCGACGCCAAGCTCATCCCCCCCAAGACCATCTTCGTCTTCGACCGCGGCTGCGCGGGCATGAGCTCCGAGGCGGGACACATCGAGGTGACCTTGCCGCGCGAGAAGATCGTCGACCTCAAAGCCGCGGCCTTCTACAGCATCGACTACCGCGGTCCGAAGTACCGGCCGCAGTTGCAAGACGACCAGATTCTCAACTGCAGCGACGGCTGCGCGCTGCGCACGATGGCCTACCTGCGCACCTACGGCGGCGAGCGCCGGCGCTGCCTCAACGCCTACGTGCCGGTCGAAGACGGCGCGCGCTCTTCGGCCTCGCTTTAGGTTTTGGCGGCGGCGCGGGCGACGCGAGCGCGCGCAGCGCCGCCGCGTCCACGGCCAGTTCGTCGCCGACCGGGCGCAGGATCGCCCGCCGCATCAGCAGCCGCGCCGCCGCGCGCGTTCGCTCGGCGGGAAGGCGGGCGGGCGGCAGATAGGACTGCGCCGCGCCCCACAGCGGCGCCAGCGCCGGGATGCGCAAATCCCCGGCCTCCGTGAAGCCCGCGCAGGCCAGTATGTGCGCGAGCAAAAACGCCTCGTCGGGGCTCAAGACCCCGGGCGCGGCCGCGCAGGCCGAAAGCTCGGCCACCAGCGCCTCGCGCAAGGCCGGCGCGCGCGCGGAAAACTTCCGGCGCCGGGCCTCGGCGTCTTCAGCCATGCGTCCACTCGTAGGACGAGCGGTGCGCGTCGAGCGAGTCGGCGTATTCGACGAACTTGCGGTAGACCGGATGGCGCGAGATCGTCGTCGAGTCTCCGAGGACGATCAGCGCTCGCCTCGCGCGCGTCAAGGCGACGTTCAGCCGGCGCAAGTCGCCGAGAAATCCGATCTGGCCGCCCTCGTTGGAGCGCACCAGGCTCACGATCACGGCCTCCTTCTCGCGCCCCTGGAAGCCGTCGACCGAGCCGATCTCAAGGCCCGGCTCGCGCACCATGGTCTTGAGCAGCTTGGCCTGCGCCAAGTAGGGCGTCAGCAGCGCGACCTCGCGCGGCTTGACCCCCGCCTCCAGGAGCTCGCGCAGGATCTTGACGGCGAGTTCGGCCTCGCCCTTGTTCTCGCGGCTTTCCAGCAATTCGTTCCAGGACTCATCGAAGCCCGCGCCCGCGGTGTCCACGAAGGTGACCGGCCGCGCGGTCAAGGGCGTGGCCGACACGCCCGGCAACTCGTCGGCCGTGTGCCGCGCCACCGACTCGTGGGCGATGAGCTTGCCGTCGTAGAAGCGGTCCGAGGAAAAGCGCATGATGTCTTCGTGCATCCGGTATTGCACGCGCAGCAGGGTCTGCATCGACTCGGGCAGGATGTCCTTGAGCCGGTCGAACAGCGTGACCGACAGCCCGCCTTCGGCGGCTTCCTTGGAGTAGATCGTCGGCGGCAGTTGATTGGAGTCGCCGGCGAACACCGCCTTGCGCGCCAAGGTCAACGGCACCCACGACAGCGGCTCGGTGGCCTGCGAGGCCTCGTCCATCGCCACCAGGTCGAAATCGCCCTTGACGAAGCGCTTGGACAGCCCCGCGTGCGTGGCCAAGACCACGTGCGCGCCGGCCACGATCCGACGCTGGATCTCGAACTCGAGGTCGCGCGCCTCGCGCCAGAGCCGGCCGACCTCGCGCTCGCGGTCGTGGCGCTCGTCGTAGCCCAGCTGCGCGCGCTCGCGCCGCCCGTCGCGGGACTTGCGACGGATGAGCCGCTCGCGCGCCGCGTCGATCTCGCGCACCTTCTCGTAGACCGGGTCCGCCTCGGTCTGCGCGGCCAGGTTGCCGTGGCGCAGGCTTTCCAGCGTGCGCGCCGGGTGTCCCAGGCGCACCACGCGCAAGCCCGAGTCCAGGAGCTTTTCCAGGATGTTGTCGACGGCGATGTTCGAGGGCGCGGTGGCCAGCACCCGCTCGCCGCGCGCGGCGTGCTGGCGCACGATCTCCACGAGCACCGTGGTCTTGCCGGTGCCCGGCGGACCGTGCACGATCGCGGCATCCGAGGCCGCCAGCGCGCGCGCCACGGCCTGGCGCTGATACTCGTTGAGTCCCTCGTTGAACAAGCGCGGCTTCACCGCGCGGGTCTTGGCCGGGGCGAGCTCGCCCAGGAATATCTCGCGCAGCTCCGACAGGCGCGAGCGCCGAGACTCCGCCGCCGTCGTCAGCGCCTTGCGCATGCGCTGATAAGTGGCGTCGCTGCCGAGCAAATCGAGCTGGCAGGCGCCGCGCGGCGGCTCCTCGGGTCCCGGCGCGTTCAGCGCGACGACGATCTTGTACTCCTCGACTTTGTAGAGCGTCCCCTCGCAGGCGCTCGGCTCGCAGTTCGGCGGCAGGGTCAGCAGGACGTTGTCGCCGGCGTTCATCGCGTGGAAGGGCGAGAGTTCCTCCCCGCGCGGCGCGCGCGTGAGGGTGAGCATGGTCATGCCGCCCATGCCGCCCTCCACGGCGGTCATCACCAAGCCGGAGACGGTCTTGCCCAGCGCCTCGCGCTGGGCCACGGGAAAGCGCCGCAACTCGCGCAGGTTCTCGGCCTTCTCGGCCTCGCGCTCCAGATCGATGAGCGACTGAAGCCGCTCGAAATGCTCTTTGCCGCTCATGAAGGACGGATTCTAGCAGTTTGCGCCGCGCCGCCCGGCGCGGCTTACAAACCGAAACCCAAGCTCAGCATCGCGATGGAGCCGTTTTGGACCTCGTCGAAGAGCACCGACGGGGTCTCGCCCTCGAACGCCGCGCCCAGCGCGTAGAGCAGCGGATCATAGTGGTCGGGCGTGGGCGCGGCCAGGCGCCCGCCCGGCCCCGCGGCCGGGCCCGACAGGAGCGCCTCGAAGTCGCGCGCCAGCGCCCGGACTTTCACCCAATCGGAGAATTCCCTCGCCCAAGAAAACGGCGCGGCATCCTCCTCCCAGGAAATGCGGCGCAGGTTGTGGACGACATTCCCGCTGCCCACGATCAGCACCCCCTCCCCGCGCAGGGGTCGCAGCGCGCGTCCGAGATCGAAGTGCCGGCGCGCCGAAGCCCCGGAGTCGAGGCTCAACTGCACGACGGGAACATCCGCCTTGGGAAAGACCCGGCGCAGGACCGACCATGCGCCGTGGTCGAGCCCCCACTCGCCCTCATCGAGCGCCGCGTCGCCGCCCAGAAGCTTTCGCGCGCGCTCCGCCAGCTCGGGACTGCCGGGCGCGGGGTAGTCGACGCGGTAGAGCGCCTCCGGGAACCCCCCGAAGTCGTGGATCGTGCGCGGGCGCGCCATCGCCGTCAGCGCGACGCCGCGCGTGAGCCAATGCGCGGACACGCACAGGATCGCCTTGGGTCTGGGCAGCCGACGGCCCAGGTCTTCCAGCGCGCGCGTGAACGCGTTGTCGGCGAGCGCGTTCATCGGCGAGCCGTGGGCCAGAAACAGCGCGGGCGTTGACTCTGTCTTCTTCATATGTAACCATTATAGTATCATTTCTCCCGCGGCGCCAGGCCCCGCTCCGTCTAGGCCCAACGGCCCAGGCGCCGCCGCGCCGCGCGGGGTATAATGACGAAGATGACGAGCTACCCCGGGATTCTGGCCGCGCTCGCGCTGGCCGCCGCCGCGTCGGCGCAGACCGCCGCGGGCGGCAAGCCGTGCATGCACATGGACGGCGCCGCGTCCCAGGCGCTGGACTGGCGACAAGTCGCCTCCGGCCCCGAGCCGGTGATCTACATCGGCGACGTCCACTCCTCGGCGGCCATCAAGCGCACGCTGGCTTCGGCGATGCTCGACTTCGCGCGCGCCGGCGCGGGAACCTTGGCCGTGGAGATGCTCCACGCCCGCGATCAGCCTCTGCTCGACCGCTATGGAACCGATCCCGACGCGCGCCGCGAACTCGGCCGCCGCCTGGGCACCTACTGGATGGCGCCGGCCGAGGACTACCTGAAGCTTTTCGACGCCGCGCACGCCGCGGGCCTCAACCTCTACGCGCTCCAGCCCGACGCGGCCGCGGGCGAAGCCGGCGACGCGGACGGCCCCACGGGCCCCGCCGCACCCTCGGCGCGCAACGCCGCCATGGCCGCGCGCCTGGCCGCGCTGGCGCGCCGCCCCGGCGTGGGACGCGTGATCGTGTTCATCGGCGCCGACCACGCGCGAAAAAGCGCGATGCCCGCGCAATTGAGGCAGGACGGGACCGCCAGCCGCTCCTACGCGTTCGCCTCTCCCGACGACCCCGCCGAGCTCAACTTGAAGACGGCCGGGCTCGAGGACGGACGCTGGCTGCTTCCCGGAAACGCCGACTTCGACGGCCTGATCTCGATCCCGTCGGTCCTGCGGGACCTGTCGCGCTGACGCGGCGCGGCGTCAGTCCTTCCTGAGCACGATCCAGTCGCGACCGTAGCGCGCGGCGCGCTCGATGAAGCTCTTGTAGGCGGGATAGTCGTCGGGCGCGACCTCGACGGCGTCGTTTTCCATGGTCTGAGCGTAGTCCAAGGACGCGCCGTCGCGCGAAAATCCCGCGCGAAACAGTCGGTCCTTTTGGGACATCTCCAGCGGGCCCGGCGCGTAGTAGACCGAATAGCCTTTCGGCAGGGCGATCCTCGCGCGCGCCTCGGAGCGGTCGCGCACATACCAGAACATCGGCATCTCTCGCTTGCCCTTGCCCACCGACCCCGCGTCCTGCTGGGTCCACGGCACGCGAAGCGCCATGTAGCCTCCCGAGGCCGTCAGCGCGTAGCCGGGGATGCGCACGCGCAGGCGCACGACGAGCGCGCGGGACAAGTCGTCGAGACCCTCGATGGAATAGGACACCAGGCGCGCGTTCGGATGAATCGAGTGAGCGATGCCGGCGAACTGCGCGTCGAGATCCTCTTTTTTCCAGTCCTTGTAGGCTCGCCAGCCGGACTCGGCCTCTCCGCGCGGGCGCAACTCGAAATCTCCGGACAAACCCCCGTCGGCGTCCAGCGCCAGGCTCTCCCGCAGCGACTGCCCCTGCTCGGCGGCGGGCGACAGCGGCGAATCGACGATCTCGCCCAAGCCTTCGCCGTCGACGACCAGTCCCTGCACTCCCTGAAGCCAGCCCGGGGTCTCGTCCCAGCGCCGGAGGTCCTCTTCCGGCGCGATGACGCGAGCCTGGCCGCCGAGCTCCACGCGCACGGCCGCCGCCGAAAACGCCGCCAAGCTCGGCGGCACGCCCGCCAGCGGCGTGTCTTCGCGCGCGCGCAGGTAGACGAGTTGAGGTTTGAGGCCCGCGCGGCGCAGCATCGAGTAGAGCAGAAACGGCTTGTCGAGCGCGTCGCCGTCCTTGGCGGAGAGGATGGCCGCCGTGGGCTTCGGAATCCATGAATACGAGCCCATCGAGACCGGCACATACTTGATCTCGCGCGCGACCCAGTCGTAGAGCGCGCGGACCTTGGCTTCGTCGCCGACCTTGCCGGCGATCAGGCGGTCGGTCAGCGCGGCCGTTTCCGGGTCCGCGTCGCGCAGGCCCGCCAGCGCGGCCGAGACCTCGCGCGCGACCCGCGTCCACGAGCGCGCCGGCGCGGCGGCGGCCGATGGGGCGAAGAGGGCGGTGGGCGGCATCGAGTCCTCGTTCTGGTAGGACGGGGTCGGGCCGAGGGTCCAAGTCATGACGACGCGCCCGCGCTCGCGCGAGACCGCGGGCGCCGCCGCGGGCATGTTCCAACTGGCCGTGCTCAGCGCGAAATCCTCCGGCGCCGACACCGTGAACCGCCGCGTCAGCGCGGGCTCGAAGCCGCGCAGAATCTCCTGGCGCAAAAACGGCGCCGTCGCGCAATCCACGCGGAAGTTCGTGACCCAACTCGCGTCGACGATCGTGCCCGTGGCCACGTCCGGGACCGCGAACTTCAGGCTGCGCAGGCGGTCGTAGTCCGAGTAGCGGGAGTTCTCGGAGCCGTCTTCCACCGAGGTGTCGTCGAGATTGGACACCGAGCCCGGGTTGAGCGCGCGCGCGTAGAGAATCGACGCGCTCTCGGCCCCGGCGAGGTAGTAGACGCGGACGTTGGCGGCTTCAGCCTTGCCCCGCTCGCGCAGGACTTGGCTGACCACGTGCCTGCGGCAGGAACCCGCGCCGCCGCGCTCGATGCGGCAGTCCGTGTCCGACAGCCAAACGAGCAGCCCGTCGTCGGGGTAGTCCTCGCCGCGCGCCGGGTGGGCCAGCGCGCGCGCGACGACCGGGTCGGACACGCGCGCGGGCGTGGTCTCTCCGGGCACGCCCCAGACGCGAACGAGCTTGAGCTTGAGCGTCCGCGCGCGCGGGTATTTCTCGACGCGCCCGTCGACGCGGATCGAGACGCTCTCGGCGTCCATGCTCGCGATGTCGCCGTAGATCTCGCGGCCGTCGTTGAGCAGCAGCACGTCGGCGCGCGCGGCCGACGCCGCCAGCAGCAGCAGCGCCGCGAGGCGGATCATCGCGGACCCGCGGCTTTCAGGAAGATGCGCTCGCGCATCAGGTGCGCGACGCCGTCTAGAAAGCGCTTGTGCGCGGCGTAGTCGGAGACCGGGTAGACGCGCCGCGCGCGGGAAAAGTCCGCCCGGCAGAGGATTTTCCCGGGCTTGGACTCGCAGTCCAGCGAGAACGACTCGTCGGGGCCGCGCAAGCGCCCGCGGGGAACGGACACCGGGGTCATGCCCGCGGGCAGCGCCACCTCGTAGCGCCAGCGCTTCTCAAGCGAGGTGCTGTATTGCAGCGCGTAGCGCCTGCGCGCCAGCGCGACCTCGGGGAACTCCTCCTGGAAATCGGGCAACTTCAGCAGGCGCAAGTCTCCGGCCGCCACCAGGTAGTCCTTGAGGCGGTAGGTCATGCCCAGCGTGAAGGGAAGATCGAGGTCGTCGAGGTTGTCGAGGCGGTAGGAGATCAGCTCCGCCGACGGGGAAACCCCGTTGGCCCAGTCCTGCATGAAGCGCCGCCGCTCGCTGTCCTTCATCGACTTGTATTCGCCGCGCAGTTCGCCCTCGCGCGCGCCGTTGTAGCGGGCCGAAAATTCCACGCGGGCGGCGCCGGCGGCGTCGATCGTCACGCGGAAGTCGTAGTCGCTGAGGTTGTGCTCGGGCGCGGGCACCGGAATGTCGCGCTCGCCGCCCTTGAGCGGGTCCAGCGCGCGTGCGCCGTGGTCGAAGGCGGCCAGTTCCGGATAGCGGTAGTCGGAGCCCGTCGAGTCCAGGAAAATCCAGCGACCGTTCACCTTCAAGCGCGTGATCGCGTGGCTGAACCAGATGTCCGGCACGCGGAATTCATGGCGGGCCTCGTCGTTGGGATTGAGCAAGACGGGCTCGGCCGGAATGCCGACGGCGCGCAGCATCGCCGCGAACAGCAGCGCTTTGTCGATGCAGCAGCCGTAGCGCTTCTTGAAGGTCGTGTCGGCCGAGAATCCTCCCCAGCCGGAAGCCGCGCCCATTTTGACGGCGATGTAGCGGACCTCGCGCTGGATCCAGTGGTAGATCGCGGCGACCTTCTGATCGTCGGTCTTGGCGCCGCGGGTCAGCGCGCGCGCGAAGGCGCTCAACTCCGGGCCGGCTTTGAGCCTCTCGACATACATCTGCGACAGCCAGCCGTCGATCGGCGCCCAATCCTTGATCAGCGAGAATTTCACGCTCGGCGCGTAGTCGAAATACGGAACCATGTTCGGCTCGGAGACGATCGCGGGGATGTCGTCGAGCCGCCACGCGTAGGTCGTGCGCCCCGCGGAAGTCGTCACGCGCGGCCGCGCGCGGGACTTCCACGGTCCGTTGAAATTCTCCGTCTCGTAGTAGAGGCGGCGAGAAGCGGGCACGGAGACCGACACGCGCGAGCAATACGACGGCTGCGCGCCCTGGAAACCCCAATTCGGGAAGAAGAAATCCTTGCGAAACGGATTGTAGGTGTCGGTCTCCAACTCCCATTCGACGATGGAGCCGACCTCGACTTGAGGCAGGGTCAGCGTCAGCGTCCGGGTGTCCTGGAAAAAAAGAGCGTCGGCCTGCGGCGCGGAAACGACCACGGCCTTGGGATCGTAGGAGTAGACGCTCCCGTCGCGGTGGTAGACCAGCGCCTTGATCACGCGCACGCGCTCGCGCCCCTCCTCGAAGTCGCGCGACAGCGTCCCCCATGAGTCCTTGAGCCCGTCTTTGAGGATCATCCCGGCGAAACGGTCGCGCTCCACCCAGGTGCCGTCCGCGCGCACCTCCAACCGGCCCTCGTCGACCAGTTGGACGCCGTCGGCGCCGGGATGGCGCGCGGCCATCGCGTCGGCGCGGGCGAACAGCTCGCGCCCGCGCGCGGCCGCCGACGGGTCGACGACGGTCGCCTGGGACGAGGACTTCTTTTCCGCCAGGCGTATCTCGCGCACCTCGGCGCGCGCGATCCTGCGCCCGTCCGCGAGCGTGACGAAGTTCGCGTCCACCGCAGACACCGGACCCGCCAGTTCCGCGCCCGACCGCAAGACCACGGTCTCGGCCAAGGCTGGCGCTACCAGCGTCAAGGCCGCGACGGCGCGCAACGCCCAGCGGCGTCTCATGTCCGCATCGTAGCGGCTTTGGCGCGCGCGCGCAAGCGCAAACCCGGTCTAGCCGCGCAGCATCCGCTCCACGCGCATGCGCAGCTCCGACTTCGGCACCGCCCCGACCGACCGGTCGACCAGGCGGCCGTCCTTGAAAAACATCACGGTCGGAATGCCGGAAATCCCCAGCGCCGCCGCCACGCCCGGATTTTCGTCGGTGTTGAGCTTGGCGACCATGACCCGGCCGTCGTATTCATCCGCCAGTTCGTCGATGACGGGGCCGAGCATGCGGCAAGGCCCGCACCACGGCGCCCAGAAGTCGACGACCACGGGCTTGCCGCCGTCCAGGACCTCCCGCTTGAAATTGTCCTGCGTTAATTCGATGTGGGCCATAAATCCTCCTCGGCTTTGAGATGCGCGCGGGCGCGGAAGGATTCCGCGCGAGCGGCGCCGTCGGCGCGCAAGTGCTAAAATCGCGCCGTGGCGCCGCCGCGAACCCCGCAACTGCCGCGCAGACTCCGTCGTCCAAAGCCCGGCTCGGGCGATTTCGAGTGGGACGGCGCCGACTACCGCGACGGCAACCGCCTGACGCTCTATTCCCGCGCCGAAAACCTCTACGCCGCGATGGCCGCCGCCATCGAGGACGCCCGCGAGACGGTCCATCTGGAAACCTACATCCTCGGCGACGACCGCGTCGGGCGGACCTTCGCGGAGTTGCTTTCGCGCCGAGCCCGCGCCGGGACGCGCGTGCGGCTGATCTACGACGCGGTGGGCTCCATCGACCTCGACCCGGCGCTGCTCACGCGCATGCGCAACGCGGGCGTGCAGGCGCTCGAGTATCACCCGATGGCTCCGTGGCGTCCCCGTTGGTCGTGGAACAGGCGCGACCACCGCAAGATCCTGGTCTGCGACGGCCGCGTGGGCTTTGCGGGCGGCATGAACCTCTGCGACGAGCACCTCCCGGCCGAGGAGGGCGGCGGCGGCTGGCAGGACGTGCACGCTCGCGTGGAAGGTCCCGCCGCCTGCGACCTCGACGGAGTCTTTCGCGAGACCTGGCTGCGCCAGACCGGGCGCGCGTTCGAGCCCGCGGGCGACCTTCACGCGCGCGTCGGCGGCGCTCGCGTGAAAGTCGCCGCCAATCAGGAGTTCCTGCGCCGCCTCGAAATCCGCGAGGCCTATGTCAACGCGCTGCGCGCCGCGCGTTCTGAGGTGCTCATCGCCAACTCCTATTTCCTGCCTGGGCGTCGCATCTCCCGCGCACTAGCCGCGGCGGCGCGGCGCGGCGTGAGCGTGCGGGCGCTGGTGCCCGGCCGGCTTGACTCCGAGGCGGTGCGGCTGGCCGTGCGCGCGCGCTACGGGCGCCTGCTGTCGCGCGGCGTGCGGCTGTTCGAGTGGCAAGGAGCCATGATGCACGCCAAAGCCGTGGTCGTGGACCGACGCTGGTCGGCCGTGGGCTCCTACAACCTCGACTACCGCAGCCTGCGCCACAACCTGGAAGTGAACCTCCACTCTCTCGACGCGGACTTCGCCGCTTCCTTGGCGGAGCTCTTCGAGCGCGCGTTGTCCGGAGCGCGGGAGATCACGCTCGAGGCCTGGCGCCGTCGCCCGTTGGCCGACAAGATCCTGGAGCGCGCGGCGTCGCTGTTCGCGTATTTCTTTTGATTTGCTAGATTTCTCCCCCGATGACGACCCTGTTCCTGATGCGCCACGGACATTCCCCCTCGCGCGAGGAATGCGGCGCGCGCACCGACGCCCTGCGCCCGCTGTCCGAGCGCGGCCGGCGCGACGCCGAGCGCGCCGCGGCCGAGATTCTGCGCCGCGGCGGGCGCCCGGAGTTGATCCTGCACTCGCCGCTTCTGCGCGCGGCGCAGACCGCCGCCGCGGCGGGCCGAACCCTGGGGTTGACGCCCGAAGCTTTCTGCGCGCTCGACAACACTTTGCCCCCGGCCGAGGTCCTGGCGGCGCTGCGCGAGCGCGCGGCGGGCGTTGCCCAAGTCCTGGCCGTCGGCCACCAGCCCCAGGTCGGCGAAATCGCGGCCCTGCTGATCGGCGCGTCGCCTGAGTTCCGTCCCGCGACCGTGGCCGCCCTGGAGCTTTCGCAGCGACCGCGCGCGCTGTGGACGCTGCCGCCCGGCGAGGACTGAGGCGATGAAGCATCCTCGCCGTCGGCGCTCCGACCCGCAGCGCGCGCGCCGCCCCCGGTCGCTTCCCCACCAATACCTCTACTCGGCGGTGGGCGCGCTCATCGGCTTGGGCTCGCCGGTGGGCGCATTCCTGCTGCGCTGGAGGCTGGCCGATCCGCTGCTGGTCGCGGACTGGGCCCGCGCGGAACTCGACTACAATTTCGTGTTCTACGCCTACATGGGCATCGGCACCGCGCTGGCCTTCGCCGCGTTCGGCTACGCGCTGGGGCTGCGCTCCGAGCAGCTCAAGATCGGCAACCGCCTGCTGTCGGCGCGCGTCGACGAGCTGCATTTGAAATCCGTCACCGACGCGCTCAGCGGCGCCTACACCTACGGCTATCTTCACGAAGTCCTGGAAATCGAGCTCCAGCGGGCGCTGACCAGCCACGCGCCGCTGTCGCTGCTGATCATCGACATCGACGAGTTCAAGCGCGTCAACGACGGCCACGGCCACTTGTTCGGCGACCGCGTGATCCGCGAGACGGCGGAGACGATCTCCGCGCACGTGCGCTCCGGCGACATCCTGGGCCGCTACGGCGGCGACGAGTTCGTCGTCGTCATGCCCGGCGCCGACGGCGCCACGGCGATGGCCATCGCCGAGCGCGTGCGCGCGGGCATCGCCAAGAACGGCTACCGCACCACCGTCAGCATCGGCGCGGCGACCTTCGCCGGCGAGGGGCCGGCCTCGCCCTCCGACCTCCTCCACCGGGCGGACATGAACCTCTACCAAGCCAAGCGCGACGGCCGCAACCGCGTGCGCGACCGCTGCGACTCGCCTCTGCCCGAACCGCGCCGCCACAACAGCCCGCGCCGGCCGGAGCGCCCGTGATCGCAGACGGCTCTCCCTGGCGCCGCCGGGCGATTTAAAACGTCCAGAGAATCCCGGCGACCGCGCTGAAGATGCGAAATTGCGTGTCGTCGAGGATCTGGACGCGCGCGTCGAGGCTCAGGGCTTTCGTCAACCCCGCGCGCGCGAACGCGGCGCCGTCGTAGGCTGCCGCGCTGCTTTGCACTCCGAACGGCCGGCCCGCTTCCAGCCCCAGCGTGGCCCAAGACCGAGGATTAAAGCGCAGACCGAGACCGGGGGTGTAGATGGTGAACGACGCCGGTGAAAAATAGGCGGCGTTCGTCTTTTGGAATTCCAAATGGTAATAATCCAATTTGAGAGTCATGGATCCGAAATCCTGCAGGCCGAGCCAGCCTGCGATGTCAAGCCCCGCGCCAGCGTCCGCGCTGGCGCGACTGTTGCCGTCGTCGAGTTTTCCGACCGCGGCGTCGGCGTAGACATACAGCGGCGTCCAGGGCGCGGCTGAGACGCCGGCATACTGCTCCCGCACGCTGAAGGCTTGGCTGATCAGGCTCTCGGACACGCCGCCGGAACCGTAGCGCTCCAAAAAACCGATGTCCTCGTAGCCGGAAGGAGAATCGGCCAGCGCCCGCCTCCTGACGCCGATCAGAGCGTGGATCGGTCCCCAGAAAGGCGTGCCTCCCGCCTCCGCGTTCCAGGCATCCAGCGACGCGCCCCCTTGAAATTGATGCCTCTCGCCGCCGGCGTCGAGATAGAACCCTTCCGGCAGACCTTGGCGCAGATCGAGACCGGCCGATCGCTCGAACAAGCGCTGTCCCGATTCTTCGTAGCGTTCCAGGGATCCCAATATCTGAAGACGCGTGTCCGGCAGAGGATACGCCGCGCCGCGCAGGATGTCGGACAAGCGATGAAAAAGATGGCGGGCGCCGCCGACAGGAGTCGACTCCTCGCTGTAGACGATTTTCTCCTGAACCGACGGCGCGGACGCCTCCCGCACCGCGCGCATCGCCTCCGCCGCCTCGGGCGCATCGGGCGCGAGCGCGAGCGCCCGATGCGCCGCCTCTCGCGCCGCCGCCCGCCGGCCTAAAGCCAGATTGAGTTGGGCCGATTCGGCTAGAAATCGCGCGTCCCGCGGGTAGAGAGCAAGGCCGCGCGCCAGAAGACGGCGAGCCCGCCGCAAATCTCCCGTCCATCGCGCCACCTGCGCGCGCCCGAGCAGCGCGTCTGCGTTGAACGGATGCGTTTTTAAGACCGCGTCGTAACACCGGCCGGCCTCCAGGCTCTGGCCGCTCCATGAAAGAACGCGCGCCAACTCGATGCTCGCCGCAAGGTCGTTGGGAGCCGATTCCAGAATGCGGCGATACTGCGCCGCCGCCTCGGCCAGATGGCCGGGCGTCCACGACAGGAGCCGCGCCAGGCGCAGGCGCGCGGCGAGGTCGTCGGGAGAGCGCCAAACCGCCGCCTGCGCCGAGGCTAGGTCGTCGACGGTGGCCGCATGAAGCGGCAACGCCAGGCAGGCGCCGACCAGGACTGCCGCCGACATGAAAACGCGGGCCCTTATCGAGATCCCTCGGTCACGATCTTCATGTCGTAGGCCAGGACGGTTCCCGCGTCGCCGTCTCTTAATGCGGCGACGACCAGCGTCGCGCCCGGCGGATCGGGAAGCACGAAGCTGAACGCCGCCGCGCCGTCGTCGCCTGTCGTCGCCTCGGCCGCATGGTCGCAGCGCCGATGGCTCTCAGCGGTCCCGAAATGAATGGATGCGCCGCGAACCGGCGCTCCCCGCGCGTCGAGAAGCTTGGCCACGGCGGTTCGCCGCCGACCTTGGCCGACGACCTGGAGGCGCAGAGAGATCTCCTGCCCCGGCGGGATCAGTTCCCGATGCCAGCGGGCGATCTCTCGGCCCTGCGCGGTCCGCATCGTCAGTTCCAGCCGCTGCGGACCCGTCTTGCCGACGGCCAGCCCGATCCTTCCCCGAATCCACGGACCTTCCCGCGCCGTCGGCACGCGGACGGCGGGGCCTCCGTCCAGCGCGGCATCAATGACGGCATCGAGATCCAAGTCGTCCACATAGGCCTCGACCTCGGTTTCCAAGGACGAGACAGGGCCGTCGGCGGGCAAGGTCAGTATCGCGCGGTTGAAATTTCTCATGGCCGCCAACGCGGGACGCGGAGCGCCGACGGGATTTCGCGGATCCGCATCGAAGGCATGCAAGCCGAACCATTCCTCGCCGTTATCGGGATCATGGACCATCAAGTCGCCGGATGCCGCGCCCTTTTTCCACCACGCGTCGTTCCACATGAACGCCGCTTCCCCCGCCGCGCCGGCGCGCAGGATCGCGTCCGCCAACTCCGGAAGCATCGCCGCCTGCTCCGAGGCGGTCGCCCCGCCGGGAGCGTCCGGCTTCGGGGCGGACGGGGAAACGGAAACTCCATACTCGCTGACGAGCAGCGGCCGACGGCCAGCGATGCGGTCCTTCCAAAAGCGCGCCATTCCCTCGTAGCCTACGGCGTCGACGAGAGAACGCGGCCGGAACGGATAAAGATTGACCGCGACAAAATCCAAAGAAGGCTCATCGAAGAACTCAAGCCCCGGCCAGCTTGAAAAGCCGACCAGGGCCCCGGGAGACTCCCGGCGCACGGCCTCGGCGATTTCCTTGAGAAATCCCCGGGAGACGGCGTCCCCCTCCGCCAAGACGTGGTCGGGCGCGGGTTCGTTCATGACCAGATACGCCAGGATCGCCGGACTCGACTTGACCCGGCGGACGTAGCGCGTGACTTTGTCGATCTGCGCCCGCCGGAAGGCGGGGTCATGGAACGGCCCGTCCCGGTCGACCCAAATGCCCTGAAGCACGAACAGCCCGTGCCTTTCCGCGGCCGCCAACTCGGCGTCGGAAAGTTCCTCCCACACGCGGATCGTGTTGAAGCCCGCGGCGCGGATGGCGGCGAAATCCGCGTCGGCCGTCGCTCTCACGTGCCGGCGCGTCCACGGCAGTTCTCCCGGACGCGTCGGGTCCCAGCCGATGCCCTTGATCAGCAACTTCTCCGAGCCGCGATAGAGGACGCCGTCGCGAGCGGAGATCAGGGACGGACTGCGGCGCGCCGCCAATTCCATCTGATAGGCCACGTAGGAAAGCAGGCCCACGTAGACGGACATGGACAGGACGATCGTCGCCCACTTGATGGTTTTTTCACGCTGGGAATGAATTGGGATTTTCATGAGTCCGCCTAGATCATGTCGGAATGAATGGGCACATAGCCCCGGATGATGTCGAGCCCGTGAGCCGCGTCGACCGCCGGCCCCATGCGGGGTCCGTCCTTAAATCCCGACAGGAACGCCGGGAGGGCCCGTTCAAGAAGAAAACGGTCGATGGCATCCTTTTCCTCATCGGTCGCGTCCAGCAGACGGATCTTGGCGATCCCATGACCGGGACGGCGGGAGTCCGGGTTTGGATGGACGCCGGTCACCTCTCCCGCAATCTCCCGCGACACGCCGATCCCGCGGATGGCGATCATGACCCGCTCGCCGACCGGCGGGTCCAGTTCCGAGACCACGTAAGCGCTTTCCGGACTCAAACGCCGGCACTGCCCCCGGACGGTCCGGCCCGCGCCGTCGCGCAACACGGCCTCGGCCAAAAGAGGAAAAGCGAATTGCTCCCTCGCCGCTCGGCGACTGAACACGTGCCAGAGAGCCAGGACGGAGACCAAGGCGAAATAGCCCGCGAAGTAGGTCGTCAAAAGAAGAGCCTCGATCCGGCCGTCGCGAAACACGATGTGCAGGATTCCGACCGAAACGGCGGTCAGGTTGAATGCCGCCAGAAGCGCGGAGGGGACAATCAGTGAGTAGGGCAGGGCCTCGTGCGCCCCCTTCGGAGTCACGTGGAAAGCCAGGCCTTCCGGCTTGACGAGGCGCAGGGAGGCGCGGATAAAAATGGGAGCGTTGAGGACCTTGTAGCATTCGCCGAGAAACAGCCTGGCGTGCGGCGCCCCGAGCAGCTTGTAGACCAGGATGTCGACGACGATGTGCGCGCAAAAGAAATAAAACCCGAAGCCGGAGCTCGCGGCGATGGGCGACACGCCGGTCAACAGATAAATCCCCGGCGCGAGATAAAACAGCAGGTGCTGGTAGGCCAGCAGATAGCCGCCCAGCGAGTTGGCATAACCCAGCTTCTGGAGTATCGTCAGGCCTTTCTTGAACAGCGGATTTTCCCGGCGCAGGACCTGCATGGAACCCTGGGCCCAGCGCAGCCTCTGGCGCGCGTAGGCGAAGGGCGTGTCGCAGGCCAAAAGAAAGCCCAGGGCCTCGTCAACGTAGGCCGAACGAAAGCCCGCCGCGTGCAGGCGCATCGAGGTATGGATGTCCTCGGTGATGCTTCCGGTCGCGAACCCCCCGATCTTTTCGAGAGCGGAGCGCCGCAGGACCGCCCCGGTACCGATGAAAAACGCCGCGTTGAAACGGTCGGCACCGGGCTGCATCGCGTGATGAAACACAGCCGCCTCGTGCCAGAACCTGCGGCGCGGGGCGGAGACACTGTGCTGGAAACTGTCGATGTTGTAGTAGACCTGCGGGGTCTGGACGAGCGCCGTCCGGGGGTCGCGGAAATGGCCGAGCACGGCGTCGAGGAAATGCGCTCTGGGCACGTGATCGGCGTCCAACACCATCACGAAATCGCCGTCCGTCCGGGCCAAGGCATTGTTGAGGTTTCCCGCCTTGAAATGCTCGTTGGAGGGCCGGGTGATGTAGCCGATCCCAATCTCGCGCGCCAGCGCCGAGACCTCGCTCCTGCGTCCGTCGTCGCAGAGGAAGGTCCGGTGCGGGTAACTCATGTCACGGGCCGCGACGGCCGTCCGGCGCAGCAGCGCAGCGTCCTCGTTGTAGGTCGCGATGAGCACATCCACAGACAGTCCCGCCTCGGGCGCGACGGGAGCGCGCTCTCTTCGTTCCAGAACGAGCACGTAGAAAAGAAACGCGGACAGGATGCAGGCGATTTCCGCGACGAGAAAAAGTCCCGAATAGACCGGATGCTCGCCGTTCCAGGTGAACGCGACGCGCCAGAAGAGGTAGCCGCAGGTGAAAACGAAGTACGCGGCGAAGACGGCGCGCCGAAGGCCTGGTCTTTGAAGGGCCCGCGCGAAGCGCTTCACGATTCGGCTCCGATCGTCCAGGACCAACGCGGGCTTGCCGCGATCAGCCGGGCCGCCACGATGGAGGCCGCCAGAACGCAGACGAGGTTCAATCCCGCGACGGCGGCCGGCCGCCAGCGAAGGGAGCGTTCCGCGATTTCCATCAGGTCGAGAAACGCGGGGTGGATCAGATAGACGCCGTAGCTCAGGCGGCTCATCTCGCGCAGCAAAGGAAAGGGTCGCGTCTGGCCGGTGTCGGCCGTCATGAAGAGAAGGAACGCCGCGGCCGGCGCGAGGCCGAGGGCCATGTGCGTGAGAAACGGCACCGCGGGCCAGTCGCCAGCGGCGGCGGCCTTGAGCATGTGTCCGGCGATGATCGCCAGGGACGCGCCGCCGAGGGCCGCGGCGGCAAGCCGCCAGATTCGCCGTCGGCCGGACGGCAGGCCCCGGGAATGGACGCCGTACATCGCGAAGCCGAAGAATCCGTAGCCGAGATAGGCCATGGTTTTTGACGCGAACAGCGCATAGTCTCTCAGGACCGGAGAGGCGACATGGCCGTAGATCCAAGGGTCCGTGATCGGCAAAAGCGCGAGGGTCGCCAAGCCAAGGCCCAAGCTCGGCCTCTCCACGGCCGGGGCGAAGAACGGGTAGAAGAGCGTCAAGGCCGCGAGCAGGGGAAGAAAATGAAGGTGATATTGGGCCGTGCCCAGGGGAAGGACAAGCCACGTGGACCAATGCGCCAACTCGCGGCGGTAGGCCCCCGAGTAGCCGAACGCCGACGCCTTGACGTTCCTCCACAGCAGAAACGCCGCCGACCAAAACGCGAAAGGCCGCAGGATGCGGCCGCGCCTGGTCCGGATGACGTCGGCATAGCGCCTGGGGCGGCGCCTCATGCTGTCGGCGAGCAGGAAAAAAGAGACGATGAAGAAGACGTGGTAATCGAAGCACAAGGCCAAGGCCCGGAACAGGAGCGGCACGACGCGCTCGCCCGTCGGGAAATCCCGGAAGGGAAAGCCCTGGGGGTCCGAGGCGACATGGATGGCGATCACGGAAACGGCCGCGGCGACTTTGAGCGCGTCAAGCCAGGCATAAATCCTCGCGCCGGACGCCGAAGCCGCCGGGGGGCGAGGCGCGCGCGGTTTCTCGGCCGACGCGACCCAAATCATGCCCGCGTCGAGGCAGACGAGGGCGAGCGGCATGAATTCCGGGCGCGGCTCGATGACAAAGGGCAGCGCCAACCGGATCGCGACGGGCGCGGCCAGCCCGGCCGCCGTTCCCAGGCAGAACGCGAC
Organism: bacterium; assembly: GCA_021806745.1. Lineage (GTDB taxonomy): Bacteria > Elusimicrobiota > Elusimicrobia > UBA1565 > UBA9628 > GWA2-66-18. The sequence goes on from JAJZQS010000015.1 coordinate 27,973, forward strand.
CGGATTCTCGGCGCCGAAAGACAGGAAAGCGCGCGGCCCTAGAAAACCGATCAACAAAATCAGTGCGGCAAGTCCGCGCAAAAGCATCGGCCAGTCTCGGAAAAGCGGACCGCCGCCCGCGGGGCCGGCCGCAAAAAGCGCCTCCTGAGCCGGTCCGCGCGAGTTCACCGCGGCCGTCGCGCCCAAGGCGAACGGCCCGTCGCCGGCCGTCGAAGGCCGCACCCCGATCTTGAAAAATCGGACGCGGAAAAAACCCGGCGCCCCGACGAAGCGCAAGGCCGCGCCCTCGACGTCGGAGGGATCGACCGCCCCCCAACGCACGCTTTCCAAAGGATACGACAGCGCGCCGTCCTTGCGCGGGTCGGGCTCGAACTTCGCCAGCGGAATGGACTGGGTCCTCGCGCCGTCGGCCACGAGTTGAACCTCCCAATCGCCCGGTTTGAGGCCGTCGGCTTCGATCCATATCCGTCCGCGGTCTTTGAGCAGGCGAGAAAGATCATGGGCGCGCCAAGTCGAGCCCGAGAGAACGATCACCGCGTAGCCTCGGTCCGTATGGAGGCCTTCGCATGAGAACGCGGGGGCCAGGGGCACGTTTTTCTTTTCCGTGTCGATCGAACTTCGGTAGACGCGGTCCGAACCGCCCGCGTCGAGGGCGGCTCCCTGAGGATCGGAGTCTTCCTCCGCGTCAAGAAAATAGGACGACGGCTCTCCCGTGCGGGTGGAGCTCAAGGCGGCGGTCGTCGGGCCGGGCCCCACGCGCAGCACGCGGCGAAAAAAACGGCCTTCTCCGGGCTCTAGCGTCAGCCATTCGGAGGTGACGTCGGCGAAAGATCCGCCGGCGGAGACGATCGCGCGAACGCCGGGCGCCGCGGCGGCACGAGTCCTGACGCCGTACCAGCTTATCTCGGCGTCGTACGGTTGACGCGCTCCAGGAAGGATTTCCCGCGCCAGGCCTGAGGCCTCCTCGAGCGGGACCGCGGTCATCGGCATCGACAAGCCAAACGGACCCTCGACTTGCACGGCTCCTTTTCGGACGGTGATCGCGCCGGTCAGAAGGCAATCCCGCAGGCTCGGACGCTCCACGGCGACGAGTATCGCCAAAAGCGACGCCAGCACGATCAAGGACGGCGCCGCCTTCGCGGCCGGGAGTTTCCCGCCCGCACGCTCCAAGGTTCCCGCCCGCACGGCCCAAAAGGCCGTGGCGGTCGCGACGATCAGGTAAGGAACGGACGAGCCGAGAACGAACCAAAAAATCGCCGCCCATGATCGGTCGTAATGGAGGACGCGCCACGCATTCAAGCCGAAGATTTCAGCGGCCGACGGCAGGACAAGCAGAGCCAAGGCCGCGAAGACCAACCGACGACTGAACGGCAAGGCCATGGAAGCGCGGGTGCCGTCGTTCATCGTCCTGATTCGGGGAGCAAGGGCGACCGCAACTCAATCGCGGGCTGAAGGCCGCGCGCGGCACCGCACGCGTACCGTCCGGGGGCGATGATACCAAATCGCACTGACGCTCAGCGCGACAGCCGCGCGTCAAGCCACACCGCCAGCGCCAGCACGACGCCGCGGGTCACATACTTGATCTCGGGAGCGACGGCAAGCAAGGTCATCCCATTGAGCAAGGTCGCCATGATCAGCGCGCCGAAAATCACGCCCCGAGCGCTGCCGCGGCCGCCGTTGAGGCTGGTGCCGCCGATCACGCAGGCCGCGATCGCGTCGAGTTCCATCAGATCGCCGACGGTCGTCGTTGAAGCGCCCGCGTAGGCGGTCTGCAGAAATCCGGTGACCGCCACCGCCGCGCCCATCAGCGCGAAGGCGGTCACGACCGTGCCGTGAACATCGATGCCGGCCAGGCGCGCGGCCTCCTCGTTGCCGCCGATGGCGAACAGGCGCCGACCGAAGGGCGCGTGCTCGGTCAAAACCACGACGGCCGCGTAGCTCAGCGCCAGGAAAACCGCCGGCAGCGGGACGCCGCGAAAGCCGTTGACCACGGCCGTGAACAGCGCCGCGAGCTGGACGGAAATCAGCGCGCGCAGGAAGCCCTCCTCGTCGCCGCCGCTCCCGCCGCGCGCGCGCGCGCGCGCCCAGCGCCCGAACAAGACGGCCGCCAGCGCCGCGGTCAGCGCCCAGCCCCACGCGGGCGGCAGGTAGGTGGTGGTCAGCCGCGCGTAGACGTTGAGCGCGCCGGCCGGCGAGACCGGCACCGTCGCGTTGCGAATCACCATCCAGAACAGGCCCTTGAAGGCCAAAAGCCCGCCCAGCGTGATGATGAACGCCGGCATGCGCTGGGACACGATGGTGCGGCCCATCGCCCGCCAGAGCAGCACCGCCAGCGCCGCCGCCGCGGCCATGGCCGCGGGCGCGGGCCAGCCCTCGCGCGTGACCAGCACCGCGGCGACGCCGCCGATCAACCCCACGCCCGAACCCGCCGAAAGGTCGATGTGGCCGGGAAGGATGATCAGGAACATCCCCAGCGCCAGGATCGCGGTCGTCGACAGCTCGATGGCGAGCATCGACAAGTTGCGCGCGCCCAGAAAATCCGGCGACAAGACCGCGAACACTCCCGCGATGGCCGCCAGCGCCAGCGCCCGCGACGCGTCGCCGCCCAACCGCGCGCGCGCGGCGCTCACGCGCCCTCCGACTGTCCCAGCGCGGCCGCGATCAGGCGCTCCTGCGTGGCCTCGGCGCGGGAGAATTCCCCGGCCGAGCGGCCCTCGCGCAGCATGACGATGCGGTCCGACATTCCGATGAGTTCGGGCAGTTCGCTGGACACGAGAATCACCGCGATGCCGCGCTCGGTCATCCGGTTGACGAGCTCGTAGATCTCGACTTTGGCGCCCACGTCGACGCCGCGCGTGGGCTCGTCGAGCAGAAGGACCTTCGGCGCGCTGCGCCGCGCGCGGCCGATGAGCACTTTCTGCTGGTTTCCTCCGGAAAGCCCCCCGACGACGGAGTCCAGCGACGGCGTCTTGATGCGCAAATCCTCGCGGTCGCGCGCGTTGAGCGACTGCTCCTCGGCCGCGTCCACGAGGCCGCCCCGGCTGAGCGCGTCGAGAGTCGACAGCGACAGGTTGAAGCCGACCGACTGCCCGAGCACGAGGCCCTGGCGGCGCCGATCCTCGGCCACCAAGGACAGCCCCGCCTCCAGCGCCTCCTTGGGCGACGCCGGCGAAAACGGCGCCCCGTCGAGCTCGAGCGTGCCGCCCACGCGCTCGCCCCAGGCGCCGAACAAATGCAGCAGAAGCTCGCTGCGCCCGGCGCCCATGAGTCCGCCGATGCCCAACACCTCGCCGGCGCGAGCCTCGAACGAGATGTCCCGCAGTTCCCGCGTTCCCCCCTCGTCGCGCGCGCACAAGCCCGCCGCGCGCAGGCGCACCGCGCCCGGGTGCGGCGCCCGCCGCGGGAACAAGTCGGAAATCTCGCGCCCGACCATGTCGCGGATGACCGCCGAGCGGTCGGCCCCTGACGCGGAGCGAGTGGACACCGTGGCGCCGTCGCGCAGCACGGTCACGCGGTCGGCCAGGGAAAACACCTCGTCGAGGCGGTGCGAGATGTAGACGATGCCGATGCCCTCGGCGCGCAGCGTACGCGCCAGATCCATCAGCCGCACCGCCTCGGATTCCGCCAGCGCCGCGGTCGGCTCGTCGAGAATCAGCACTCGGGCTCGGCGCCGCAAGGCCTTGGCGATCTCGACGAGTTGGCGCTGGCCGGCCGCGAGCTTCTCGACCGGGGTGTCCAAGTCCGCGTCCAGGCCCAGACGCTCCAGCCATTCGCGCGCGTCCCTGCGCGCCTCCACCCAGTCCACGAGGCCGGACTTCGTCGGCCAGTCGCCCAGGCGCACGTTCTCGGCCACGCTGAGCGCCGGGACCAGCGCGAGTTCCTGCGCGATCGCCGCCACGCCCGCCTTCTGCGCGTCGGCGACCGACAGGAAGCGCGCCGGCGCGCCGTCGACGAGAATGTCGCCGTCGTAGGAGCCGAACGGATGCACGCCCGACAGAACCTTGATCAGCGTGGATTTTCCCGCGCCGTTCTCGCCGCACAGCGCGTGGATCTCGCCGGCGCGCACGTCGAAGCTGACCCCGCGCAGGGCCACGACTCCGGGAAACGACTTGACGATCCCGCGCGCCTCGAGAAGCGGCGCGCTCACGGCCGCCTCGGCCGCGCGGCGGCGGGAACGCCTTGATAGACCTCGTCGTAGGAGTGGTAGCCGTCCTTGACGACGGTGTCCAACAAGTTCGCGCGCGTGACCGCGATCGTGTCGCGCAGCACGCTCGGGATGCGGCCGGCGCCGTTGTCGGTCTGGGCCAGCGCGATCAGGGGACGGCCGCGGATCATCTTGAGCGCGGCGTCGAGCGCGGCGTCCACCTCCAGCCGCGTCGGCTTGTAAATCGTCGCGGTCTGCGTGCCGGCCGCGATGCGCTGACAGGCGACGAGTTCCGCGTCCTGTCCGACGACGGCGACTTTTCCGGCCAGCCCCTCCTCGGTCAGCGCCTGGATCGCGCCGCCGGCGGTCCCGTCGTTGGCGCACAGCACGCCGTCGATCGCGTGGCCGTGTTCGGTCAGCGCGGCGTTCATGATCTTCTTGGCGTTTTCCGGCTTCCAGTCCTCGGCCCAGTCCTCGTGCAGGACGCGGACCCTGCCGTCGGCGATCAGCGGCGCGAGCACCTCGTCTTGCCCCTGCTTGAGCAGGAACGAATTGTTGTCGGTCTTCGCGCCCTGGATGCGCACGATGCGCATCGGTCGGCGGCCCTTGAGCGCGTCAAGCAGCGCGGCGGCCTGCATGCGGCCGATGCGCACCGTGTCGAAGGAGACGTAGAGGTCCTCGTCGGCACCGGTGATCAGTCGGTCGTAGGAGATCACGGGAATGCCGGCCTCGTGCGCGAGCGAGACGGCCCGGGCCATCGCCGCGCCGTTGTGCGGCGCGATGATCAAAGCGCCCACGCGCCGGCTGATCAGGGCCTGCACGTCCTGCATCTGGCGCGTGTCGTCGCTGTTGGCGGCTTGGATGAGCAAATCGACGCCGAGCTCGTCGGCGCGCTTCTGGAACGCGTCGCGGTCGCGCTGCCAGCGCTCCTCTTTGAGCGTGTCCAGCGACAGGCCGATCAGCGGCCGCGCGGACGAGCGCGGCGAAGCGGCGGTCCCGGAGCGGCGCGACAGCGCCGCGCCCACGAGCAGGCTCAGCGCGAACGAAGCGGCCGCGAGGCGGCCGACGGCGGACATCCTCATCTCGACCTCCCGAAACGATCCGGCGGCACGATCATAGCACCTATTTCACCGCCGAGTAAGCGCAGTCGCGGCGGAAGTCGCAGCGCGGGCAAAACGACGCGTTCGGCAAAAACACCCCGCCCGCGGCCGCGTCGGCCGCCGCGGCCGCGTCGGCGCGCAGCGCGGCCTCTCCGGACGGATCGTAGGCCGCGCTCACGCGCGCGCCGGCGACCACGCAGTCGACGGTCAGCGTCGCCGGCGAAAAGCCCAGCGCGCTACGCGCGCCCAGCGCGTAGAAGCGCAGTTGGGCGTCGGCCGCCACTTGGGCGGGCGTGGGGACGGAAGGGCCGGTCTTGTAGTCGATCAGCTCGTACGCGCCGTCGGGCCCCTGGTCGACGCGATCGATCATGCCGCGCACCGTGTGCGCTCCCAGCTCCCAGACGAACTCCTTTTCAAGGGCGACCACGCGCGAGCGGCGAGACAGCTCGACTTCCCGCTGACGATGAAGCGCCCGCTCGGCCTTGAGACGCCAGCGCGACTCCTCGTCCTCGTCGGCGTAGCCGTCGCGCCGCCACGCCGCGCGCAGCGCGGCCGACAGCGCCTCCTCGGAGTCGTCGCCCGAGGACAGCCAGTCCTCCAGCGCGCGGTGGATGGACAGGCCGAACGACGATTTCGCCGTCGGCGGAATGCGGCGGCCGTCCACGAAGATGAGCTTGTATTTCCACGGGCACTCCCGGTATATCCGGTAGCGCGTGAACGAAAGCTCCATCAGGCCGCGGGCGCGCGCTCGAAGAAATCGACGAAGGTGTCGCCGTATTTTTCGCGCCGCGAGCGCGCCCAGCCCGCCGGCGGCTCGACTGGCTCGCGGACGTGATGCTGCACGAGCACAAGCCCGCCTTCCGCGGCCAAGCCCGCGGAGATCACGCGCGCCAGCGTCGGCGTCGAATAGGCCAGAGGTCGGTTTTGCTCGTCGCGATAGGGCGGACCCAGGTAGATCAAGTCGAAAGCCGGCACTCCCGCGCGGAAAGTCACCCACGACAAGTCCTGGAGCGCGTCGCCGTAGGCGGTGCGGCCCTTGGCCGAAAATCCCAGAGCCGCCAGGTTTTGGTCGACGACGGCCAGGCAGCGCTTGTCGAGGTCGATGAAAAAGCACGACGCGGCCCCGCGCGAAAGGGCCTCGAGTCCGACCGACCCGGTGCCCGCGTAGACGTCGAGCACGCGCGCCGCGCCCAAGCGCGGACGCAGGATGTCGAAGACCGACTTCTTGATGCGCGCCGAGATCGGCTTGACCGGCAGGCTCTTGGGCACGCTCTTGAAGCGCCGCCCGCGGCTGTCTCCGGCCATGATTCTCATGATTCATATTATATAGAATGTGCCCCCGATGCCCACCCAGGTCATCATCGTAGACGACGACCCGATCGTCGGAGCCCTGTCTCTGGAACTCGTCAAGGACGCGGGCTTCACCGTCATGCTCGTCTCCGACAGCCTGAAGGCCGTCGACACGATCAAGAAAGAAAAACCGTCGTTGGTCGTGCTCGACATCCTGATGCCGGGCATCGACGGGCTGACGCTGCTGCACAAGCTCAAAAGCGATCCCGAGACCGAGAAAATCCACGCGATCGTGGTCTCCGGGAAATCATTCGAGGCCGAGAAGAACCGCGCGCGCCAATTCGGCGCCGAGGACTTCATCGAGAAGCCCTACGACGTGGACGCCTTCCCGCAAAAAATCGCCGCGATCCTCAAGACCGAGGGCCACGAGCCCAAAAAGATCGCCCGCCCCCCTTCGGCCCCGCCGCCGGAGGTCAAGCCCGAGATCAAGATGACCGTCTGGGGCTGCCGCTCCACCTCCTCGGCGATGTCGCCGATGGTCACGCGCTACGGCAAGCACACCTCCTGCGTGTCGGTCGAACTCGCCAACGGCCTCATCGTCTTCGACGCGGGCTCGGGCCTGATTCTGCTGGGCAACGAGCTCCAGAAAACGGGCAAGCGCAAGGAACTGTGGATTTTCCTCACCCACTTCCACCCCGACCACGTCGAGGGGCTGGCGGGCTTTCCGTGCGCACGCGACGCGTCCTACACGCTCAACATCGCCGGCGCGCGCGAGCCCGACAAGCCGCTGGAAGAGCTCGTCGCCGCGGCGCTGGAGCCGGGCTTCGGCGGCGACGCGCCGCCGTGCAAGATCGAGCTCTACGAACTCATCGAGCAGACCTACGAGATACTGCCCGGCGTGCGAATGTCGGCGTTCTACGCGAACCACCCCGGAGCCACGCTGGGTTTTTCCCTGGCGGCCGAGGACCGCAAGATCTCCTATGTCCCCGACAGCGAGCTCTACGGGGAGTTCGCCACCGCCTTGCAGGACTACGACGAGAAGCTCGGCGGCCTCGTGCGCGGCTGCGACGTCCTCTTTCACGACGGCCGCTACACCGACGAGGACTACAGGGCCAACCGGAACAGCGGCCACTCCAGCTTCCTGGCCGCGGTGGACTTCGCCGGCCGCAACGACGTCAAGCAGCTGGTGCTCGTCCATCATGACGACCGCTACTCGGACGAGACGCTCGACAAGATGGGCAAGGCCGCCGAGGCGCGCGTGGCCGAGAAGGGCTACAAGCTCAAGGTCGTGCTCGGCCGAGAAGGCCTGCGCCTGTCGGCCTAGGCCGCGGCCAGAGACCGAGCCAGCGCCAAGTTGGCCGCGTCGGCCCCCGGCTCCTTGGGCGTTTCCAGGATCGCGGGCGTCGCCGCGAACTCCTCGCGCCGCACGAACGCCCCCAGGCACTCCGTCCCGAGGCGCCCTTGGCCCCAATGCCAGTGGTTCTCGCGGCCGGAGCCGAGCAGGGCGCGGGTGTCGTTGAGGTGGAACGCGCGCACCCCGTCCTCGCCGAGAAGACGGCGGGCGCGCACGAGCAGACGCCAGACGCCCTCGACCCGGGACAAGTCGTAGCCCGCCGCCCACGCGTGGGCCGTGTCCAGGCAGAAGCCCGCGCGCACGCCGGCCCCGAGCGCGTCGCGCAGCGCCGCCAGCTCCTCCAAAGTCGCGCCCATGCGCCGGCCGCCGCCGGGGACGTTCTCGAGCAGGATCTCGCCGGAAAACCGCGCGTCGCAGATCGCGCGCCGGACCGACTCCGCGAACGCGCGCGCGCCGTCTTCAAACGAGTCCCCCGGAGAGTACGCGCCGGCGTGCAGTACATAGGCGTCGCCGCCAAGCCCCGCGCACAGCCGCAGTTCATGGGCCAGGTGCGCGACCGACAGCGCGCGCCGCCGCGGCTCGCGCGAGGCCAGGCTTGGCACGAAGCGGGAGTGCACCAGCAGAATTTTCAGGGCCAGCGCGCGCCTGGCGGCGGCGAACTCGGCCAATTCCTCGACCGACGGATCATGGTGACGCGGGTAGGGAAGAATTTGCAGCGATTCGCACTCCAGCGCGCGCGCCTCTTCGAGCGCCCAGACAAGTCCCGCGCGCACCGACGCGTGAACGCCGATGATCACGGCAGGCCGATAAGGCGGGACAACAGGGAGGTTTTCCGCGCCTCGTAGGGATACCACCATGGGTCGGGCACGTCCGCCGGCCATTCGTGCACGATCAGCGACTGCGCCTGGGTCAAGGCGAGAAGCCCCTCTTCCCCATGGCGGCGCCACATCCCGCTGGACTTCACGCCGCCGAAGGGAAGCCCCCCGAACGCGTAGTGCGTGCCGGGCTCGTTGACTCCGGTCATGCCCGCGTCAAGCGCCGCGGCCAGGCGCTCGGCTCTTTCCAGGTCCCGCGACCAGACGCTGGCGGCCAGTCCGAGTTCGCCGGCGTTGCACAGCGCGACGGCCTCCTCGGCGCGCGCCACGCGCATGACCGGCAAAACGGGCCCGAAAGTCTCCTCGCGCATCACCAGCATCTCCGGGCGCGCTCCCAGCACCAGCGCCGGGCTCATGCGTCCCTCGATCCTATCGAGAGGCTCGCCGCCGATGACCTGAGCTCCTTTCGCGCGCGCGTCTTCGAGCTGGGCCAGAACTCGATCAAGCTGGGCCGGGAGAACGAACCGCCCCATCTCCCCGGGCCTAAGCGCCTCCATGCGGCGTCGCGCGCGCTCGACGAACGCCTCGTAGGCCGCGCCTTCCACGAAGGCCCGCTCCACTCCCACGCAGACCTGGCCGAGGTTCTGGAAAGCCCCCCAGACCGCGGCGGCCGAAGCGCGTTCGAGCGGAGCGTCTTCCAGAACGATCATCGGATGCTTGCCGCCGAGTTCCAGGATCGCGGGCCTCAAACGCGCCGCCGCGCGCTGGGCGACCGCGCGTCCGGTCTCGCGCGAACCGGTGAACAGCACCAAATCGCAGGCGTCGACCACGCGTTCCCCGGCCTCGCGCCGCCCGGGCACGACCGACAACAACCCCTCGGGCAGAAGTCCCGTCGCGGCCGCCGCCGATTCCAGCCATAACGCGGTGCGCGCGGCGCGCTCGGAGGGCTTGAGCAAAACCGCGTTTCCGGCCAGCATCGCGCAAAACGCGTCTCCGAACGGAATCAAAAACGGCATGTTCCACGGCGAAATCACGCCGATGACCC